>JBBRKQ010000072.1:0-19054 GCA_038231815.1 Phycisphaerales bacterium
CTGAACTCGCGATCGCTGGGCTGGAAAAGTCAGCCGGGGCGAACGAGCTGGCGCGGAGTGAAGCGAGCAGAGCGATGGTGGAAGGGAGCGGGGCGCAGATGGACATTGGAACCTCCTTGGGTAAACCTGTTGTGTTGGTGTGCGGTGGAAGTGTGCGCCGGGTTTTGGATGTTGTCAAGGTGTTAGGATAATTTTTTCCGAATATTGGTCCATGACCAACAGTGCCACTGAATCACGATAATTATCCGGACGTTCAAAATGGAGAACGACCCTTGTCTTCAGTTGCCATCATTTGCCAGTGCCCCTGTTCGGTGATTTCCCTGTTTCATGATTGCCGCCCCCCACTGTCGCCAATTTGCAACAACTCGCCAAAGTCAGGCTCAAACTGTGTCGATGCAACGCCACATATGGAGCGGCATGGAAAGAAACCATCAGCACGAACAGTCCGCCTCAAAGCCCCACCGGTGGAGCCCTCGACGGTGGTGGATCGCCTTGG
This sequence comes from Phycisphaerales bacterium, assembly GCA_038231815.1. GTDB lineage: Bacteria > Planctomycetota > Phycisphaerae > Phycisphaerales > UBA1924 > CAILKP01. Next base: position 497 of record JBBRKQ010000072.1, read on the forward strand.
GCAGCTTGCCCATGAGGTCAATAATCTCTTGGATGGTTCGATGCGCCAGGTGGGTTTGGTGCTGCACCGGGTTGAGTGCGTGCAGGCCCACAATGTTGAATTAGCGGACATGGACCGCAGGTTAAAGTCGGTTCTGGTGTCTATGCAGCAGATGGGGCGGCTGGTTGAGCAGGCGGGCAATAACAAGGTGCCGATTGGTGGTGATCTGGGCAACGTGATCACGGTTGAAGAGTCCGTAGAGCACGCGTGCGCCATGTTTGAGCAGCGGGCGGCCATTCACGGCATCGCAATATCTCGCCAGGTGGAGGCTGAGGCCGGCACGCTGCCGGCCGCGACACTAGCGTGTGTTCTGCTGAACGGCGTGAAGAACGCGATTGAGGCGATGTGCCGCCGCCCAAATCCCGGAGTGATCACTATTGGCGCTCGCACGGGTGAGCTGTCGGGTAGCAAGCGGCTGATTCTGGAAATATCTGATGAAGGCCCCGGGCTGCCGCAGCAACTGCTGGGCAAGGATGTGTTTGCCCCGGGAGTGACGAGCAAATCGAGCGGGCTTGGCATTGGCCTTGGCATCGTGCGGCAGGCGGTGACGGAGATCGGCGGGAAGGTTGAACTTTCGCCACGCGAAGGCGGACCTGGCATGATGCTGCGGGCGATCATTGCAATTGAGCGGCTGCAGTCCCGGGGCATGGATGAGATCATCGGCCGCCCGCGGCAAGGTGATGGCAATCCGGAAAACAGGGCTGGCGGCAAGCCTACTGGCAGCGGTGATGAATCGCCCAAGGGCGGGGAGGCCGCATGAGAATAAGTCACGCCAAACAAAATAATGCCGGGAGCAACCCGAACTTTGCGCCGAAGCCGGGCACGCGACTGCTGGTTGTTGATGATGACCCGATCATCAGCGAGTCGCTCTCGGAGTTCCTGCGTGAAGAGGGCTTTGATGTGACCAGCGCCATCGGCGGCAAGGAAGCGATCGCGACACTGGGCGAGGCGGAAAAGGCGGCATCAGCGACGGCAGCGGCAAAGCCGTTTGCGGTAGTTGTCTCGGATGTGAACATGCCGGATGTTGACGGGATGGCGCTGCTGCGGCACATAGCCCAGCACCACCCCAGCACGGTTGCGGTGCTGCTGACTGGGTACGGCACCATTGAGTCAGCGGTTGAAGCGCTGCGCCACGGCGCGGTTGACTATTTAACCAAGCCGGTGCTGGACAATGAGCTGCGGCTGGCGCTGCAGCGGGCGCTTCGGCAGCAGTCACTGCTGGCAGAGAATCACCAGCTGAAGGCGCAGCTTGAGACTCGCTTTGGGCTTGACAACGTGATCGGCCAAGATGAGCGCATGCAGCGCACGTACGACCTGGTTGAGGCGGTTGCGCCGACGAAGACCACCGTGCTGATGTGTGGCGAGTCGGGCACGGGCAAGTCGCTCATCGCCCACGCCATTCACCTCAGGTCGCCGAGAAAAGAAAAGCCGTTTGTTGAGCTGGCGTGTGGCTCCATACCGGAGACACTGCTGGAAAGTGAGCTCTTTGGTCATGTCAAAGGCTCGTTCACCGGCGCGCACGCTGACAAAGTCGGCAAGTTTTTGGCGGCCAACGGCGGCACGCTGTTTTTAGATGAGATCAACTCCGCACCGCCGGCGATGCAGCTTAAGCTGCTGCGGGTGCTGCAAGAACGCAAGTTTGAACCGGTGGGTTCCAACACCACAATTGAAGTTGATGTGCGTGTGATCCTGGCGACCAATCAGCCGCTGGAGGAGCTGGTGGCCGCGGGCAAGTTCCGGCAGGATTTGTACTACCGGATCAACGTTGTCAAGATTGATTTACCCCCGCTGCGCGATCGCACCAGCGATGTGCCGCAACTGGTTGAGCACTTTCTGACGCTGCATGCAAGCTCGATGGGCAAGACCATCTCGGGCGTTGACCCGCTGGCGATGGATGCGCTGCGGCGATACAGCTTCCCGGGCAACGTGCGGGAGCTTGGCAACATCATTGAGCGTGCGGTGGTGCTGATGCGCGGCTCGATTATCAAGGTTGAAGATTTGCCTTCGCACGTGGCCGGTGGTGCGGCGAATATGGCCGCCAACATCGCGCCCATTGCCACCGGCGCTTACCCGTTTGTTACCGCTGCTGCCGGGGCAGCATCGGGTACAGCACTCGTGGGCGTGACGGCACCGGTAGCCGGGGCTTCGGGCAGCTCACTTGAGGATGCGATGCGAGCGCCGGAGCGGCAGATTATTTTGCAGGCGATTCAGAGCTGTAACGGCAATAAACTCAAGGCAGCGGAGCTGCTGAAGATTAACCGGACGACGCTGTACAAGAAGCTCAAGGCGCTGGGGATTGACCCGCGAGATGCGGGCTAGAGCCGAACCAATCGCCTGGACGCATGCAATCGAACTCGGCCGATTACTGCAGTCGGGCCAGGATGGCGTCCATCAGGTCGCGGCTTGATCCAAGCTCTGCGGCTGGTGACTGCATGACCTCGACCCTTGTGCTGTTTTCGTTACGCGAAACAAACACACTTGCAGCTTGTTGTCCGCCGCGGACTGGGGCGGAACCGCTGATTCGTCCGGAGGCGGATGTCACGCTGCGGCGTGTGATGGACTGACCGGACCGGGTCAGCGCGTTCTCGGCGGCGGCGATTACGGTTTGTGTTTCAACGTTTGGCGGCAGGTTTACGCCGAGTATTCCAAATGACCAGTCTGCGGCGAGTGCATCGGGGCCGACAGCGACAGGCTCTGACCTGCACGCGGGGACTGAAATTAGAACGCACAGCACCAGTACGGCAAGAGCTATCGTGCCGATGCGGCTGATCCGGTCGCCAAAGAGGTAAGTTACTTCTTGACCCGGCCAGGACCGGCTTTGCCGGTCCGCAGCTGGGCAGACTTGCGCCCCAGTTTGCCAGAGGTCGAGGGGGCTTCGTCCGGCTGCCGTGCATGGTTCTCCATCGCGTTTGGAAGTGAGAGCCATTTTGTCATGTCCAAATCGGCTGCCGAAGGGCGTTCGCTGGAGTTGTTCAGGAGGGACTCAAGCTGCGGATCGATGTGGACTTGCAGCGGCGATAGCTCGGGATTGGATTTTGTTGCGGCATTTGCAGGTGATTTGGCCGAAGCATCGACCGCGCTGGTGTGTTTTGCCCATTTCGAACCCTTGGGCCGTTTGCCGCCAGCTATTGACGCATTTCCCGCGGCGGTGGTGAGCACCGAGACAGCCATGGGCAAGTCGGGCCTGGCTCGCACCACGGCAGTTTGCGCGTGTTTGGCTCGACGGAGAATGGCGGCAACTTGCTGATCCAGATGCAGGTCAATTTGTCGGGCGGCTTCACGCTCCGCGGCGAATTGTGCGGCCGAGGTGCCTGCATCGATGGCGTGCGAACAAGTGGATGCACTGGACTGCAGAGTGGTTTTTGCGATGGGCCTGTCGCCACCGATAAACAGCGGCGTGCTGCGAAGCGGTGGCTGCTCGGCTTCGTCTTCCGCATCGTCTAAAGCTCGCGAACCAACGTCTGGGCGACTGGGGGTAGCATCGAAACCGAGTGCTTTGGCCCAGATGGCTACCAAGTTGGCTTCCAATGGCACCAATTCACGCGGCGATGGACCGACCGTACGGGCCTTGCCTGCCGCGGCGTGGTCATCGGCAAGTCGGTGCAAGAACCGCTCGGAAGATATCACGGCGAAGCGACGTTTTTTAGCGGCTGCCTGCACGCGTCGATCTGAACTAACCACCAGCGGCTTTTGGGTGCGCTGTGCTTTGGCGACTAGGTCTTCGATGATGGCATCGGCCTCGGCACTGCCGGAGTAGAGGATTTGCATTCCCTTGCCGCGGGAGAGTGTGAGGGCATCACCAGCGGAGGCGGGGGCGCGGGCTCGATCATGGCGGGCGCTGTGGGAGTTGAGGCCTGCGGGGAGGCCATCACAGACGAGCATGACCTTTTGGGCGGCATAGCGGCCTTGGCCGAGGAGGCGGATCAGACCATCGAGATCGAGGCCGGCGATATCCGGAGGGAGGATGCCGGTGGTGTGCAGCACGTTGTACGCATCAATGACCAGCACCGGCAGAGGGTACTGGCGAGCGCTTCGGGGGGCTGGCAAATTTTAAGGAAAAGCCGTTTGATGGCAAGAATTGCCGCGGGAGGCGGGATTGAATTCCAGCAGCGCTCGGAAAACGTCGGCAAAGATACCACCGTTTGGGCTGAAACTTGGGTTTGGCAGAGGCATCGGAGAGGTGGCCCTGGGCACGCACAAAATCCTTACTTTGACCAAACTCGCAGATGTTGTTGCCTCGGGACTTGATTGGAGCGACTTTCGGCCATTTACTTGCCCCCAAGCCAAGCATCCCGACCAGCACCGCCCAGCGGTTCTGATCGTTGTGTACCGACATTGTGTCAACGGCAGTGCCCTAGAGAAAGGACAAGTTCGACATGGCCATTCGCGTGAAGGCCCGCAGCGGCGAGACGACCGACCAGCTCATGCGCAGGTTCAAAAAACTGTGCGAGAAGGAAGGTCTGACCAAGGACATCAAGCGCAGAGAGTATTACGAGAAGCCCTCGGAGCGCGTTCGGCGCAACGTGCGCAAGGCCATCGGCCGTCGTATCCGTGAGCGCATGGAGGCCACGGGCGAGATTCCCGAAGGCGTGAAGTTCACCAAGCGTGGACCGGGCGGCGCGGGCGGACCCGGTGGTGGTCGCGGCGGCCCCGGTGGCGGCATGCGTGGACCCGGCGGCGGCATGGGCCGCGGCGGACCGCGCTAAATCTGAATTCCGTATCAACCCGCGGGCACCGATGCCCGCGGGTTGTTCATTGGTGCAACCAAGGGCGATGCGTGCAAACAAAAGTGGCGTCAGGAATTGCGCACCGACCCCGGCAGGCCGCGGGAACGTATGAGCCTGCCTTAAATTGTGCGACGGAATCGACGTTTTGAGTCGATGAATTTGCTGGACATAACGCCGGTGCGGCGTAAACTCGCCCCACCGAACGTTCGTTCGGCTGCTGATTTGTTTCTGTACTGGACTTTATCTCCCCACGCTTTCAACGGACTGAAAGCGGTTTCTGATTCCCTGCTAGGAGCCTCCCTCGTGATGACCCGTGACACGTACCCCGTTGCCATGAGGCAGTCAGGTCTGGCGCCCTGTGCCAGCGCTTTACACACATTCAAACAATGGCTTTCCGATGCGACCGCTGGCGGTGGCCGGATGCTGGCCGTGCTGTTGACAGCGCTGGTGCTCACGGCGAGCGCGACGACGAGCTTTGCCGCGGAAGCAGCGGTGAGTTCTGAGGCAGCAACGGCTGCTGCCCCGGATGCTCCGGCGCACAAGCCCGGTGGCGAGGCGAGCTTGGTGCTGCCGGACCTGAGCAAGGTAAAGTTTTTTGGCGACCGGCTGGATGGGCACACGCTGCTGCTGATTGGCTTGTTTATTGGGGTGGCGGGGCTGGGATTTGGTTTGTTTATTTATTATGACCTGAAGCACATGCCGGTGCATCGGTCGATGCTGGAGATTTCGGAGCTGATTTATGAGACGTGCAAGTCGTACATGATTCAGCAGGGCAAGTTCTTGATGATGCTGTGGGTGTTTATTGCTATTGCTGTGGGGTGGTACTTTGGGTTCTTGGTGCCGTACGAGGTGCCGGAGACGAAGGAGATCGTTAGCGGCATGCCGTTCTCGAAGGTGATGATCATTCTGGCATTCTCGCTGGTGGGAATTGCTGGCTCATATGGTGTGGCGTGGTTTGGTATTCGCGTGAACACATTTGCCAACAGCCGGGCGGCGTTTGCCAGCCTTCGCGGCAAACCGTTCCCGTGCTATGCAATCCCGCTGAAGGCGGGTATGTCCATCGGCATGGCGCTGATTAGCGTTGAACTGCTGATCATGCTGGGCATTTTGCTGTTCATTCCTGGCACGCTGGCCGGAGCGTGCCTTATTGGGTTTGCGATTGGTGAGTCTCTGGGCGCCTCGGCCCTTCGTATTGCCGGCGGTATCTTCACGAAGATCGCAGACATTGGCTCGGACCTGATGAAGATCGTCTTTAAGATTAAGGAAGATGATGCCCGCAACCCCGGCGTGATTGCCGACTGCGTGGGCGACAACGCTGGCGACTCGGTTGGACCTTCGGCAGACGGGTTTGAGACCTATGGCGTGACGGGCGTGGCCCTGATCTCGTTTGTGCTGCTGGCCATTAACGAGAAGACCGCTGGCGCCGACTACACAACGGTGCAGATTCAGCTTTTGGTGTGGCTGTTTGTGATGCGCATCATCATGGTGGTAGCCTCCGCACTGTCGTACTTCATTAACGAAGCGATGGCCAAGGCGAAGTACCAGAATGTTGACAAGATGAACTTTGAAAAGCCGCTGACAAACCTGGTGTTTATCACCTCGGGCGTGTCGGTTGTGCTCACGTATGTGGCTTCGTACCTGCTGATCCCGACTCTGGCTGGCAGCACTTCGCTGTGGTGGATTCTGTCATCGATCATCACGTGCGGCACGCTTGCGGGTGCGATTATTCCTGAACTGGTCAAGGTGTTTACTTCAACAGAGTCACGCCATGTGCGTGAGGTGGTTGAGGCATCCAAGCAGGGCGGCGCTTCGCTGAACATTCTCTCGGGCTTTGTGGCCGGCAACTTCTCGGCGTACTGGCTGGGCCTAGCGATCGTGATACTCATGGGTATCGCGTATCTGATCTCGACGATCGGCGGCAGCCTGGGTATGGTGATGATGGCACCGGCGGTGTTTGCCTTCGGCCTTGTGGCCTTTGGTTTCCTGGGCATGGGCCCGGTGACGATTGCTGTTGACTCGTACGGTCCGGTCACAGACAACGCGCAGTCGGTGTTTGAGCTCTCGACCATTGAGACGATGCCCGGCATTAACTCTGAGGTGCAGAAGGACTACGGCTTCTCTCCGGACTTTGAGAAGGGCAAGCAGTTCCTTGAGGAGAACGACGGCGCGGGCAACACGTTTAAGGCTACGGCCAAGCCGGTGCTGATCGGTACCGCCGTCGTGGGAGCCACCACCATGATCTTCTCGATCATCGTGGGCCTGACCCATGGTCTGGAGCCGGCGCTGATTACGAACCTTTCTATCTTGCACCCCCCGTTCCTGCTGGGGCTGATCACCGGCGGGGCGATCATCTACTGGTTTACGGGAGCATCAACGCAGGCAGTCTCGACCGGTGCGTACCGTGCGGTGGAGTTTATCAAGGCCAACATCAAGCTTGAGAACACCGAGAGAGCCTCTGTGGCGGACAGCAAGAAGGTTGTTGAGATCTGCACGCAGTATGCCCAAAAGGGTATGTTTAACATCTTCTTGGGTGTGTTCTTTGCCACGCTGGCGTTTGCGTTCCTTGAATCGTACTTCTTCATCGGTTATCTCATCTCCATCGCCATCAGCGGTTTGTATCAGGCCATTTTCATGGCCAACGCGGGCGGCGCTTGGGACAACGCCAAGAAAATTGTTGAGACCGAGCTGCGTGCGAAGGGCACCCCGCTGCACGATGCGTGCGTGGTTGGCGACACCGTTGGCGATCCGTTTAAGGACACCTCCTCGGTGGCAATGAACCCAGTAATCAAGTTCACCACGCTCTTTGGCCTATTGGCAGTTGAGCTTGCGGTGAGCATGAAGACCGGTGGCAGTGGCCATTCTGGTCTCACACTCGGGCTCACGGTAGCGTTCTTCTTGATCTCGGTGTACTTCGTATACCGGTCGTTCTACGGAATGCAAATTGACAACGCCCCGCACGCCCGGAAGCACTGAGTTTCGATTTAATTGAAGAAATTTTGACAGCCCGCCCTGCACGAGCAGGGCGGGCTGTTTTTTATCTGGCCAAATCGCGATCATTAGATGGCCAATCCGCCGCACTGCACCGTCATCAGGCCACAGTTCGCTGTAGGGCCCTATGCCGCTGCTAAACTTTTTCATGTTCAAGCCACACCGGCGGACAGTTCGGCTCGCGATGAGGTCGCTGACGATTGCTCTGGTGGTGGTGTGGCTCCTCTCCGGTTTGGGTACCGCCAGCGCTTCATTGCACGGTGCGGCGGTCACGATCAAGCACGGCCAAATCGGAGTGGGCTGGCTGCCGCCGGGCCAGCGGGTAGATGAAACGTACTGGCTTGCGGATGGCGAGTACACCATGCGCTGGTGGTTCAGCAATCCGCCATCGCGGGGTGGATTTTTCATACTCAGTCCGATGTGGCCGGCGGTGATTGCGGGTGTTGGCATTACCCTCGTGGCCGCACGAAAGTTCCGAGATATTTCGCCGGGCTGCTGTAGCAATTGCGAGTTTGACTTGGCTGGGTTGCCAGCGGGCGGGCGGTGCCCGGAGTGTGGCGTTGCAGTCGTTTTTGCTTGTCGAAACGGAACGGAGAGATGAACGCGGAGGGCGCGGAGGGGAAAAAACCGAGGGACGCGGAGGCAGACCGGAAATGCCCGATTGGCTTTCGTAGAAACCGCCACTTCTCTTTCTTGGACCATTTTGCCTATCTTCCTCTGCGTCCCTTTGCAGCTTTCCTTTTCTGCGCTTTATGCGTTCATCTCGATATTCCATCGAGAGATCGCATGTATGTCCTGGCTCAAACATTTTGATTTGCCTTCCCCCGATCGCCTGCTACTATGCTGCTTGCACTTTGGTGCCCCGATTCCGGCTTGCCGGAGCCGGGGCTGAAAAGGGAAGTGTGGTACGGTTGTTGGCCTAGAAAGCGTGTCCCGCTTTTTCGATGGGCCAGAACCAATTCCACCGCGGACGCGCCGCCGTAACGGGTTAAGCGTCGCCCCAGATTGACCACTGCGTGCATCGCGGCTTTGCCGGGATGGACGCGGGAAGGTCGGGGCGATTGACCTGGAGCCGGAAGACCTGCCGAGTGTTGTGTGCCTGTACGCCCTCGCGATTAGGGTGTCGGTGCGTGGCCCCGTGTGCTTCCCGCGGGTATTTGCGCGCTGACTGAACTCCCGCGATGGGCCACCGCCCGGTGAACAACACCGAGCATGGTTTGGGAAGCCGCTTCGCGCGAATCGAAGTGATACAGAAAGGTGGCGAGCATGGCTCGCTTGACTCGTTTTTCGCCCCGCAATGCGGGGCTCGTGTGTGCATTGGTTCTCTTTTCTGGTGGGATGGCTTCGCTGCTGGGCTTGGGTGCGGCGGGGCTGGAGCGGGCAGCGCAGGCTCAGCCATCGGCCAACATTCCTCATTACACGCTGGTCGGACAATTTGCCCTAGCCAGCGGAGCGTGGGATGTAGGGCCTGATGGGCGAATTGTGCAGGTGCGAGGCCGTGACATCTGGCAGCAAGATGCTGCCAACAGTGGCACCTTCTCACGTATCGGCTCGGTACCCGCAGGGCAGATCTCGAGCTTTGGAGCTAGTTTTTTGAGCATCAACGGGGATGGCTCGCGGATCGCCATTGGCGATAACAATTTCAGTGCGGCCGCATCGGTGTATGTGGTGAGCGCCGCCGGGCTTAGCACCGCCGCCGATACGGCGACAACCCGGGTTGTTTCCGGGAACTTTGATGGCACCTGGGACGGCAACACGCTGTATGTGACTGGGGCGGATGCCGCGACTTTTAACAGCCAGTTGTACCGGGTGAACTTTGATGCTCCTGGAGGGGCTGCGGCTGCAACTGTGCTGCGAGATATTGGGCTGGGCTCTGGTGGAGTTGCGGTTCGGGGCGGCAGGCTGTTTACCGGGACCGGATACGGGTCAGGTTCGCAGCCGACTGGGCAGATCCGATCGTTTGACCTCGGTTCGCTGGGGGCACCGGGCAACCCGCTGGCGACGCCGTTTTCGGCCGGGACGTTGGTGACGACGGCTCTCTCGGCATCTCCGCTGGGATTTGACGGTGCAGGGAACTTGCTGGCGGGTGGCGGCGACAACTTTGGCGGCACCACGGAGATTGGCTATGCGGCGGTGATTGACCCGGCGAATCCGGATCCGACGGCGTGGCTGCGGCTCTCACCGGGGCCGACGAACATTTTGTACAGCGCTGTGTTTAACGCTGCGACGGATGAGCTTTTGGTTGTGGGTGGCGGTACTGCCTATCGGTATGCAATTCCCACGCCGGCCGGGGCGGCGGTGCTGGCGCTTGGCGGCGCGGTGGCGGTGCGCAGGCGGAGGCAGTGGTTGAAGTAAATCGAGACGGCAATGAAGGCTAACCGCTGCGAGTGGGAACATTCGCGGCGGGATTTTAGGCTTTGATTTTGAATTGAGGACTCGTTGGTTGTTCAAAGTGTGAGTTCGTATGGAAACACTATTTCAGTTTAGGAGTTTGACAGTCGCGGGTTTTAGCCGTGCCACACCGTCATGGATGGCGATGGCGCGGATGCGGGCTGTGCGCACATTTGAGATGGGATGCACACGACGTTGGCAACCGTGCGGCTCCGCGGTGTGGCCTCTGCTGATTTGGGGCCTGTGCGCGGGACCGAGCCTTGCGGTGGATAGCCCGTTTGCAACGCGGGTGGTTGCGTATGAGCCGGCGCCGGGGCAGAATGTGCAGAATCCTGGATTTGATAATCCTGCCGCGGCGCTGGGGTCGCCGGTCGGCGGCGGGGTATTGGCCGCGGACAACTCCAAGCAGGTAACCCTTGGCGGATTTGGTGGGAGTATTACGCTGGGGTTTGACCACAGAATCCTGAACCAGCCCCCCACTGCCAGCAACCTGCGTGGGTTGGATTTTATCGTCTTTGGGAATGCGTTTTTTGTTGGAGGCAACCCGAACCGCAAATGGGCAGAGGCCGCGGTGATTTATGTGAGTATGGATAGCAACGGCAACGGACTGGCCGATGACCCGTGGTACATCATCCGTGGTAGTCATTTGCCTGCCGCCCCGAATGATGTGCTGGCAAGCAAGATCTGGGACAGCAACACGAGCGATGCGACGTATCCGCCCGGTGCAGCCTCGTGGGTTCCTCCGGGGCGTATGGGTGTGTGGATGACTCAGTCGCCGGTGTTACCGGCGCTGTTCAATGGGCCGGTGGTAAGTAACCCACTGGGACTTGGTGCGACTGAGGAAGGAGTCTGGGGCTATGCAGACTGCACGCCGACGATGGTGCTTGGGGACACAGATGGGGACGGGACGCCGGATGATGCCGCGATCTTGACGGAGGAGTTTTTTACCCGCCCGGATGACCCGCTTGTGGCAGGCATTACGCCGGGCAGTGGTGGAGGCGATGCGGTTGACATTGGCTGGGCGGTTGATGCGGCCACCGGAGCGCCGGCCAACCTACCGGGTATTGATTTTGTGCGGATTATCTGTGCGGTTGACCGGATCAACGGCGTGTTTGGTGAGATCTCCACGGAAGTTGGCGGTGTGGCTGAGGTTCGCACGGCGTCTGGGCCGGGCCGCAGGCTTGCGGATATCGCGGGCGGCGCCAATGGCGGCGGTGATGGGATTGTTGATGGAACAGACTTCGTGGCGTTTATCAATGCCTTTGGCGCAGGGGATTTGCTGGCGGATGTTGCCGGCGCTGAGCCTGCGGGCGGCGATGGTGTGGTTGACGGCACGGACTTTGTGGCGTTTATCAACAGCTTTGCGGAGGGCAATTAATGTTGCGAGCGGATCAACGTGGAGCTTTGGTGATGCGGCGATGCGGGCTCAAACGGCGGGCGGTGGCCGGGTTTACGCTGGTGGAACTGCTGGTTGTTATTGCTGTGGTTGCCACGCTGGTTGGGCTGCTGCTGCCGTCGCTTTCCGGCAGCCGAGAGGCGGCGCGGGGTGTGGTCTGCGGCTCATCAGCCCGGCAGCTTGCCGCGGCGGTGCTGATGTACAGCGGAGACAACAAGTCACTGGCTCCGGCTGGAGCGCCAAATTTTCTGGCCAATCGCACCCGGTGGTTTGGCTCGCGTGCTGGCGGCTTTGGTGTGTTTGGCAGCCAAGGAGGCACGATGACGGCGTATTTGGAAGCGGCCGGATCGCTGCGCGCTTGCCCGAGTTTTGCCAAGCGGCTGGAGGACCTTGCGGCACGTCCGGCGGCGGGAGGCGGGTTTGAGCGGGGGTGCGGCGGGTACGGGTACAACAACGCGTATGTGGGCGTGCGGCGCGGCGCCGATGGGGCAATGCTGACAGACCTGAGCGGTGAACGACTGGAGCGATTCGCCCGGCCAACTGGGACACTTTTGTTTAGCGATTCGGCGTTTGCGGCGGGGACGGAGGGTGAGGCCTCGGTGATTGAGTACTCGTTTGCCGAACCCCGATGGCTGCCGGAGGAAACTGGGTTGGTTGGGATGGGCGGACCAGCGGGTGCGGCAACCCGGCCGGACCCATCGATTCACTTTCGACATGGCGGCGGCAAGGCCATGGGTGGTGCCGCAACTTCGGGAAACACAACCAACGCAGCGTGGCTCGATGGGCACGTTTCAGCGCACGTGCGCACACTATGGCACGGCAGTGGGTTGTATCCGGGGGATGCAGGAGCCGCCGGGACCGGGTGGTTTGGAACCGAGGATGACAATCGCTTGTTTGCAGGGAATTAGCGGGGTGTTTGGTTGGCGATTGGAGACGAACTGGTGCGAGCTGAAGTGGTGAACTGGTGGACCGATACCTGACCGCGCGGATTCGGGGGATGGTCCGGAAGATTTCCAAATCCAATAACCTGTCCCTAGTTCCAATGTTCCCTCGGTAATTCCTTCAGCTCAGCAACGATAGTGAATAGAATCACTTGTTCGTATGGCTGCTTCAGATCGCCATTTGTGCGGTGGCGATGTTGTCTGGAACCCGGGAGTTCTTTTGGGCGTTGAACGCTGCATTTGTCACGAGGTATCACTGGAAGAGGTGGTTCGGCGCGCAAAGGCGGGGCAGGGGTTTACGCAGATTAGTAAAGAAACCAAGTGCTGCACGGGGTGCGGCATGTGCGAGGCCTACGTGCATGTGGCCATCGCGACTGGGCAAACCAATTTTGATGTGATGAGCGCCGGGCAGGTTGAGAAGGTTTTGCTGCTGGCTAGGGCTCAGGGGCTGTCCGCGGTACGTGAGAAGTCAAGAAAGTAACCCAAACGTGGTACAGCGTGTAATGAAGGCGGAGGGGTCATCCCAATTCAGGGCATCAGCGGCCAGGGGGCGTTGTCAATCAGGCGGATACTGCCGAGTTTGCAGGCGATGAGTGCGCGAGCGGGCTGGCCGGTTTGAATGGCCAGAAGGGATGAGGCATCGCGGACGACGGCGTACTGCACCGTGAGGCCAGCAGCGGTCAGCAGGGCGTGCATCTTTGCTTCGGCACCGGCGACGGTGGCTTGTGTGCCTGCTGCGGCCAGAGCTTTGAACACCACCGGGGCGGTCGCTCGCTCTAGCGGTAAGAGAAAACGATTCCGGCTGCTCATGGCCAAACCATCGGGCTCACGGATGGTGTGACCGGGGATGATCACAATCGGCAGATTTTGCTGAAGGGTCATGGCCGCCAGCACTGTGAGCTGCTGCCAATCTTTTTCACCGAAGATAGCGGCACTTGGTTGGACGAGCTCGAAGAGGCGATGAACCACTTGGCACACGCCAGCGAAATGACCGGGGCGGAGGGCATCCTCAAGCGCTGGATCGGTCGCGGCGGCCGGCAAGGGAGGGACAGCGACGACCTGACCCGGTGGATAAACATCTTCCTGATCCGGCGCATAGACACAATCCGCACCGGCGGCTTGACAGATCAGCAGGTCTGCCTCGAGCGTTTTGGGGTAACGAGCAAAGTCGGCTGGGTCATTAAACTGGGTGCGATTGACGAATACGGAAACGATGACGGCACGCCGGGGCCGCCCTGCGGCGACATCGTCATCGCGAAGCGTTGCAGCCTGACGGACGAGGGAGGCGTGGCCGTCATGGAGCGCGCCCATTGTGGGGACGAGAATACCGCCGGGCGAATCAATCGCCGCGGCGGTGTGGACGAGGCGGCACCCGCTCATTGACCGAGCCTTGCGAGAAGCTCCTTGACGGAAGCTTCGATTTGAGTGTCCTTGCCGGCGGCTTCATCCGTGGGGGTTTCTTCAACGGCCAAGTCGGGCGTGGCACCGTTGTTCTCAAAGTCGCGACCATCGGGCAGGTACCAGCCGCGGAAGGGGGTGCGAACGGTGGTGCCATCGACAAGGGTGGCCTGGCCGGTGGAGATCACGGCTCCGTAGGTTGCGACGCCAACAAGCTTGCCGCGGCCGATGGTTTTGATGGCGTGGGCGAAAATTTCGGCGTTGGAGTAGGAGTTCTCGTTGATTAGCAGCGAGATTGGGCGGGTGTAGCCGAAGATCAGGCGGCGGTCGCGCGGATATGCGTCGCGCTTGACCTTGTCAAAGACTTGGCCGCGGTTGACGGTGAAGGCGTGGCGTGGGGCGGTGAGTGAGGAGAGCAAAATGTCGGCGGTGGAGCCGCCACCGTTGTCGCGCACATCGATTACCAGACCGAGTTTGCCGTCCGCGGCGGCGAAGAGGTCACGCTCGAAGTCGCGGACGTAAGGCTCGCTCATGCCGCGAATGTGGAGGTAGCCGAGCTTGCCACCAGAGAGTTTCTCGACACGCTCGCGGCGATCCTGCGTGGTGATGCGGTAGCGGAGGTCGCTTTCATCACCATTGCTCATGGGCGTGATGATGAGGGTGGCTGGCTTAGAACCCTCAGCGCGGATGATATCGATGACAGTTTCTTTGCCAGCGCGACCTGCGAATGCAGCGAGGAGGTCCTCGCCCTTGACGGGCTTGCCTTCAACAGCGGTGATGATATCTCCGGGGCGGAGCTTGCTGGATTCACGGTCGGCAGCACCTTGGGCGAGGACGCGGGTGACCTTGTGGCCGAGTGCATCGGGTACGAAGTCGATACCGAGGTAACCGGTGGCGACGGCGGCTTCAGCACGACCCGCGGGTGATCGCACACCGACGTGGGAACCATCAAGCTCACCCATGAGCATGTTGGCGACGCGATCAAATTCATCATTTGTGCGTGTTTTCTCGGCAAATTGCAGGTAACGCTCGGTCAGGCCGGGCCAGTTGAGGTTTTTGAGCGTGGGGTGATAGAAGCCGTTGCCCATGATGCGTGCGACTTCACGGAACTTTTGGCGCTGTTGGCCCGCCACATCGAGGTTGATGACGGCATCGAGCGGATACGCATCAACCTTGCCGCCGGCCAGCGGCTGGCCGGAGACGGCGCCGGCCCGAATGAACGTGACGCGATCTCCGGCGAGGTTCAGGGAGACATCAGCGGCCGCACCGGTGATGACGACCTTGCGGTCATCTCCTTTGTAGGATAGTGAGAGCACCTGCGGCTCACCTTCGCCACCGCTGGAGAACAGGACGCGATCACCACCGGGCGTGCCCAGGACAGCGCCGACGGAACCTGCGATGTTGCCGATCTTGCGGATGCGGAGGAACGCATCAGCGGTATCGAGCTTGAGCGGCTCTGGCTTTTTGGGAGGGGATTTCTTGACGGGCTTTTTATCGCCGTCTTTGGCATCGGGGTCGGGTTTTTCGTCGTCTTTTTTAGGCTCGTCCTTTTTAGCCTCATCCTTTTTAGCGTCGTCCTTTTTTTCTTCCTTTGCCTCGTCTTTCTTTGCCTCTTCCTTTTTTGGATCTTCCTTTGCTGGCTCTGGCTCATCGAAGAGAACGGGGTCAATCGGCTTGCGTTTCTTGGCGGCTTCTGCGGCTTTCTTAAAGTACTCTTCGAGCTCGTAGGGTCGGAGGCCTTCGAGCTTTTTATCAAGGAAGATGCTGTAGACCTGGGTTTCATCACTCTCGCGAGCACGCTCGGAGCGGAAGTACAGCACCTTGCCATCGGCTGAGAGCGAGGGTGAATCGTCGTTGTCGGGGTGGCGGGTGAGGTTCACGGCTTCGGACAAGGCGCCATCGGCCTTGGGCTGCGTGTCAAGAATGAAGATGTCGCTGTTGAAGTCTTCATCTTCACGGGTGAAGATGATGTTGCGGGAGTCCGGGGCCCACTGTGCGGAGGGCTGGTTCCAACCGTCAAAGAGAACGCGGGCTTCTTTGGTGCGCAGGTCCATCAGGATCAGATCACCCAAGCCGCGGTTCAACAAAAGCTTGGTTCCATCGGGTGAGGGCGTGGGCCGGGATAACTCGGCACCTAGGACGCCGTCGTATTTGCCAGAATCGCGGCCGGTTGCGAGCTTGCTGACATCAAGCGTGTGGACTTCAAAGCGGACGGCCTCTGCCCAGCGCTTTGCGTAATCGGGCTTCTTTTTGGCAGGCTCTTTCTTGCCAGTATCCTTGGAATCGGCTTTGGACTCACCCTTGGCATCGCCAGCGGGTTCATCTTTCTTTTCATCGGTGGCGTCGGGCTTTTTGGCATCATCTTTTTTAGAATCGTCCTTCTTGGCGTCATCGGCCTTCAACCCTTCCTTTGGCTCCTCCTTTGGCTCATCCTTCTGGTCAGCAAGGTCTTCACGGGCGAGGCTCACGGTGGCGAAGTAGATTTGTGATGAGCCACTTTGATCGGAGCTGAACCACAGCACGCGGCCATCAGGGCTCCAAGCAATGTCACGCTCGCGGCCGGAAGTGGTTGTTACGCGGCGGGTAGGCAGGCCTTCATCGGTGCCGCGGATGAAGACTTCGCCGCGGGTGACTACGGCCAGAGTCTTGCCATCGGGCGAGACGGCGTGCTCGGAAACATCTTTACTGATGTCGCGTCGCTGAATTCTGGCGAGCGGTTCATCGGAGGTTGCAGTGGCTGCGAACGGCACCGGCGCGGCTCCGGCGGCTGTAAGGTCCAGCGTGTATAGGGTGTCCCACACGGTGAACGCGGCAACCTTGCCATTGGCCGAGACGGCCAAGTCACGGACGCCGTGACCGATGGTCAGACCTTTGGCATCGTTTGTTTTGGGGTCAAACTTGGTGAGCTGCACTGCGGCTTTGTCATCTGATGCACCGGCCGGGATGGCCCAGACGTTGTGCGTGCCGGACCGGCTGGAGACAAAGAGAACGCGGCCATCGGGAAGGACCGAGCCGTCACCATCGGAGATTTTTGCCGATGACAACTGGGTGAACGTGCCGTCTTTGGTGTTCATGCGCCACAGGTCGCTGGCTCCGGCGCCCTCGTAGCGCGGGCGGTTGACATCCATGGTGCGACGATGAAAGACGATGCTGGAACCATCGGTCGCCATTCGCGGCATGCCGCCGAAGGCCTCACTTATGCGCACAATTGGAGCAAGGGTTGTGGCGGCATCGCCACTGGCCGAGGGCAGGGCGACACGGTACATGCGGCTGCCGCGATAGGCGGTGGCATCAAGATTTGCTGAAAACAGCAGCTCTTTGCTGTCATTGGTCCAGCCGGAGAGCGACAACGCGCGGTCAACAAAGGTCACCCGGCGAACGACGCCGAGTTCGACTCGTCCATCGCCGAGGCTAACGACCTCGGCGACGAAGAGATTTCGACCACCATCACGGTCGCTTTCGAAGGCGAGCTTTTTGCCGTCGGGTGAGAATACGGGGCGCTTGTCCTCACCGGGGTGGGCGGTTAGGCGGGTTGCTGTGCCGCCGGTCGTAGAGGCGCTCCAGATGTCACCGGCCCAGGCGAAGGCGACTATTTTGCCGTCGGGCGAGAGCCCGGGCTGGGTGGGCAGATCTACCGCGACGGCGCCAGCGGCCGGGGCTGTGAAGAGGAGCCCGGCGGAGACTGCGTGCATCGCCGCGGAGAGCGGGGTTGTGGCGGCGCGGGCTAGGCCAGCACCGTAAAGAAGGGACAAAGCACAGACAAATCCCGCGGCGGACCGAACAGCGATGTGGCTCATTGCAGAGTATTTCCGTCAAAGAAGATCATGAAACCAAGGAACGAACGTGACGCTGAGCCACGCCGCAGAAGGCGGGTGACTGCCACGCTGGAGAAGGGTAAGCCTGTACGGGCAACTGGTTGCGGATTGGGTGTGACTTATTGGCCGAGGCGGAGGACGTACACCGTTCGGGGCCGGAGCACGGGGATGGGAGTAACCGAGACCACGTCGCCATCGGCGGCAACCTGCAGATTGGCGAGAATTTGGGGCGTGCCCGGCTTTGTTTCGGCGAGGAGTTCGGCGGCACTGATTGGGCCTGCGGGCAACTTTGCGCCCCGGATGGTGAGGGTGTACTTCTGGATTGGTTCGGCACTGAGGTTGGCGATGACCAGCACCGGCTGTTGAGCGGAGGGACTGGCAGCATCGCCGCTGGCCGCAGGTGTGCGGACAAATGCCAAGACTGAGGGGTGGGTTGAACTGGCCATGACGATGCCACCACGGCGAAGGGCGGGGGTTTCCTGCCTGAGGCGAATGAGGCGTTTGTAGGTGCTTAGCAGCGAGTTTGGATCGGTCGATTGACGCTCAACATTAACGCGATTGGCGTTGGTGTTGATGGGCTTCCAGGGCTTGACGGCGGAGAACGTTTGCGTGAGAAGGCTGGTGGGTGCGGCGGGGTTGGAGGCGGGGGCGGGGGCGGCGGCATCGGCATCGGCATCGGCAGGCGCGGTTGATGGGATGGGCGAGGAGGTGGCTGCGGGCTTGGTGGAGGCGGGGGCGGGTGTCCACTGCATCGGGGTGCGAATTTCGGGGTCGGGCTTATCGCCGACCATGCCGATTTCCTCGCCGTAGTACAGAAACGGTACACCGGGGAGGGTGAGCAGGAGGGAGGCGGCGAGCTTGGC
>JBBRKQ010000073.1:0-18623 GCA_038231815.1 Phycisphaerales bacterium
GCCCGCTTGGGTGGGCTCGCCGCATCGGTCCGATTTGTTGGCGTGTTCTGGGTGGTCTGAAGCCTCTGCACCGCACCAGTCTCATCGGCGCTGCCGGAATCAGCTTCTAAAGCAAAGCTGCCCGCCGGTGCTGCTCCTGAAACAATGGACCACATCATGCCCAGCGGCATGTGCATGGTTGACAATGACTCTACAGCGCCCCGCACCGTGTTACCCCACGGACCGCTAATGCCGATCGATCGCGTGGTGAGCTGTGCCGCATGCCAGAGCTGCGGTTTGAAGAGGTCCACCTCATCACATCGCAGCTTGGCAACGCGTGAGCCGCGAATGGAAGTTTCACTGGCGGCCAGAATCTCAGCGCGTGAGCCGTTGAGCATGGCCAGAGTGCGCGCCGTGGCAGTTGGGCGAAACAACGCAACTGTTGGGTTCTGGCAGAAGCGCAGAAGGTGCTCATGCATTCGCGCTGCTTGCTCCAGCGAGCCAGCCAGAATGCGCACCTGAATACCCGGCTTGAACATGAGATCAAGAATGGTGGCAACAGCACCCATAAGCGTCTTGCCGCCGCCGCGATTGGCCCAGACCACGCAGTCCATCGGACATTTCGCGGCTTTGCCACTGGGGCAAAGCCGGGGATCAGCTCCGTTACAGTGGCCCTCAAAGAAGGAGTGAACAAGGTAATCAGAAGGACTGCACGCGCCGGGAAGCAGTGGCGATGCGGCGGCCTTGAGCTGGAAGCACTCACGAACAAGGTCTCTGAGGGCAACAGGCGTGTGCGGGAACATGAGCTTGTCTCCGTTGCAAGGGTTTATGACGGTGCGCCAGACGAAGCGCGCGACGATGGGGGTCAAAGCAATTCCGACCATTCGTGTAATGAAGCCAACAAATTCAGCAGGGCAAACCAGGTCAACAAAGCCGATACCGCGATACAAACTGAGCAACAGAGACCAGTTGCAGCATGACACTTGGCAAAGTCCAATGCGCCAGCCCACCATTGCACCATCGCCTCGAAGACATGGTTTATGACCTCGGTTCCTGTGCTGCTGGCGCGAGCCGCGCCGCGTGTGCTACCAGAGCATCTCCGGCAACGAACACGGCTTTCTCGGCCAAGCCGCGGGCCGCTGCGTGGTGCATTGCCAGCGCCGGACCATTTACAAGCTTGCGCGTGCCGCCGCTGCTTCGGGCCCACGCCCGCAAGGCGCTGGCGAGCTTTGCTAGCGGCCCACCGGTTGCCGATGAGATCACAAATGAGGTTTCAGGGTCAATGAGATCTGCATGGCACAGGCCAGCGCGGGTGAGGGCGAGCGTGAGCAGTTGATTGCGGGCAGAGATCGGAAGACTGATGCTTCGCATTCCTGCCGCACTAAAAACAGGGATGACCAGCGCCATGCTGGCGACGGCCTCAAGCAAGTGCGGCTGGGCATCACTGCTGCTTGCCGCATGAAAATCCGCAACGGCCCGCCGGACCAGTGCACTTCCGATGCCGCGGCCGCGAAAGCGAGGATCAACTGCGATTCGGCTGATGGTGCGCACGTGTGCATTCGCGCGCCGTGCAGCCTCGCGCTTGGCGATGCCGCTAAACAGAGTCGGCCATGCGATGGCACGCCACGGCGCATTAAGAACCGGCATAGCCAGCAGCAGCACGCCCGCGGTCACCAGCGGCGCATCGTCACACACTGCTGTGTAACGCCGCCAGAGCAGGCCCGGGTGGTTCCCGGCATAATGATCACGCAGCAGTGCCGCGTGCTCAGGGTTGTTTGTGCGGGCGGAGAGTGTGGTTTGTTGGATAATGCAGTGCATTGGAGGGGTGTTGTAAATGCCAGATTGCCAACTGGCTCAATTGCCAAATGACTTTGGCGCGGTTTGAAAGCTGGCCGGAATCTGGATCGGACAGATGGACAAATGAAGATCCAGCGGGCTGAAGCTGATCGCACAACGTACCTGACTGCTTCGAGGTGCAATCACGCCACGCGAGAGAAGAAAAGTGAGCCATCCATTATCGCTTCGCTCGCCCCCGGCTGGTTGCTTGCGGCCCCGCAAAGCCATTGTGAAGAGGCAGCTCAACTTCAAGCTGTGGCTTTAGGGCAGTAGCCACGCTTGCATCTGCGGATGCAACCACGATGGCGATGTTGTTTGCGATGGCCCACCGACGCAATGAAATCGCTACCGACACGGCAGTAATGGAATCGAGCGCCGAGCCCAGTTCATCAACCAGTAGCACGCAGCGGTTTTGCAGTTGCGTGCCAACGTTGGCCGCGCTGCGAACTTCCCACCGCTGCAATCGCGTGCAGCGGTGCATGGCCACGGCCAGTGTGTGACGGGCTCGCTGGCCGGTTGAGAGTTTGTGCAGCGGCAGCAGCAGCACGCTGGCATCCGCCAAGCCAGCACTTGCAAGGCAGGCCAGCCATTCGTGTACCGCCCGCACATCCGCAGGCTGGATTCTCGTGTGGTATTGCCGGCCACGCGATGCGGCTCGCCCCGCTGCTGCCGCCACACCTTCGGTCGCGGTTCCAGCATCCAGCGGCGGATCGCACGTAAGCATTGTTGTGGCAGATTGGGCGGATCGCGGGACGAAGGCGGCCGCACCAGTCGTCGCATTGTTGTGATTGCGCAGCAAAGTGCGTTGGCGAACGCCTTGCACGGATACAGCGTGCCGGAGCATGTCTGCACGCACGATCAGTGGTCTGTTTTGGATTGTGGCCGTGGCTGACTCGGTTTCGTCAGGCTCTCCTTTAGCGCGGGAAGGTGATTGCGGTAAAGCGTTCACGGCCACGCCGGGAGCTTGGATTTTCCCCGCGTCACTGGCATCCATCTGGTGCCTGGCTCGTCGCCGCTTCAGCAGCTCACATTCAATTGCGGCCAGTAGCATGCTCTTGCCACCACCAGATGGCCCTGTGATCACGATCACGCCGTGTAATTCGGGCCCAGACGGCGATGGGCAATCGTTCTGCTGCCGCATGATTTGGCTGCAAACCGCTTTGGCAATCAGCGTGAGGTTGGGCACACTTGGCCTTGCGATAGTCAGAAACAAGCCGCGGACAATCCGAGCGGCGAGTGTTGGCCGTTGTGCCGAGCGTTTAGAGACCTGGCCGACTGCCGAAGTGCCAAGATGCGTGGTTGTACCTGAGATGATGTGTGTTTGCACAGATAGCCTTTTTGCTTGAGAAAAAATTGTTGCCCATAACGGCGGGGGCACAGCAGGTGCCACCAGAAATACCAAACACAGCAGAAGGTGCTTGACCTACCAATCCGAAATACAGCCTCAGTCCTGCGGGCGAGTTACAAATCGTGAAAGCAGTTTGTCGCGATGCATCCGCACCACCCACACCGTCAGCCCCAGTTCCGCAGCAGCCTGACGCAGCGATGCGCCGCGAAGCACGATCGCCTCCGCAACAGCACGCAGTCGCGGTGGCATGGCCATGCGTGTCTTCGCGACAAAGCGAAACAGCGGCGCATCAACCCGCACCGCAACACCTTTGAGCGTCCGCCGAATATCACGCTCGGATCTGCCGCTCACCCTGGCCAGCGCTTGCACCGTGAAGCCAAGTTCGGCGATGGCGTGCAGAATTTCACCCTCCGGCTCGGCAAGCAGCTCGGCGTGCTCCAGAGCCATCGCCAGCTTCACACGAAGCTCACGGGAAGCAGCGAACGTCCGGGCCGTTGTCGCCCTGCGAACTCCCTCACCCACGCGAGATGCCTCGGGCTGATCCGCCGAAGGCGTAACGATTTGGCCCTGCGATGGCGTGCTCCTTCCCACGCCGCCCCGCACCAGATCGGGTGTACACGCCGCGGCGGCGCGTGTGAATTGGTTTGTTGCTGCCATTTGGAGACTCCGAGAAAAGGTTTATGTTTGGGTACCCAAACAAAGTACGACTTATCTCGGCTGGAGCAAGCCTGGCCCCTGTTTTTTCAGATCAATTCGACGCACAAACCTGTCCGAATCGGACTTGGAAGGACACAGGGCTGTCCCTGACAAATACCTATCCACATGTTCCCCACGGAAACAGACCAGTCGCGGACCCTCAGGAAAGCCGCCGCAGCGGAGACGTGGAGTCAGCACGATGGAGCCCGGCGCCAACAAGTAACTGTGATTAATTTGTGATAAAGCGACGCAACACAGGAAAACCCTGCATTGGCTCGTGCGCTCGGCGCGCCTTCAATCACCTCCGTAATTCGCAAATGGCGATCGTGCTGCACCACACGGATGTGATGCCGCAGCGAACCCCAAGTCCAAGCGAGATTGCGGCGTGTAAGGTGCCTCGCATGCCCCAGCAAACCAAACGCATCCTGCTCATTCTGGCCGCAAGCATTTCGCTGGTCGCTGCGGTATTCGCTTCGTTCATGCTGCTTCCGGCTCAAATTGGGCACCTAAGCACCTGGCACTTGGCGGCCATTGTGGGGCTGTGCGTGCTGCCCGCGCTCACGGCAATGGCGATGAGTCTGGATAACGCCCACCGCGTGCGCCGGCAGGCCAAGTCTGAGTAACCACTCAACAACCCACCGCCACGACCGTACCATTGGGTCATGACCTACGACCCATCAGATCAGCAGCCGGAGAAACGGCTCCGACCAGCCCCGCGCAGCGGCGATGTGGTTGGCCGCGTCGGCCGGCCTAATCGCGAGCGTGATGAGGGCCCCACGCAGGCTGATATCGACAAGTTCGGTGGCATCACCCGCCCCTGCCCGGAGTGTGGCAAAGACGTATACGACGACGCCTCAATGTGCTACCACTGCGGCCGATCACTCGAGGATGGCTTCGGAACCAAGCCAAACCCCACAAAAAACCCACTGTTTGTGATGATTGTCCTCGCACTGGTGGTGGTGATGCTGTTGTTTTCAGGCGTGTTTCGCTGGGTGGTTTGAGCGGGCCGCTGCCAATCTGAAAATACCATCCGTGGCGAATTCCGGCGGGAGCTTTCCCGCTGGGTGTGCTTCGGAACAACCCTGCGAGACAGGTGACAGATGAGCCGGAGCACCTTACATCCTGCAGGAGCTGGTCTAATTTTCAGCATTTGCTGAAAAATATTTTTTATCTGAATAAAATGGCCAAATTGAACAATTTTCAGTATATAGTAGTTTTCAACATATGCTGAAAATAGTCAAAAACATGAAAAACGCTGATTCAGGCGTACCCGCTCTTCCCATGCTGCTGGAGCTGCTCGCAGGCATCCCCTTCGTGCAGCTTGACCGCGCCGCCATTTGCGATGGACCCAATGCAGACGGCTGGGAGATTCCGCTACGCTGGCCCGGAGGCCAAACCGTGCTGATCTGTGGTTGGTCCGGCAGCGGCCAGCCCGCGCCAGCCAAGGCCGCCATCGCGGCGCTTCAGAACCTGCTCATCGCCAGACCTCAGGCAGTGGGCGTGCTCGTTGCCCCCTACATCTCCCACCGCGTAGCAACGATGTGCCGCCAGCGCGGAATCGGCGCGGTAGACTGCTCTGGCAATGCGTGGCTCACCTTCGGCAATTGCTTCATCGAGCGCACCGGCCGACCCAACCGATTCAGCGAGGCACGTGAACTGAAGTCTGTCTTCACTCCCAAGTCATCGCGCATCCTGCGCGTGCTGCTAGAGAACCCACGCACCGCTTGGCTCATGCAGGACCTGTCACGCGAGGCCGCAGTAAGTGTGGGCACGGTGGCGGCAGTCAAGCAGGGCCTAAGTGCAATGGACCAACTCGCCGACAATCGGCGCGTTCTTCTGGCAAACCCCGCCGCGGTGCTGACCCAATGGGCCGCCAGCCGGCCAAATTTTGAGCAGTCGCAACTGGAGTGCTATACCACGCTCGCCCCCGATGAAGTGCTGGGCAAACTGGCCGGGTACGCCAAGAGCTGCGATGTCCGATTCGCCTTGTGCGGACTCACAGCGGCGTGGCGACTAACGCCGATGGTGCGATCACCACGAAGCACGGTGTACTTGTTAGATGATCTGGCAACCGCGGCGGAGATGGTCGGTCTGAAGCCGGTGTCGTCTGGCGGCAACCTCGTGCTGGTGCGGCCCTGCGATGACGGAGTGTTTTACCGCTGCACCGAACGGCAGGGACTTCCAGTCACCGGGCCGGTGCAGACCTTTGTGGACTGTGCGGCAATCGCCGGCCGCGGCGAAGAGGCCGCCGAAGCGGTGGCTGACCAAGTGCTGAAATTGACCTGGTAAGACTGACCGTTGCTTGTGCCCGTGAGCCACTTGACCCATGACGAATCACACGGACTATGACGAGCGTCGGGTGCTGCTCGCCCGATCGGTGCTGGCGGAGGTGTTCCGCGCCTTGGGCGAATACCGTAATCACATCGTGCTGGTGGGCGGGTGGGTGCCCGGCATCCTCATGCGTGAGGCCGCCGATCAGCACATTGGCAGCATGGATGTGGACATCGCCCTCGACCATCTGGCAATCAGCGACGAGTGCTACACCCGAATCAGCGCAATCCTGACCGGTCTTGGCTTTCAGGCCGATCCGGTCAACCGCTACCAGTTCTGGAGACAGTTCACCGATAGCGACGGCACACTGCAAGTCAACCTCGATTTGCTGGCGGCGGAGTACGGCGGCCGTGGCAAAGCCGCCCGGCACCAGCATGTCCAAGATTTGGCGGCCCGCAAGGCCCGCGGGTGTGACCTAGCGATGCAGCACTGTGTGGCTATCTCACTGGAGATGCAGCTGCCCGGCGGTGCCTTGGCGGATGTGGCTCTGCGTGTGGCGAGTGTCGCGGCGTTCATCGTAATGAAGGCGTTTGCCATGAATGGCCGGCGCAAGAACAAGGATGCGTACGACGTGGTCTATTGTCTCCAAAGCTACCCCGGTGGAACAAGTGCGGTAGCTGGCGAGTTCGCCCCACTTGCTTCGCACGGGTTAACTATCTAGGCACTGGCGTTTTTGGCGGCGGACTTCCGTACACCGCGGCACATCGGACCCGCGTCATACGCAGACTTTCTCGGGCTGCGAGATGAGCAGGACAGGGAACTGGCGTGCCGCGACGCCTCTGAGCGCGTGCTGATGTTGATCGAGGCGATCGTCAACCGGCGCGCCTGAATATTCCGCGCCAAAGCGGAGCTGACCACCATCACCGAGGCCGACCATGAACACCTCGGTCTTATACCGGTGCCGCCGAGGATGGCGGCAAATGCTCGGGACCTAAACAGCGCGGCCAACACAAGCGCCTCACCGGCTGCAAGGCCACTCGGCCAGATGTTCCACCACTCAAACCTCAACAATCATCGCCACCGCATTGCCCCCACCCAGGCACAGCGCGGCCAAGCCACGCTTGGCCCCGGTGCGGTGCATCTGATGGATCAGGGTCGTCAGCACGCGTGCGCCCGAACCACCGATGGGGTGGCCCAGTGCAACACCGCCGCCGCAAATGTTCAGCTTGCTCTCGGGGATCTTGAGTTCCTTGATGTTGCACAGCACCTGCGCCGCAAACGCTTCGTTGATCTCAAACAAGTCAATGTCATTGACGGTGAGCCCCGCTTTGGCCAGGCATTGGGCAATACCAACAATCGGCGCTGCGAAAATGTCCTTGGGTGCCACGCCGCCGGTGGCATATGCCACGATCTTGGCAATCGGCTTAATGCCCAGCGCCTCCGCCTTGGCCAGCGAGCTGACAACAATTGCGGCAGCGCCATCAGAGATCTGGCTGGCGTTGCCGGCCGTTACGCTGCCATCTTTCTCAAACGCAGGCCGCAGCTTGGCCAATGCATCAACCGTTGACTCGGCACGAATGCCCTCATCAGCCGAGACTCCCGGCGACTTTTTGTCCATGCACTGCTCGCCGGTGAGGGCCACAATTTCGTTCTTGAACCAGCCCTGCTTGGTCGCCTCGGCGGCCCGCTGATGGCTTTGTGCGGAGAACCGGTCCTGCTCGCCTCGAGAAATGTCGTACTTGCGGGCGATATGGTCGGCGCTGTTGCCCATCGCACAGAATTCAAAGGCGCAGCGCAGGCCGTCGTAGGCCATGTGGTCTTCCATCTGGGCCGGGCCGTACTTCACGCCCGCTCGCACATGAGCAAAGTGCGGCGCGCCGGTCATGTTTTCAAACCCACCGGCAATGACCAACTGGTTGTCACCAGCTTTAATGGACTGGGCCGCCAGCATCACGGCCTGCAAACCGCTGCCGCACACTTTGTTAATGGTCTGGGCGTTCAGCGTGTCCGGCAACCCGGCCTTCAGGCCCGCCTGGCGGGCGGGGTTCTGGCCCAGCCCGGCCTGCAGCACGCAGCCCATGATGCACTCATCAATCGCCGCGGAGTGCTTGGCTACACCCCCAATTTCACCAAGCGCTGCACCAATGGCGTACGAGCCAAGCAGCGGCGAATGAACCTTGGACAGACCACCGAAGAACTTACCGACGGGCGTGCGTTTGGCGGCGAGAATAACAGGAATATTTGCGGCAGACATGCAGCGGCTCCGGGCATGGATTTACGTGACTGAAAGCGGTTACGACTGGATGATAGAACCGAACAACCGGTGACATGGCCTCTGGGACCAGATCCAGTTTTCACTCCGCAACGATCGCCCAGCCCGGCCTCAGGGAAGTAGCCACCGGCCCCACCAGCGACCCCGATGCACCCACGAAGGCGGCATCGCAGGTGTGAGTACGAAGTCGCCCGTCGCCCGTCGCCCGTCGCCCGTTGCCCGTTGCCCGTCGCATGTGGCATGCCGCACGGAGCATGGAGCATGGAGCATCGAGCGAGCAACGAGTCCCCGGTTTTCACCAAAGCCCCCCGCCCGTTCCTCCCTTTCATCTTTTCTCTTGTTTGCTTTCTGCTCCCCCTCCCCCTCCCGTCATCCCTTAAACACAATCGCCGGTTCTAGCCGAATGACTTTCTGAATGCTCAGCAGGCTGGCCAGAATACAGATGAACGTGATGGCCGCGCCGGTGCCAACCAGCGTTTGCCAGATCAGCCGAAACGCCAGCTCGCTCTTGAGGTAAGCGAAGGTTGATGCGACCCCAACCCCCAGGCCATATCCCAGCATGCCAACCAGCAGCGACTGGAGCAGAATCATCATCAGCAGCCGCGAGTTGCTCGTTCCCATCGCTTTGAGTGCACCAAACTGCCGGAGATTGTCCAGCGTGAAGTTGTAAAAGGTCTGTCCGGCGATGGCGGTGCCAACCACAAAGCCAAGGGCCACGGTAATCCCAAAGCTGATGGGAATGCCCGTGTTCTTAATGAAGTACATGAACGTCATGACGGAAAAGTCCCACGACTCAATGGCCGCAAGCCCCGTCTGCTGGTGAATCCGCGCCGTGAGTTCCGCGCTCGCCAGTCCAGGCTCCGGCTTCACCAAGATAAAGCTCAGCAATTTGCGCTGCTGCGGGGCATACCGCGTCGCGCGCGAATAGGTCGTGTACAGCACGGGCTGGCTCTGAAATGTGCGGCTGACTTTGCACAGGCCAACCACCACCGCCCGCCTGTCGTTCAGCTCAAGCGTGTCTCCAACTTCCAGCGGCCGCCGGGGCCATGTTGCCGGTATGTTCCCATCAGCATCCACTGGCGCGCCGGGCATGGGCTTGGCCAGCCTCGTCCGGGCACCAACTTCATCAACAATCACCGAGTCGGCCAGTCGCAGGCCCTCGAGTGATCCTTCAACCATTTCCGGCGGCCCGCCTATCAGCGTTGCATCATCAACACCAATCACGTTGCAGCTTTGGAACGTGCCGTTGTCCATGCGGGCCTGAATAATCCCCTTGTACAGCGGCATCGCCCACTGAACCCCCGCCACGCCGCGTACCCGAAGCAGCATCGTGTCCTGCATCGGCTTGATGTCATCAACAAACTGCACCTTCGGGTCCATCACCCAGATGTCCGGCTGATTCGTGTCAGTGATAAAACCGTACGTACGCGTCATCAGCCCAATAAAGATGGAAAGCTGCTGGGTAATGAGCATCGAGGCGAAGGAGATACCGAAGATCAGGCCAAAGAACTTAGCGCGATCACCGGTCAGCATCTTCAGGGCAACAAAGAACATAAGTAAGTACTCAGCGCAAGGGGGCAAACGGCAAGAAGCCAAAGGGTAACAGCAAGTCCGCCGCGATTCGCCCCGCTGCAAGTGAGAATGGTAAAAAACAAAAAACGGAGGCAGAAACCTCCGCCAATCAACACTCTGCCAAAGCCGCAGACCAACCCTCCCTGTTCCCCCGCGGGTCCCTTTCCCGCTTCCCTTCGCGCCCTCCGCGTTCATCTCTACGTTTGAGACAGCCAAAGCGAAGCGCCGAACAGCTTCGCCCCACTCAAGCCAAAAACCAGAGCACGCAAAGCGTTCTGCTTTGCGTGCCCTGGCTTTTCAAGGAGGGAGCTTAGTTGCTCTTGGCGGCAAGCGCCTTGAGCCCTGCGATACTGAATGTAGCCAGATGCTCGGCCAATACCTTGCGGCCAGCGGGGGTGTAGTCAATTTCGGGCATCATCTTGCTCAGCACGGGCCGGCAGTGCTTGTAAAACACGCACTGACCCACGACCGAGCACACTCCGATGCGAACCTGCTCGGCAGTTGCCGGCTTGGCCGCGGTGCCAAGAATCTCACCGATGATCACTGCCAAACCCTGCTGCTGCGGGCGAACAAAGTTGTTGATCACCGCATCCAGCGCGGGAGTCGGGTCAACCATCTCGCGTGCAATCAGCTGGCCATGCCATGCGGGGCGGCCCTCATCCAGCAAACGATCCAGATAGTTGTGAATGAACGCAACCAGCTTCTGCTCCGCCGTGGCGTTGGCACTGGTGCCCATGCCCAGCGGGTACTTCTCAACAGCAAACCGGAAGGCATACTGCAGCGTCTCGCTGTACAGGCTCTCCTTATCACCAAAGTGGTAATTGATCGCCGCAACATTCGCCCTCGCCCGCGTGCAAATTTCGCGGACGGTCGCATTCTGGTAGCCACGTGCCGCGAAGACTTCGCCCGCTGCTTCAAGCAGTCGCTCGCGGGTGTCAACGCCGATGGTCTCGACGTTGGCTTCCGGTGCGATCGTCGGCGAGGTCGCAAATGCAAGCGTCGCGACGGACTGGGGATCTGTGGGTAAAACTCGACGTGCCATGTGTTCGTTCCTTTGTGTAGAAAAGACTGTCGTGGACCTACTGGTGTCCTACATAGATACATACGTTTCAATCCGATGTTTCGTTCGATGATTGCAGATATGTTCGTTTGAAATAAGCAAAAATACTTAGTCCGGCAAACCAAAAACATCGTTTTTGGCCAAAAAACCGTGCTTCGGCTGCGCCTTCACTCTCGTGTTAAATTGGGCAACTCTGTCTCGCTCACGATGTCATCAGCAAAATCATCACGGTGACCGTTCCGTTGTTTAGCGCGTGCGCCGTCATCGGGGCAATCAAACCGCCACGCCATTGCCGCAGCATCGCAAAGTTAAACCCCGCCGCCATCAGCACCGGAATCCCGCCCAAACCCTGCGGGTGCAACGCCGCGAAAATAAACCCGCTCAGCAGCCCCGCTATGACAAAATGCACCCGCCCCGAGAGGTGCCGAAACAGCGCCCCGCGAAAAAACGTCTCCTCTACAACCGGTGCCCACACCGTCGCCAGAATTACCAGGCTCACCTTTCCCCACACGCCCGCGCGAGCCAACTCATCGCCCAGCGGGTGTGCGGCAGACTGCGGCTCACTGCTCAGCGAGTTGATGATGAACATCACCAGCATCGTGCACGCCAGACCGATGCCGAGAATCGGCAGCATCGCCAGATATCCAGCGATGCCCAGCACCATCTCCTTGAACCAGCGAACCGGCCCCAGCCTTGCCCCGGAGCCGCCAGCCGTCCAGCCGATGTCGCGGCGAAGCTGCGAGAAATTCACGCCCCGCGCCATTGGCCAGAATGCAACACCCAGCAATGCCCAGCGAAGCGTGGCGCTCACAGCATCAGGGAGCCCAAACATCCCGGCCAGCGACAACACCACAAATCCTAAGAGGAACAGCGCAAACGTCTCCAGATACACCGAGCCGCCGGGCAGCGGACGGTGGTAGTGACTGCGAATGCGACCGGTTGCCAGCAGCACAATACCAGTCACAAACAACGCCACCGCAAGCAGCCCCACACCAAGGCCCGCAAACACCCCCAGCAGCAGCACCGCCACTATCCGCTCACCACTCGAGCGAACGCTTGCAAGCGACGGGTCCGTCGCCGGCAGTAGCAAAACCTGTGCAAACAGCCCGTGCCGGGTAATCAGCCCGTCTCGCTGTGCGGGCGTCAGCAGTGTCAACGCCGCATCGCCCTCGGTGGACTCTGCCACCGGCAGCACAAGCCGGGCATCGGCTAACACCCCTCCGGCCCCTGCCAACCCTCCGGCCCCTGCCACCCCTCCGGCCCCTGCCAACCCTCCCGTCTGGCTCGCCCCCGCACGCTCGATCAACTTGCGCAGGCCCTCCGCCGCATTAACCCGCTCACCAACACCCGCGGCGAACATGTGCATCCGCAGCTTGTCGGTGTCGGTCTTGGCAAACATGGCAAGCTGCGGCAGCGCTGCTGCCTGCTGCTCCTTCGGGTACGCGAAGATCAGCCGCGCTATCGATGACAGCATCCCCGCCACCGGCTGCCCAGCGCCCTCCGCTTCAATTGCGGTCTTGGCTCCTTCGGCTGGGCCGGTCGTGCCGGGCGTACTCGCGGGCGAATCAGCGCCGCTCATCTCACCAACCGCCTTCTCGCCGGGTGCTTTCTCACCCGATCCCGTCTGGCCAGATCCTGTCTGGCCGGACCCCGTCTGCCCGGACTTCGTCACTTCGCGCCCCTTGAGCACATCACTCGGTTTGCCCCCGAAAAAGACGCTGGCGGCAATGAACAGCACCACCAGCGTTATGGTGATCCATGAGACCACGGCCGCCACTGGCGAGCCCGGATCACGATGGCGGGCAACCTCGCCGCGCTGCGTCAAGGTCGGTTCAGGGCTGCCCGGTATCAGAGTTGGTTGAAAGTCAGTCATGGCAGCAGGCCCAAGTGTGTTATAAA
Organism: Phycisphaerales bacterium; assembly: GCA_038231815.1. GTDB lineage: Bacteria > Planctomycetota > Phycisphaerae > Phycisphaerales > UBA1924 > CAILKP01. Next base: position 12,934 of record JBBRKQ010000073.1, read on the forward strand.
CTCAAAGCAGTCGGCGGGCGAACCGCCGCCACGGTACAAACGGCAATCCGCCGGGAGCACGCTGCATCACGCCACAATGCGCCAGCAGAGCCGGATGATACAGCAGACACAACCTGATCGGAGTGCACCCGCCCGCGAAGTACTATCCGCAGCCCTTCGGCAGACGGTGTGGAACGAGTTTACCTACCGATTAACCGGCCCCACGCCCGGGCAACCACCACCGGAACCACACACCAACTTACACCAGCAATGTCACGTGACGACGAATTTAACTGCCGGCGAGTTGCTGGCGCCGCTTGAGCGCATCTTTAATGTGCTCTTTGAGTTCAGCACGGTTATCACGTTCACTCGCTCGCGCAGCGTGGGCGCCGCCGAGCCTGATGCTGTACGCACGGGGATCATCGGCTACATCGAGTGCAGCCTGGCTTGGGAAATCATTCAGGCCGTGTTCCATCTCCTCAGCCGCACCTCCGAGAAGAACAACGTCTTGAAAATTTGGAAAGCAATAGTCGCAACGCCACCACGCAGGTTGTTCGCAACCTAATCGCCACGAAGCTCACGCCGAAAGCCCCGAGTTGCTGTTACCGGAAGAACTCGAGACCATGTTCTAAGGCTTACTATCCCTGCCAGCCCAGCCGTGTAAGTCCAGACTGACCAATGCCCGCTCGCTGTGTGCCGCACCATCTTGAAATTGGAATCTGAGGCCGTATTGCCTCTGGTAAAACGGTTTCTGGTCATGCCGTGCTCATCGGGGCCGCTGCGGCTATCCAACATAGTCGAAGTAAACCTGCCGCTGGTGCTCGGCTCGTCCTTCCGCCAACCGTCCGGCCACGACTCGCAGCGAAGTGGTCTTCGCTTGTCACAACTAGCCGGGCAACTGGCACCGCTCACCCCCGGGTTTCGGAGGCCAAGGCAGGGCCCTACCCAAAATGGCAGCGCTGCACCCCTACTACTTTGCCCGCCCCGCAACAGCCCGGCCGCCGGAAGGCACGACCACCACCTCCGCCAACTTGGCCTTGCTGCGTTTGCGGATCAGCCCGTGAGGATCAATGACAAACTTCTTCGATGACCCTTCATTAAAGACCTTGTACGCCTCTACCGCTTGGTCAAGAGAAATAATTTCGGTGTCCATAACATCGTTCAAGTAATCCATCCGACCCCACAAAATAGCCTGCATGAGCCCTCGGTTGTACCGCATCACCGGAGCCTGCCCTGCGATGATCGATGGAGACTTTGCCCAGGATTTACCGAAGTCCAAAAGCAGCTTGCCCGCCTTCGCCTCCTTGGTCTTTGCCTTGGGGTCTCCTTCACCGTACACACCGGGAATACCCATCCCGCCGCCTGATCGCACGATCTCCATCAGGTCATTGAGCACCGTTTCAGATTTTTCTTCCCCCGACTCATCGCCGTGGCCGTGACACTCAAACCCCACAGCATCAACGCCGCAGTCAACCTCCCGCTCACCCAAAATCGCTTCAACCTGGTCCGGCAGCGGCGTGTCCTTTGCCAAATCAACAATCTCATAACCAGCGTTCTTGACCAACCCCAGCCGCTCCGGGTTCATATCGCCAACGATTATGCACGAAGCCCCGAGCAGCCGCGCCCCCGCCGCGGCAGCTCGGCCAACCGGCCCTGCCCCCGCGATGTACACGGTTGCCCCCGGTTTGACCCCGGCCGAGACACACCCGTGAAAGCCGGTCGGCAGAATATCCGAAAGCATCGCGAGCGCCTCGATGTGTTCCATCGCCTGATCCTTGTCCGGGAACTTCAGCAGATTAAAGTCCGCGTATGGCACCATATGGTACTCGGCCTGGCCCCCCTTCCACCCGCCTAAGTTAAAGCCGTACGCGCCGCAGTCCTTCTCACTGTTGACGTTCTTGCAGATCTCGGTGTGCTGCTCCTTGCAGTTGCGACACCGCCCGCAAGCCACATTAAACGGGACGGAGCAAAGATCTCCCACCTTTAAAAACAAAACGTCGCGGCCCGCTTCCACAACCTCCCCGGTCACCTCGTGGCCCAATTGCTCGCCGCTTGGCATCGGGAATCGCCCACGGTAGATGTGTTGATCGCTGCCGCAGATGTTCGTGGCCACCACACGCAGCACCACACCGTGCTCTATCTCTTTGCCGTTAGAAGCGTCGACCATCTTCGGATAATCCACGTCCTGAACCTCAAGCTTTTTCGGGGACAGGTACACAACAGCGCGGTTACTGGCCATCTGCGAACTCCATTGTAAAGTTTAAATGCCACCAACATCCCCTTCGCCCGCTTTCCCACGCCACCTGCCCGGACAGATTATCGAAAGCCGAAAGCGACGCCGAACGTTCCAAAACGCTCCGGGTGCTTGGTGAGACGCTCCCCGCTGAAGTCGGGGTCCCTCGCCCGTGAAGCACAGATCATCCCCCCCAAGCAACGCACACCGGTGCCGATCAGAACCGGTCACCGATGTGCGTGTTCGAAACAGCTTCCAACTACTTGAAGTTTCAGTCGATGCGATTCATGGCGATCAGATCACCGTTCTCATCGGTCACGACCTTGTAGCTGAAGTTGCCTCGGGTAATCCGCGCGCAGTACGCTGGCTTACCGTTCCATGTGCCCCGGCCGGTTTCGGACAGCGCGGTGCCGTTCGCCTCGCGTGAAATCCCAGCCCGGACAGCGGCGGGCATCTCGGCCTCGGTCGTGACGGTGACGCTGTCATTATCCCACGACCGGCCGCCCCAACTTGCAAGGTTTGACGGGTTCTGACCAGAGTTCGCATCGCGATCGCGGCGCATCTGCCGGCCGTTCTGATCGTTCCAGCGGTTTTGACCGTCTTGGCTGTTCCTGGACTGAGCGGTTCTGGACTGCTCGGTGTTGGATTGGTCGGTCCTGGACTGACCGGTCTTGGACTGACCGGTCCAAGACTGCTCAGTCCTGGACTGCTCGGTCCTAGACTGCTCCGGCCTGAACTGCTCAGTGGTGGATAGATCCCTTCTGGATTGCTCCGTCCTGGATTGATCCGTCTTGGATTGGTCCATCCTAGATTGATCCATCCTGGATTGATCCATCCTGGCTTGATCCCTTCTTGCTTGATCCATCCTGGCTTGATCCGTCTTAGATTGATCGGTCTTTAACGGGTCTGTCGAGGACTGGTCAACACGAATAGTCTGGCTCGTCTTACCACTCCGATTGGTCGAAACATCGTTACGTGTCTGACCGTTTTGGTCATACTGCCCAGGCTGCTCGTTCTGGCCGCTTTGCCCGTACCGAGTATCCCGATAAGTGCTCGAGTTCTGGCTGTCCCGATAATCCTGGTCGCTTCGATAATCCTGAGTGTTGCGAGAGTCGCGACGATTGAGCTCATTGCGGTCATAGTCGCTCATCCCGTCGCGTGATGTGCCATCAGCATTCCTGTTGACGCTGTCCGCTGTAGCGTACGTTGTGCCGTCCTTGAACCGCTTGCTCTCTGCGGTTGCCCGATCGGTGGCCGACCGATCGCCCGGATCCTCCCCACGAACGCCGTTGGAATCTCCGACTCGGGCGTTATCGCTGGGACCCAGGTCATACAGCCGATTGCCGTTGGGATCGATCCGGCCCGTTTCCCGAGCAGCGTCTCGAACTGATTCACTGCTCCGGTTTGTTCGGCCATCGGCCATAGAGCGTGAATCATTTGTGCAGGCTGTGGACATAAGCCCCGCTGCGAGAAGAGTGGTAACACAAGTTGCTTTGAACATCATAGTTTCCTTTAAAAGTGGACTGGTGAAAGAAGAAAGCGGCCCGCAGGCGGCCGCGAAAGAAAGTCGCCTGATTTACCTTCCCCGAGAAGATCCCGCGAGCGTGCGAGATGAGCGTTTTCGAGGTGTTGCAGCATCCGGCTCGTCCTCATCGGCGCCCCCTGCTGCAGGGAGAACCTCGGAAGTGCAGATCTCGCCAAGTTTCTCATCGGCGCTGTGCTCCTCATCCAAGGTCGCTTGCAGAAGTTTGACGATCAATGTTTCGCCCAGTTGCTCGGCGATGAACCGAGCGCTGCTGTACGCGGCGATCTCATAGTGCTCAACCCGCTGGGCTGCCGCTATGAGGGCCACATCAATCACAGCATCCGCGCCAGATTCGTCCAGAACCTCCTTGCCCTCTTCGATCAGGCCCTGCATCGCCTTGCAGGTCTTGCCAGTTGGCTTCATTTCCAGGATCGAAGCCGCCTCGGCCAGTCGATCCACATGGCCCTTAGTCTCCCGAAGGTGACTTTCAAACGCGGAGCGCAGACCCGGGCTGCTCGCCTTCTTCGCCATCTTTGGCAAGGCCTTGACCAATTGATTCTCGGCGTTATAAAGATCCTTGAGCTGGTCCTGCAACAGAGCTTTGAGTGTGTCGAGCATAAGTTGGCCTCTCTGGCCCAAATGTGGGCGGTAAATAGATGAAAACACAAATCCACGGCGCACGGAACTCGACATCTCAGCGGCTGGTGCGCTTCATAAGGCATCCTATTGCCAAGCCGATACCAGCAGCGATCGCCACGCTGGTTAAGGGGTTCTCTGAGATTCGAGCGGTCACCCCATCGATAGCCTGTGCGGCGGACTGGCGGCCGTGGTCTACCGTGCGTTTGACGGCTTTGCCAGCCTCGGCAATACCCGCTTTGGCCGCACCGGCGGTGTCAGTCGCCAACATTGACAGATCCCCCTTGGCCATATCAAGTCCGGCGGCAACTTTGCTTACGCCATCCTTAAAAGAGTTAGACTGTTTGCCGTCGTAGTTATGAGTATGGGTCTGTGTCATAGAAAATCCTTTTGTTTGTCGGACGTTTTAACAGTGTTAGTTACGATGATTTCTTATGAACTCATTTGTTATCGGTAATACATTCGTGCTCACCCGCACCCTCTCAGGAGAAAGAAGATCAAGAGGAGCGGGATCGGAATCCCTAGCGCCCAAAGCAGAATCATGGGACGCATCCTCCCAGCGCGCACCGATTTTAAAGAGGGTTTTTTCGGCGTTTCACGGCCTAGAGACGCCTTGTCGGTCCGCGCCACGTTAGTTTGGCTCAAAGAAGAAGCTGGCTTCATGTCTACTCATCCTTGCTATAGTGTGTTGGCAATCTTAGCTGAACTCAATAGTCTGTTACAAGCCATGTTCAAAAGCGACTTGCATTCTTACGTATACATCATGACACCAAGTTCTAGGATCGCCACAAGGAAGACTCCCTGATGTTTGAGAGGTGCAAATCACCGGCTCCGACGGCACCCGTAATCGCTGCCCGCAATCTAATACGGCTTTTATCTCCCAGCGTCACACCGCTTAGCAAACGGCCAGCAGTTGCTCTGCAGTTGCCTTGTGGTTGCCCTGCACGGTCGCTGAGCAGTCCACCTCGCCAGTGGGCATGAGTGCGAGCTCGCACGCCTCGGTAATCCGTCAAACCTGAATCACCCGTCCAACCGTCAGCGCAGCGGCACAATTCTGTTCTTCATATCGATTCGAAGCAAGCACACTATCGCTCAGATCCGCCGCCCCAACAGCAAATCCTCCGGCAGCACAATCCGCGCCGGTGTCCCATCAATCCGCCGCAGGATCTGCTCGCGCGAGTCCGGCGTGATCAGCACCGCATCAAAAGGGGTCAGATCATCCACGCCAATCCGTGGCACCGGGCTTTGCCGGGTCGCATCATCATCAATCGCCGCCACGTGCGGCCGCCCGGCCACCAGCCGCAGTGCAGACCGCCC
>JBBRKQ010000074.1:0-18620 GCA_038231815.1 Phycisphaerales bacterium
GATTCAGGGCGGCGGCTTCACAGCCGATATGAAGCAGAAGGCGACTGATCCCACCATCAAGAACGAATGGAAAAACGGCCTTAAAAACAGCCGCGGTACGATCTCCATGGCACGCCTCGGCGGCAACGCAGATTCCGCCACTTGCCAGTTCTTTATTAACGTTGTCGACAACGGCATGCTCGACCGCCCCCAGTCCGACGGCGCCGCCTACGCCGTCTTCGGCCGTGTTCTCAGCGGTATGGAAACCGTTGAAAAGATCAAAGCCGTCCGCACCGCCGAGAAGCGTGGCATGGACGATGTTCCCGTCGAGACGATCAGCATCACCAAAGTCCGTAAGGCCACCGATGAAGAGGCCGCCAACGTGAAGTAACCGCGCCAGCGTAAACCCAAGTTTTCTGTCTTTTCTTGATGGTGCCTTCCTTCGCACTCCTTCGCCCCCTTCGCTGCAAACTGCCTTTTTGCGGCTTCTGATCAACTGCGCTGCCATCTCTCATCGGCGATGCCGGTGCAACCTTGCGTTTGTCCTGAGCAATCCGGCGGGCGGCAACCTGCCGCCCGCCAGCTTGATACACTTCGGCGTAACGAATGCACTACCGAATGGTCATCACGGTCGTCACGGCTCTGGCAGCTCTGCTGTTCGGCTTCGCTGCGCCGTTTATCTCGGGCACCGTTCCAACCTGCCGAATTGCTGGGTTCACAGCATCCGCAGAAGTATCCGTGTCTCCGGCAGCCGAAGCCTTTGATGATCAACTCGCCTGCCAGTGCGGCTGCACAGGCGATGGTTCCGATCAAGCGGTAAACAGCCCATGCTGCTGCCAAGTCCGATCATCAGTGCCCACAAACTCTCAGCCTCTGCCGGCGCCCGCAAGCGAGCGGAACGCTAAGACAGACCTGCTTCTTGCGTCCCTCCTGCCCGCGGGGAAAAGTCTGCTTGTTCCCGGTTGCAACGTCCCTGACCGCTTAAGCGAGCAGCATCGCCGCCTCAACCGCAATGACGGCGTTCGCTTCCAGGCCTTAACATGCAATTGGCGGACGTAACGGCCGCGAGCGTGGGGGCGGTGCGCGCACTTTGCAAAAGATTTCAACACACGGTCTCTGACGGCAAGAGCGATCAGGCTCTCGCATATGTCCGCTGCGTTGCTCATCACGCCACGCCAGCGCCGCATTCGCCGGCCGCACCAATATTCGCTGCGGCTCGGAAGTTTCGACGCTCCCGGTATCGCCAAAACTCCAACACCCCCAGGAATCTTTCCATGTCAGTTCACGCTGCACGCTCCCGCTGTCACTTGGCCCTTCTCACGCTCCCGATGCTCCCGATGCTCCTGATGTTCTCGGCAGCCACCGGATGTCAATCCGCACCGGCAATTGCCGATGCCCCGCAGACTGTCTTCCCCACGACTCCGCTGAAGCAGGACTTTGCCACGATCACCGCAACCGGGCTCTCCTGTCCGTTGTGCGCAAATAATATTGATTCAACACTCAAAAAACTCCCCGGTGTTCAAACCGTCGATATTGACTTGAACACCGGCCGCATCACGGTGGGCTTGTTTGGCAAAGCCAAGCCCAGCAAGGCGAGCCTTGCCACCGCCGTAGTAAACGCAGGATTCACTGTACTTTCTGTCGAGTAAGCCAGGCCCAAGTCACCTCCGCAATAACGAAGAACAGCCAAACCATGCCCTCCCCAACCTATCGCCTCCCCATTCAGCAAAGTCTCGCGGCCGCAGTTGCCGCAGCCATTATGCTCCTGCTCGGCAGTTCGATCGTCTCCGCTCAGGAAGCAACCAGCACCCCATCAACTACCCAGCCCGCAATGGGCCATTTCGCTTTCCGTGAAACGCTCCGATACAGCCAACTCGGGACCGACCCAGTCTCCGGCGATACAGACCAGCACATGCTCGTGGCCCAATCCACCCTGCAGTACGGTGTCACCGGATCGTTTTCTTTGACGCTAGATATACCCGCCATCCTCGCTGACATTCGACGAACCTCAAGCGGGTCAACCGATACCGATTCCGGTTTCGCCGATATCACCCTGACAGCCAAGTACCGAGTCTGGCAACATGACTCTTCACCCCTGAACACCACGCGATTGTCCGTCACCGGCGGCTTGGAATTGCCAACCGGCGACGGGGCGTACTCCTCAGACTCGGTTGATCCTATCGCCGGGCTGGTACTCATGAGCATCATTGATCGTTGGGGTTTCACTCAGGCAATCCGCTACAAATTCAATACTTCCGGTTCCGGGCACGGCACAAAGCTCGCCGGAGATGGCTCCGCCGATGCGTTCCGCCACGATACCGCGCTGCTCTACAGGCTGGACCCCGCGGTCTACAGCGCCCAGACCAAAGCCGCGGTCTATGCGATGCTCGAGTGCAACGGGCTCTACGAAACCAACGGTGACTATGAGCTGAATCTGGCCCCCGGTATCCTCTACGAGGCAACGACCTTCGCGGTTGAATTCTCGATCATCCTGCCGGTGTATGAGCGTATAAATTATCGCGCAGCAGGATCGTGGGGGCTTGCACTGGGAGTGCGTTTTCTGTTCTAGCCCGGCCGCTACTTCCTCACCGGCGCTGCCGGTCGCACAATTCCCGCGTTCCCCTCAGCATCAACAGCCCGGACACCAAAGAAGTAATTGTCTTTGTTCATCGGCAGTGTCACCTCCAGCTTCGCGCCCGCAGAAACTGTGTCCGTCCACACAGGACTTGTTGTCTCACGCCAAACGACCTGATAGCCCACCGCAGCAGTCGATGGCGACGGCTTCCATCGCAGCATGGTGTCATGCGTCAAATCAGCGATCACAAGCTCTACCGCCGTCGGCGGTCTTGGTGATGCTGCAAGCCGCACAGCCGCCACGCCAACCAACTCCGCCACTCCCGCCAGGTAACGCGGATCAACAAACTCCAGCGTGTCGCCTTTACCCCCGCCCACCAACTGATGCTGCCGATCGTAATTCTCAAAAACCTGCGTAAAACGGACCCCCGCCTTACCGGTCTCGTTAAACGGCGTGTGGTCGCCACCACGCAAAAACCGATCCGCCCGTTGGATTAGCATCGGCCGCACACGCGTGGCATACATCCCCGCCGTCTCAAAAACATATCGTGAAAGCTGCCGCGACATCGAATCGTTCTCCCCGCCAGATGCTCGCAGCCCCGCCAATCCTTCCGCCGACAGTTCCCGCGGCAATGCCTCACTGAACACCCTCACGCGTCCATCGTCCCTCGGGCTTGTGCCGTCCGCCAGCGCGTGCCCGGTTGGATCTCCCACAATGTCCATATTTAAAACGTCAACATCTGCCGCCTGCATGGTTTGGGCTAGGTACTTCGCTCCAAGCAACCCCTGCTCTTCGCCGGTACTCAGCACAAAGACCAAGTCCCGCGTCAGTGCCCGCTTGCCACTGCCCGCCGCACAAATCGCCCGGGCCACTTCCAACACCGCAACCGTGCCCGACCCATTGTCATTCGCACCCGGCGCTGCGCTCGTGGAATCCATGACATCCGCAACACGCGTGTCATAGTGGGCGATCACCACCACCGCATCGACTTTGCTCAAATACGCATCCAGCCCGGCAGCCGGCGGCAACTGATTCCCCGCCCGGGGCAAAATCGCAATCACATTGCTCCCCGGTGATGCCGCCGGAACCCGCGGTCCCTTGGGAATCACAAAGTGCTGCTGGTACACGCCCATTGTCACACCCAGCCCGTTTGCCTCCGCCGCGGCCTCCCGAAGTCGCATCTCCAGCCAGTTCGCCGCGGCCGTGCTGCCCCGCTTGGTAGTTTGCCAATCAGCACGCTCCGGCCCAACCGCCGAGAGCGTGTGCCGGGTCTCAGTTTCAAGCAGGGCCGTCAGGTCCGAGAGCAATCTCTGCTCCGAAACCTTGATCGGAACATCTCGGACCTTGGTTTCCGGTTGAAAAGCAAGACCAATTGCAAGGATTACACAAGCGGTAACAGGGGTGGCCATCATGCCCAAGATTATGGGCGTTCACAGCCCGGGCCTTGGGTCTGACCATTTCGTTCCTGCGGATGCAAGCAAATTGGTGGCATATTTTTGTACACATCGTCGCAGACGCCGGTGATGCGGGCAGACCGCGAGGTTTACCGTTTCCGCACGCACGACGAAGTCCTATGACAACCCCTAGCCGAATCGACAACTCGGACACAGAACATACCGAATAATGAAACCATGAATCGCCAGCATTTTCAGTTTGGCAGCCGTGTGATCCTAATCGGTGTGCTTGGTGCCGCCGGCTTCGCATCTGCCGTGCTCGGGCAGCAGGGTGCCCCGGCACCCGGCAAGGGCGATGCCGCCCCCAACATCAGTATGCCCGCCAATACAGGTGGTCAGAAGGGCAAACCGGCTGCAACAAAGGGCGGCATACTCCCGCCGGGAACGATTCAAGCCCAGCCCACAACGCCGGGCGTGGTGGTGGTGCCCACCGGCAGCACTCTCAACAATTTCTCTGGAGTTTCAAGCTCTCGGTCCGGTCCGGATGCCAGCGATCCAACATTCACGGCCGGTGCCTCTCCTCCTGTCCCACCACCCGCTCCAGCAAGCGTCGGGACGGGTTCAAGTTCGGGCACGAACAACACATCGCCGGGCCTCGGACCGATTCAAAACACTCTCATCAGATCGATGCGAGGCAACCTGCTCGGCACCGGGTTTCGGCTTGTCGATGCAGGGCCACCGGAAGTGGTCTTCGTCTCCGGCAGCAACGGTTTTGTCTCCGGTGATACCACTCTGGTCCCAAGGCGTGATGTCACCGTTGTTGCTGACGGGATTGATATTAAACTCACGTTCACCAACACCACCAGCGCGGCGCTGCCTGTTGGTACGTTCCAGGTCAGTGATATCCGCCTTGGGGATCGCGTTGAAATCCTTGATGGCCGCCATGGCATCGAACACTTTGACTTGTTCGACCGCACAGTTACCCCGCTCAAGGTCAACAACAACGGCTGGCCGGGGGATTTGTACAGCCCAATCGCCGTACTCCGCGATGAAAAGTACACGGTTGGCGTCAGCGTCCAGTACCCAGCGCTCGAGTATCGCCACGGTGTCGAAATCCGTGTCGGTGACGGTACCCGCTGGTCCGGCGATGGTGGTCCGTTCTGGTACGTGCGCATGGATGTACCAAGCACCGTCCCACCCGGTCAGACTCGCATTTACACCCTGTCAGTTCGTGTCGCGCCCCGCACCGACAGTTGGCTCAAAACTCTGGTGCCTTACCGCGACTACTTCCAGGCCACCTATGGCGGCGTTCGATATCAGCGAGATCCCCGTCCTGTGACCGCAGCGATGATCGCCTTCGATCAGAACGCCTCTCCGGGAAACACCCGCGGCTTTGCGTATCCGAACCTCCGGCCAGATCTCAACGGCTGGCGTCCCTGGGCCCGTGAAGTGACAGCCCGTCGCTCGCTTGGCTACCAACGTTCGATGATTTGGGCCGCCGCCGGTATCTACTCGCAGAACCGTTCAAAGAACTATCCATCCAACTCACTTTCGCCCATGGATGACATTCCCATGATGCGAAACAGCAAGGCCGAATTGGCCAACGCGGCCTCACCAAACATGCAAGTAGGGTACTGGCTCGGCTACGCAACCCACTTTGAAACTGCATGGGATTCCCCTTCACCGCAGCAACTCATTACCCTGGGAAACGCTGAACAGGAAGGTCATTTCTTCAAAGAACTAGACTTCGCCGCATCGCTCAACGCCGGGCTCATCGGACTCGATGCTTTCGTTTCAGCCGACCCATATTTTCTGTACACTTGGCTGACCAAGATGCGGCAGCGCCAGCCCAACATTAAGTTTATCTCCGAACTTTCCCCCCCGGACATCATCCACTCCCTCGCCGGTTCGTTTCTCTTTGAGTGGAACGTGGGCGAGAACGAGAAACCGTTGCTGGCCGATTTTCTACTCCCAGGGCACGAAACCTGGGTCTCGGTGTGGGGTCAGGAACTCACCCGCGAGCTCGGCCGTCGGCCGACCATGGCAGAGTTCGTACGGGTATATCAGCGCTACAGCGATTCGGGGTACGTTGTGCTGGATATGAACACCGTCCCACTCCCACCCACCGTCACTGCTGCGCGAACTTGGGAAACGGCGATCCCGCCCGAGCTCCGCACTCCTGTCGGCGGCCCGAGCAGCACCGCTCAGGTCCCTCCGGCGGCGATCGGCACCCCCGGTGCTGGAAACGGCACGCCGCCCGCCATCACGCCGCCGCCGGTTGGTACCAACACGAGCGCCAATGGGCCTCAGCTTCAGGCTGGACACGGTGTTGCCCCGGCCACCGGGGCGCAAATGCTCAGTGGCCGCCGGAGCCGTATCACCGCGCCGCCGATCAATCAGCAGGCGAACGCACCGGAGCGGTAGACCGGCCGGCAGGCAGTTCTTGAAACCAGCATCGCTCTGCATTCCTACCTTGGATTCACACGTTCACCCGGCCATCCCAGCCACCGAGCGGGCTGAGCGCCACCGGCCTTGGTCCAGATGCAATTCCGAAACCGTCCTACGGAGGCCGATACACTGGGCCAGAAAATCCTCCGTACCTCCACAGGGCTTGCGATTCAAAAATGGCCGGTAAAAACAACGACTTTAATTCTGACTTCAAGTTCTTTGAAGACAGCCTAAAACGCGAGACCGATCGCGGCCTTGCGCTGGTTGCTGGCTCTTTGCTTCATCCCGCACTGCACGATCTGCTCAGCAAAGTGCTCATCGATGACCGCACGCCGTCCGACACCAGCGGCGGCAGAATTGACGCTTCGGAGATGACCCATGGTTCATTCTCCGAGTGCATCAAAAAGTGCTACGCACTCGGGCTCATCAGCAGGCACGTTCGCAATCAACTCGACATCATCCGCGACATTCGTAACGACTTTGCTCACGCCCGCGAACCGCTTGATTTCAACAGCGAGCGAATGCAAAGGCACGTCGCCAAACAGTTCAGCCCAGGAACCCCGCGAGATCACATGCCGGGCAATCCGCTGAAAACAACCGAAAATCGTGAACGCTTCATGCTCGCCGTCCTCGGTGTGCTCTACCACCTGCGGGAACTCAGCGGCCGGGTCAAAGGTCTCGAGGCATGGCCACCGACGTATGAACTCTGTTTGATGACCCCTAAAGAAAAGAAAGAAATGAACGAGCGAATCCTGCGGCTGCAAACTAAAAAGGAGCCGCCACCCCGGACGTGGTACGGTGATTTGCAGTATTAAAGCGGCTCAGATCCCGATGCGCCCGCCATTGCGTCAACTGGCTCCCGCCTCCACGCTTTCCCTTCTATCTTGGTACTTTTCTGTTTTTTGCCCCGCTTCCCTCCGGTTCATCCACCTTATCCTGCTGGCACATGAGCCAGCCCCCAGCCCAAACTTCGGCCCAACCCTCCAACTTCGCGGCAGACCTCGCCTCTGCGACCGCACGCCTGTCGGCCATCGGCCAGGCGCACCTGCTCAGTTGCGTGCCCCAGCTCACAGTCCTGCAGCAGCAGGCTTTGCTCGAGCAGGTGCATTCCATCGACTTGACAGCCTTGCCCGGTCTGATCGAAACCTACATCAAATCCAAACCTTCCGTGGCCGTTTCCGGAGACATCACCCCTGTCGATGCGTATGCGCTCGCCGGGCGGCGTGCCGTCAGCGGCGCTGCTTGGGACAAAGTTGCTGCCCGCAAGGCCGGTGTTGAACTTATCGCCCAAGGTAAAGTGGCAGCCTTCACGGTCGCGGGCGGCCAAGGTTCCCGGCTCGGCTATGACGGTCCCAAGGGCTGCTATCCCGCAGGGGCGATCTCTCGCAAGCCGCTGTTTGCGATGCTGGCCGACTGGATTCTGGCCGCCCAGCACCGCTTCTCTGGCACCCAGTCTTCCAGCCCCACAATCCCCTGGTTCATCATGACCAGCCCGGGCAACCACCGGCAAACGGTGGACTTTTTCAGCGCGCACAACTTCTTCGGCTTGCGGGCTTCGGATGTCATGTTCTTTCCCCAAGGCCAGTTGCCCTCCATGGAAATGGGTACCGGTAAGATCTTGCTCGCATCCCAAAGTGAAATCGCTCTGAACCCTGACGGTCACGGCGGCTCTATCAAGGCCCTCCATGCCTCGGGTGCGTGCAAGGTCATGGCTGATCGTGGTATCGAGCACATCTGCTATGTGCAGATTGACAATCCGCTCGTCCGCGTCATCGACCCGCTCTTTCTTGGCCTCCACGCGAGCGCTGCGGATTCCTCCGGTGAGATGTCCAGCAAGTTCGTGGCCAAGACCGATTCTGCCGAGAAAGTTGGCCTGCTGTGCCGCCTGGGCGGCAAAACCACCGTCATCGAATACTCCGATGCCCCGGCCGAGATGCAGGCTCGCCGCAACGCTGATGGCTCGCTTGTCTACTCCGCAGGTTCCATCGCCATTCACGCGATTTCCCGAAGCTTCATCGAACGCCTCAATGGCGCCGAGGCTGGCTCGCTATGCATGCCCTATCACCGTGCTGAGAAAAAAGTGCCTTACTTCGATCTGGCCACCGGCAAGCAGATCTCGCCCGACAAGGCCAACGCGATCAAACTCGAGACATTCGTGTTCGATGCGCTCCCCTTGGCCAGCTCAAGCTCCGGCCGCGGCTCAATTGCCATGGAGACCGACCGTATCGATGAGTTCGCACCCATCAAGAACGCGGACGGTAACGACTCCCCCGCAACCTGCTCGGCCATCCAAACACTTCGCGCCGTCCGCTGGCTACAGGCCGCAGGCTGCGACGTACCCCACAAGCCCGATGGTTCGCCCGATTGCGTGCTGGAACTCTCTCCCCGCCTCGCGTTTGATGGTGACGATGTCAAGTCGCTCATCGGCTCCAAGCTTCCCCGATCTATTCATCGCGGAGCCCATCTCCTGCTAGGCTAAACCCCGCGCCAGCAAGCGTCGCTCAGTCATCAATGTGCGGGAATGGCTTCTGCTCCTCCGCGGTCTTGGGTGCGGGTACCGCCTGCCACTGCACCCCGGCGGATCCCAGCACCGTGCCCGTGGCCGCGGCGAGGTCAACCTTTGCGTTCTCATATTCTGTCAGGGCCCGAATCTCGGACGACTGCGCATTGGCAAGGCGGGCCGCCGCATCCAGCACATCGGTGCTCGTACGTGACCCAGCCTCAAACTGCCGCTGTTCGCCCCGCAGTGTTCGCTCGGCCAAAATCGATGCCTGCCGTGCCGCCAAAATCCTCTGCCATGACGATCTGATTCGGTCAACGGCATCCAGCACTTCCTTGCGCACCGTCTGTTCGCGGTTGGCTTTGTTTGCAATCCGCTGCAGCCGCGTCAAGATTGATTCGCGCAGCTGTGATTCCGCGGCCTGATTTCCGATTGGCACTTGTCCGTTCAAACCAAACCGATAGGTCTTAAACCGAGTCGAAAGCACATCGTCCCCCGCATTCGGCAAGTTGCGACCCAGCCCGCCAAGCCCGGCCGATGCGCTCACGTCAATCTGCGGCAGCGTGTTGTTTCTCGAAAAATCAATCCCCACCGCATCGGCCAGAATCTGCAGTTCCACCTGCAGGAGTTCATCACGGGCCAGAAGCGCGGCAGTCTGCAGCATCTCAGTATCCAGCGCAAGCTGCACCGGTTCCGGCGGCTTCATAGGCTTTATCTGCGTCGCCGTTGCCACATCGAGCCCATCAATGTTTGCCAGTCGCTTCAGCTCTCGCTGCTGCAGGAGGACGTTTGCCTCGGCCACTACAATCGCCTCCAGACTGCTGGCAATACCTGATTCCGCCCGGGTTACTTCAATTTCCGGTGTGCTTCCCGCCTCAACCTTGCGCTTGGCTTGCTCCCACTGGGTCACCGCAAGCTCGTATTGCTGCTGGCGCACATCCAGCTCTCGCCGCACTGCATACAGCAGCCAATACGCCCGATCCGCCTGCGCGAGCGTGTTAATCACCGCCAGCCGGGTGCCTGCTTCGGCAATCTCCGTCTGGTATGCCGCGATGCGAATCGAAGCAGTCGTGTACACCTCACCCCCGCCACGCAGCAGCGGTTGGCTGATGGAAAAAATCGCATCGGTCGACCAGCTGGCCGCATCGGTCACAAACTGGCTTTGGGTCAGGTTCCGCACGGCGGCAAGTTCAACGGTTGTTCGCCCGCCACTGCGCAGCGGAATATCAACCCCGCCGCCCACACTGGCGCGCTGCTGCGTGTTCACGTTGGCCGCGTTAAACGAGGGATCGTTCTGACTCGCCAAGTTCATCGATGGTCTAAACACCGCCTCAAACTTTGCCCGCTCCGCGTTCTCGCGTTCCCGAACGATTGATGGCGAAACGACCTCGACCTTTAAGCTTAAATTATTCGCCACGGCCGATGCTCTTACCTGCTCCAGCGAAATCTCCACCGTCTCACCCGCCATCACCGGCGGCCGCTTCATTGGCATCTCCGCGGCAGGCGTACCCGGTCCCGGCAACTCCACTGCCACTGCCGCTCCCGCCGCCTCTTTCTTGCGAAAATCATCCAGCTTCAGCGCCTCAACCTGCCGGAGCCGCTGCGGGCTTACCCGCGCATCCCGGTTCTCTAGCGGGCCAGTGCAGCCGGCGATGCACCCTGCCAATCCCAACGCCAATCCTGCACACACCACCAGCCGCATCACCGTTTCATTCCGCGCGCAGGGCCGGTCGTTCGCTTGCACAGCATCATCCGCACATCGTTTTATTCGCCAGCCATTCATTCGTTAGGGTCCTTGGGAATCTGCTCTGCATCATTGCACCGCCCGCCCTCGCTGGATGTGTCTGACAACGATTGCGCACCATCAGCCAAGGTAACGAGGCCCTGACAAATGCCCAGCTGGACCCACACCTAAGACTTTCCTCCCACCTTCGGTTACTCGTATTCCGTTCGAGAATTCTGCGTTGATCTCTCCGTTCCGGCTAGTCTCAACCTTGCCCGCGAGAGAATCCCTCATACTCTTTAATGTGATCGACACGCATTGCCATCTCACCTTTCCCGACTTTAGTAGCGACATCCCCGCCGTCATGGCCGATGCCGCGGCGCTCGGTGTTACTGGCTGCATTGCCATTGCGACCACCACCATCGACAGCCTTGCCACCCGGGCCTTGGCGAACTCTCACCCGCGAATCTGGCATACCTCTGGCGTTCACCCGCTCTACAGCGACCAAACGCCCCACCTGTGGCAGAACGCGCTCGATTGCGCCCTGTCGCCCAAATGCGTGGCTTGGGGTGAACTTGGTCTCGATCGCGCCCACGCGACACCTTCAATTCCTGTCCAACTGCCCGTGCTTTATGAACAACTCGCCTTTATTCAGGCCGCTCACGCCGGGAGCGCCTGCGGAGGGTCGCACAAGCCTGTATCACTTCCCATCGTTCTTCACTGTCGCGAAGCCTTTGATGATCTCCTGCCCATCTTAAAGCAAACGATGCTTGATCCGTCTCGGTTCGTCTTCCACTGCTTCACCGCCGGAACGGCCGAGATGCGAAAGATCCTTGACTTTGGTGCGATGGTGAGCTTTACCGGCGTCATTACGTACAAGAACGCCCAGTCTGTCCGCGACGCTGCCATTTTAGCGCCGCTCGATCGAATCATGATCGAGACCGATTCGCCGTTCCTCTCGCCGGAACCCAAGCGTGGTATCCGTCCCTGCCAACCCGGCTTCGCAAGATACACCGCCGAGGCTGTTGCCAGCCTCAAAGGCATCGACTGGGACACCTTCCACAACGCCATCAACGTCAATACGTCTAAGTTCTTTAAGCTGCCGGGGGATCTTTGATCGGCACATCCTTTTTTACGATTGCTGCCATCGCTGCGGTAAGCGGCTTCATTGGCCTCGCATTTGTGCTGACTGCGGGCCTCATGCTTGCATGGTCCACTCTGGTCTGGCTCACCATTCAGCGGCTTACCCGCCCGCCCCGGCGCACTGCTGGCTATGCGATCACCCGCGGGTTGCCCGAGTCTCCCGACAAGCTCATGCCCACGCAGCCCTGTCTGCCACCCAAGTACGCCGCATGGACGTTACGCACCGCTGATGGCCTTGATCTTCCGGTCTGGGAAATCACCGGCAACAAGGCGGATGGCCCGACGGTGATCTTCAGCCATGGATGGGGCGAGTCTCGCTGGATGGCTTGGCCTCGCATTCTGGCACTTTTGAGTCTGTCCTCTCGAATCATCTGCTACGACCTGCGTGGCCACGGTGAGTCACCGGCGCGCTCCCGCTGCGGCCTCGGTATCCCAGAAGTGAGTGACCTGCTGGCCCTCATCGAAATGGTTGACGGCCGCCATCCGACGCAGCAACCAGAACTCGCCGCTGAGAAGACCTGGTCCCGCTGCCCACTTGTTCTCTACGGTTTCTCGCTGGGCGCTGGCGTGAGCATCGCCGCGGCCAGCAACCCGCGGCTCGCCGGTTGTATCGCCATGGTTATCGCTGAGGCGCCGTACCGGCTTCCGCAAACACCTGCAGCAGCTGTTCTGCGAAGCTCCGACACGCCATTTCGTATGAACACCATTCCGGCAATCTATCTAGCCAGTACATTGCTCAGCGGTGGGGGATTTGCACCCATCACGCGCCCCGGCGGCACGTTTGATCGCCTTGGCTACGCAGCTAAACTTGATTGCCCGCTCACGGTCATTCATGGCGATGCGGATCTCATTTGCCCGCCAACGGATGGGAAGCAAATTGCTGATGCTGTGGCAAATGGCCGCTTCCAGCCTGTGCCCGGCGCCGGTCATCTTGATCTCTGGCAACCACCGTTCGCCAGCATCACCGCGGGATTGCTCGCTGACGCCTTTGACAATCTGGGACAGTCGATCGCGTCTGTAGGCTCCTAAATCCCGCGCAGCACTGCCCGCACAGGGCTGCCATCGCACCCGATTAACTTCAGCGGTGCGGCCATCAGTTCGTACACGCCGGGCTCCACTCGGGCAAGCTGTAGGCCTTCAAGAATCACTATCCCGCAGCGCAGAATTGCCCGGTGCGCCAGCATGTCCTTGCTCTCTTGTACATCCACGCTTGGCGTGTCAATGCCCACCGTAATCACGCCTTGCTTTGCCAAGGCCTCGATTAATTCAAGGGAGAGTCCTGCAAAGTCGCTTTGCCATGTCGAAAAATCACCAAAGGTGCCAGTGCGAATCAACACTATCTTCTCACCCCGGGAGCCGATTGCCGCAATCGCTTCGGCGCCGCCTACTACATCGGCAATGCCAACTCGGCCGCCCCGCGGCGGATGAGAATCAATCACCCGAGCCAGGCCAATGAAATGCTCCAGCGGCAGTTCTCCGACTCCGGGCGCCGGGTATCCGTAGTGGTTTGGCCCATCGGCGTGCGAGCCCAAATGCACTGTGCTTGAAATCGCACTGAGGGTGATGTGGTCTCCCTTGGCCATGTCCATTAACACCGTCCGCTTGTACGGTGTGTCGCCGGGCCAGGTTTTGACGGCATCGGTAATCGCTGGTGAAATGTCAATCAACGGTCGCGCTCCGGTACTAGTTCCCGCACCAGCTCCCGTGCCAATCGCAGCAGTTGGCGTATCAACTGCTAAGGCTCTTGTGCTGGCAAGTGCTTCCCGGCCGAATTCCTTTAACTTCATCTCGAACTCTGCCGGGCTTAATCCATCCGCCGCCGCTTTGGGCAGCCTTTCGATTACCGCCGCACATACCGCATCAAGCTCGCGCCCGCGTTGCTGGGCATCTACGTATGGCACCGTTGAGAACGACACAAGGTTGTACTGCGGCAGGCACTCCTTTGGGAACAGTTTGTGCAAGGTCTGCTCGACCTTTTTCTTGTATAAGAACTCCGGCCTGCCAACCTTGTCACGCATCTCAACAAAGTTCTCTAGGGCCATGTCCGCAATCGCGTCGGAGTTTGGCTTGCGAATTGCCTCGTAGCTCGCCAGAGCTCTGGCAATTCCCTCCGGGCTTGCCGCGGCGCCGCCCACCTGCCCAAGGCACGCGGCGAGCTGCTTGCAATCTTCAAACGCTGCGTTCATGCCTTGCCCATAAAACGGTACGATCGCGTGCGATGCATCACCCAGCAGGCACACCTTGCCGCCCATTTGCCACGGCCAGCACCGCACCGTGACCAGTGAGCCGTTGGGGTTCTTTAAATAATCCGCCGCGTAGTCGCCCATTAACCCTACCGCATCGCCGTATTCCCGCTCAAACAATTTTCGCACCGCGGCCGCATCACGCAGGTTTTCTAGCCCGTGCCCATCTGCGCCACCGTCTGCCAGTAGCGGCCAAAACAGCGTGCACGTAAAGCTTTTGTCGGTATTGGGCAGCGCGATCATCATTGCCCCACCCCGCGGCCAGATGTGCAGCACATTTGGCTCCAACGCGTAGCCGCCAAACGCCCCGCCGCCATTTGGCACCGCCGGAATGTGCAGCTCCTTGTATCCATGACGCAGGTAGCTTTGGCTGTATTCAAACCGGTCATTCTTCATCATGCGCTGCCGCACTGCTGAGAACGCGCCATCCGTCCCCACGATTAGATCCGCATCAACTTTCACCGTTCCACTTGGCCCAACAAACACTGCTGATCCAGTCTCTAGCACGACATCCATGCAGGGATGGTCAAAGTACAGTTTTACATTCGGCTGTTCCGCGGCGGCACAAATCAAGGCCAAATTCAGCCCGCCACGCGAGACTGAGTAAATGGCATCGTCGAGGTTGCTTGAGTACGGCTGGTAGATCGCAGCCGCATCTTTCGTGACTGGGTGAATCATCCGCCCGCACATTGCGATGGCCTCGCTTGCCATGACGCTCTCAGCCAGCCCTGCGCCTGTCAGCCCATCAATCCCGCGAGCGGACATTGCAAGATTGATAGACCTGCCTCCTGCGTACCCCTTCACGCGCGGATCCGACCGACGCTCATACACGCTGACTTTAAACCCAAGCTTGGCCAGATACACCGCCAGCAGTGAGCCACCAAGTCCGGAACCAACAATTACGGCATGACCAGTCATGGTCAACTCTTGGCGCGCTAAACCCACAGCGTCACACAATTAGCTTGTAGTTCTACCCCAAATCCAACATTGCTTAAGGCTTTTCTATGGCCGGTTGATGATTTTAAACTTTGATTCTCTTTTGTCTCCTCTTCAAAATCCTGCCAGCTTCAACCACTCGGATGGCGTCGCGCTCAGTGCGCCGGCGATCGAGACCATGGATTCCAAGCTTGGCAAGTGCGCGCCGCGCTCGATTGATGAAAGCTGGCTGACCGAAACGCCCGAAGCGTCTGACAGATCTCGGAGTGTCCGGCGCTGCTGCGTCCGGGCGAGCCGTATTTGCCTTCCAAGTTCCAGTCGCAGCCGGTCCTGCGGCCGTCGCCCAAGCCCGAACGCATCCGCGGCTTGCGACAGGGTTCGCCGTAGCTCTTCAACTGAAAATGGTTTGGCCAGATAATCAAAAACGTCCTGCTTAAAAGTTGCCCGCATTGTTGCCAAGGATGGGTACCCGGTCACCACAATCACGCACAATCGTGGCCACCGTTTGCGCAGTTCTGCCAAGACCTCGCCACCATTCCACCGGCCCATGTTCATGTCCAGCAGCACCACATCCGGCAGCCGCGCTTCGCAGGCTGCAAAAAACTCGTTAGGCTCCGAGACTGTGCGCACGTCATGCCCCTCGGCTTCTAATACGGTGCGAATGTACTGCCGGAAATCCTCATCATCGTCCATGGCCACAATCCCGAGCGGCAGCGAATCTCCGG
Source organism: Phycisphaerales bacterium (assembly GCA_038231815.1). GTDB lineage: Bacteria > Planctomycetota > Phycisphaerae > Phycisphaerales > UBA1924 > CAILKP01. The sequence continues at coordinate 15,667 of JBBRKQ010000074.1, forward strand.
CGATTACGGGTTCGCCTTCGGCCAAAACATCAACCGGGTTTCGGGCATCGCCGGAGTTGTCAAGCGAGTTGGCTGGGGAACTGGGCATGCGGGAGGTTAAGCCGCTGAATCGAGCAGGTCACCGGGGGAACGATTCGGGCATTCTTCCGCCCGCGCCCGGGCCAAACAGATGCTAAACTTAGCGGGCGGCACCGTGCCGCCATGTGACTTGCTATTTGGAGTATTGCCCTTGATGCGAATCGCCCCCGAAGGTTGGGTTGTCATTGTTCCGTTCTGCCTGATTTGCTTGGCCCTCCCTGGTGTGGCCGCGGTTGTGCTGGCTCTCTTGGGGTTGTCGTCCCTCATGGCCGCCATCGTTGGCCCTCTTGGCTTTGTTGCACTTGTTTTCATCGCCTGGTGTTTCTGGTTTTTTCGTGACCCCGATCGCACTGTTCCTGCGGGCGAGAATTTGCTCATCAGCCCGGCGGATGGCAAGGTGATCCTCATCGACACCAAGCCCATGCCCAAAGAGCTTCAGGGCGGCGCTATCGGTGGTGAGCCGGTGCAGAGAATCGCCATCTTTTTGAACGTTTTCAATGTCCACGTCAATCGCGTTCCGGCGGGCGGCAGCATAGAGAAAGTTGTGTACACACCAGGCCAGTTTGTTACCGCTTCGCTCGATAAGGCCAGCACCGACAACGAACGCTCAAGCGTGCTCATGCGTGACTCGGCTGGCCGCCTGATTGGCTTCTCGCAAATCGCAGGGCTTGTCGCCCGGCGGATCGTCAACCACTTAAAGCCGGGCCAAACAGTTGCCATTGGTGAGCGTTTTGGTCTTATTCGTTTCGGCTCACGGGCGGAACTGTTTCTCCCGGCTGGTACATCTATCGCTGTCAAGGTTGGCCAGCACGTCGTTGCCGGTGAAACAATCTTGGGCACGATGGCCCCTGCTGGTACCACTAGCGGCGTTCGCGTGGCCTCTCACGCGGGCAGCATGGCCGCGGCACACTGAGACCAGAGGACGTTGGTGCGGTGGCGGCACGGGGTGGCACACAGAAAGCAGCGTCCGATGAAGCATGGCATTGAAAATGGCAGCGAAACGAGTATGGTACATGGTGAGGTCAAAATGAGCTCTGGGCCGACTGATCCTAACTCGCTGCAGCCCCCGGGCCAACTTGCCGCTGGCCAAGTTCTTTCTGGTCAGGCTCTTTCTGGCCAAGCTTTTCCTGGCCAGGCCACCTCTGGTCAACCTCCCTCCGGTAAGCGCCGCAAACCTATTCGGCCGGAGTCCATCCCGCTTCGCAAGCTGATTCCAAATCTGATGACTGCGGGGGCGCTCGCCGCCGGGCTTGGGAGCGTTCACTTTGCCTTTGGGGCTTCCCAAATTGTTGGCACCTCTGCGGCGGATCAGAGCCTCAAAACCCTGCTGTTTTCGAAAGCTGTTGGCTGTGTTGCGGCGGCTTTTGTGCTTGATGGGCTTGATGGGCGGACTGCTCGATTCTTAAAGGTCACCAGCCGCTTTGGTGAAAAGTTTGACTCAATTGCAGACTTCACGGCCTTTGGCGTCGCTCCGGCGTTTGTGCTGTATTTTTGGCAGCTTCGTGCTGAGCTGCCAAGCCCGCAATTGGGGCTTGCTGTGGTGGTTTTCTATATTCTTTGCGCTGCGTTTCGCCTCGCGCGGTTTACCTATCAGGCGCGTAAACAGAAAATTGGCGCTCCGGTCAGTAAGTTTTTCCAAGGGATGCCGGCACCGGCCTCCGGCGCTGCCGTGCTCATTCCGGTCATGCTCGAACTTTCAGATACGGTTCACTGGCGTGCGCCGGTGTGGCTTACTGCCGGCTACGCCGTGCTCTTGGCGTTGTTCATGATTAGCAAGCTGCCGATGATCTCGATTAAAGGTGCTCGCATCAATCGCGCTCTGGCACGCCCACTGATGATTGTTGCGAGCCTTATCACCTTCGGCCTGATCTTTGATCTCTGGCTGACGATGTCCGTTCTTTCGGGCCTTTATCTCGCCACGTTCCCACTCGGCGTCATACTCCACCGCAGACAGCAACGTGCCGCAGCGGCGACGGCCTGATTCTGGGTTGTGCATGCCGCCGTGTGTTCAGTCATAGTTCACGGGATTGTGCGACTTGAAGTGGCACCGCCATGCTTGGCGGTGTTTTTATAGAGTATTTTTTTTAGGCCACTGCGGCCAGTGCGATTGGCGTTGGCGGTTGGTTGGGCGGCTTTGCTTTTGCGATTCGGTGATTGGGGGGAAAGGCAAAATGGTCAAATTGCAAAATGGTCAAATGGTCAAATTTTGAGGCGGGGGAGAGGCGAAATGGTCAAATTGCAAAATGGTCAAATGGTCAAATTTTGAGGCGGGGGGAGAGGCGAAATGGTCAAATTGCAAAATGGTCGAATGGTCAAATTTTGAGGCAGCGTTTAGGCGGCGGGGCGTTTTTTGAAGCGGTTCTTTTTGTGGTTGGGGTTTTGGGGGCGGGCTGGGGTTGAGGCTTGAATTGGTGCGTGGTTTTGGGGTGGGATGTGGGTTGCGGCGGTGGGCTGGAGTTGCGGGGTGGACGTTGAGATTGCGGTGGCGGATTGGGTGGTGGTGGCTGGTTGGGCGGTTGTGGACAGTTGCGCTTCGGTGGCGGGGGCATCGGCTTCATTGGCGGCGATGAGTTCTTCGATGTCTAGTTTGCTGATGGGGAAACGGAGGCCGATGCGTTCGATTCGGCGTTGGGTGGTGGGGTCGTGCACATCGTGCTTGGCGACTCGTTGGATGTGGACAGTTGCCTCGCGCTTGCAGGCAATGAGAAAGTTGTTGTACTTTCTGGAGGCGGCTGTAATTTCGTGAGTTATTGGACTTTCACGGTATTGTTTTCCGAGACGCAGGAAAGGAGCGGCGATGACGTCGGAGAGGGCATCGAGCATTGACTTGAGGGTTTGCTTTCCTCCGGTGTTGTAAGCAGCACAGGTTCGGGCGA
>JBBRKQ010000075.1:0-18041 GCA_038231815.1 Phycisphaerales bacterium
GACTTTGGAGTGAGCTAGACTGGGCGGCTTTGATTCAATCAAAGCCGCCCTTTTTCCGTTTTGGGTGGTTTGTCCAACGGTGGGGTGATCTGTGGGTGCCGGATCGGGTCTGTTGGACTGGTCTCTGGATACGGGTCCAATTTTTCCGCTTGAATTCCATGCTCATCAGCCTACCCTTGCGGCCCAGTGTGGACGTTGTCTGTTCGGGTCTTGGGTGCGGCATTTCGCGTCCGAAAACCGGCGCAGGCGGCTGCAGTTGGCCGGACCCGCCAGGTCCGCTTGTGATTACCTAACCCGCGGCCCACAGGCCGCTTCGGAGTGTCTCATGCTCGGCAAGATTTTTAAGGCGTACGACATCCGCGGCACCTATCCCGATTTGCTGACCGACGTGATGGCCCGCCAGATTGGGTTTGGGGCCAGCCGATACTTGCTCAATGATGCCGCGGCGGCGGGTGAGGATAACCCGATGATGAAGAACATCGTGGTGGGGCGCGACATGCGCAAGAGTTCGCCGGCGCTCACGGAGCAGCTCATCAAGGGCATCACCGACCAGGGTGCCAATGTGCTTGACCTGGGCATGGTTGATACATCGTTTATCTACTTCGCGATCAACCACCTTGATTGCGCGGGCGGGGTGATGGTGACGGCGAGTCACAATCCGCCGCAGTACAACGGCTTTAAGATCAGCAAGCGAAAGGCCAGGCCGGTGGGTGAGGGCACGGGCTTGGCCGAGATCCGCAAGTACGCGGCGACGGTTGATTTTTCGAACAACTTTGTGACCATCGGTGGGCGTGCCGACAAGCGTGACTTGTGGGACGCGTACCGCAAGCATGTGCTGGCGTTCCTGGATCTGTCGAAGCGTAAGGGCAAGAAGTTCAAGATCGTGATCGATTCCAGCAACGGCATGGCCGGGACGATGATTCCCAAGATCTTCGGCAAGAAGGGTGCCGGGGTTGAAGGCCTTGAGATCATCGAGGTGAACTTTGACAACTCTAAGGGCGAGTTTGTGCACGAGCCGAATCCTCTGGTTGCCAGCAACGTCAAGCAGTGCTGCGAAGAGGTGGTTCGCCAGAAGGCCGATGTGGGTTTCTGCTATGACGGCGATGCCGATCGTTGCGTGGTGGTGGATGAGAACGGTGTGATTGTGGGGTGTGATCACCTGACTGCGGTGCTGTGCAAGCATTTCCTGGAGAAGTCTCCCGGCGCCTCGGTGGTGTACGACCTGCGCTCGACGAAGGCGGTTGAAGAAGAGATCAAGAAGGCTGGCGGCAAGCCGGTGCGCGGCCGCGTGGGGCATGTGTTCATGAAGGCATCCATGGCCGAGAACAAGGGCTGCTTTGGAGGCGAACTTTCGGGCCACTTCTACTTTACCCAGAACTTTAACGCCGACTCGGGTGTGATTGCGATGTGTACGGTGCTCACGGTGCTCTCGAACACGGGCAAGAAGATGAGTGAATTGGTCGCTCCGGTTGCCCGATACGCACAGTCGGGTGAGATCAACTACAGCATTGAGGACAAGGATGCGGCGCTCGTGCGGCTGAAGAAAGAGTTTGGCGTGGGTGCCCAGGTTGATGACCTCGACGGCGTCACGATTGACTGCTTCGCCAAAGACGGCTGGTGGTGCAACGTGCGTAAGAGCAACACCGAGCCGCTGCTGCGACTGAACCTTGAGGCGAATGACGCCAAGACGCTGGAGACCATGCTGCTGCGGATTTCACCGATGCTGGGGCACAAGGTCGACCACTAAGGGTTCTGGATCGGTCCTTTTTTAGTGCAGCATGTGCAATCGGAGGCTTTCGCTTTGTTGCGTCCCTGAAGCATGAAGCATGAAGCATGAAGCATCAGGCATGACGCAGAACAGGTGGCAGCTTTGGCTCAGTTTATTCAGGGCCGAAAGGAGAAAGGGGATGTCCGGAGGGTTCGACCTCTAGCATTCGACATGATCACCCCTGTTCACGTACGCGGCACCTTTGAAGTTTCTCTCAGTCCGTTGCCCGCCGAACAGGGCAACGGTGGGGAGATCATCGGGCGGATGATGCTCAGCAAAGTGTTTCACGGCGAGCTGGCAGGCACGAGCAACGGGCAGATGCTCGGAGTGCGCACGGCAACAAAGGGTTCGGCTGGATATGTGGCCATGGAACTGTTTTCCGGCACCTTGGCTGGGCGGGCGGGGTCATTTGTGCTGCAGCACAGCAGCACGATGACACGGGGGCAGCCGGATCAGTCCATTAGGGTGGTCCCGGACTCAGGGACGGATGGGCTTGCCGGGATCTCCGGCGTGATGACGATTGACATTGTCGATGGGAAGCACTTTTACAACTTTGAGTACGGGTTTGTGGGGGGTGGGACTCATGGGACTGTGCCGGTTTAGGCCCTCGCTGGCGAGTCTTTCTGGTAGATCGAACCTCAGACTGCCCGCGCGAATCCGGTTCAGTGGCGGTACTGGGGGCGAGAGCGGGTGAGGCAGCATAATCCTCGACAGGCTCGGTTTGGGTGCATAACCTTTGCCTTGGAATGGTGACCCTTGTTATCCCATCTCGGCGACTGATACGAATTTGACCGCCCCGCCGCGGCGGTGGCTGCTTTGCAGTCAATCCCGTGCGGGGCGTTGTTCGTGAATTGTCGCCCGATACCCTCTCATCCTGACAATTCCAACACCTCGGCCAGTGCCAAGTGCATCGGCCTCTGAAGATTTCATCTATGTCATCCGAGCACGCATCGCAATCGAACAAATCTGTGAACCCCGCTGGCAATCCGGCGGCGGACGCCAACCCCGCGGCCACGTTTAAGGACACGCTGAACCTGCCCAAGACGGCGTTTGCCATGAAGGCCAACCTGGTGCAAAGTGAACCGGCGAGCATGAAGCGTTGGGAGGGACTTGGCGGCGTGGGGCTGTACAAGGCCCTGCGCGACCGTGAAGCGGGTGACCCATCTCCGCGCGGGCGGTTTGTGTTTCATGATGGGCCGCCGTATGCCAATGGCTCGATTCACATGGGCCACCTGATGAACAAGGTGCTCAAGGACATTGTTGTGCGCACGCGAACGCAAATGGGCTTTGACACTCCGTTTGTGCCGGGGTGGGATTGTCACGGTTTGCCCATTGAGCACAAGGTGATGACCGAGCTTGTGGCCAAGGGCAAGTGGGACAAGCTCAAGGTGCTTGCGGATGAGCAGAGAAACCTGATTGTGCGGAAGGAATGTCAGGTTTATGCTGAAAAGTACGTGAAGCTGCAGGGCGCGCAGATGCAGCGACTGCTGACATTGGCGGACTATGCCGATCCGTATCTGACGATGCAGCCGCGCTTTGAGGGGGCATCGCTCGAGGTTCTGGCGGACCTGCTGGCCCAAGGGCTGGTGTTTCGCGCGCTCAAGCCGGTGCATTGGTCAATCGCGAATCAGACGGCGCTGGCGGAGGCGGAGCTGGAGTATGAGGATCGGGTAGATCTCTCGGTGTATGTTGATTTTGAAGCGGCCGATGCGGATGCGGTGTACGACGCGTTTGGGCTGGCCCGTGAGAAGGAGGCGGCCGAGGGTGAAGAGGTAGAGATCTCTGAAGGTGGTGCGCCCGACCCCGGCACACGCCCCGGGACGCGGCCGAGTTTCATGATCTGGACGACCACGCCCTGGACGCTGCCGGCGAACTGCGCCATCGCGGTGAACCCGCGGTATGAGTATGCGCTGGTGTGGGTGGATGGCGCGGTGACGGTGATGGCAGCGGCGCTGGCCGAGAAAGTGACCGGGTTGGCGAAAGCCGAGGAGGTGGTCATTCTTGCAAAAACCAGCGGAGAGAAGCTGCTGGGCTTGAAGTACCGCCATCCGTTCGTGGATTTAAATAAAGGCGAGGGTGCGCCGGTTGCCGCGGGCGGGAACCGCAGCAAGTTGTTTACGGTGATGGCCGCGGAGTATGTGACGCTTGAGGACGGCACGGGGCTGGTGCATACCGCGCCAGGGCACGGTACGGAGGACTACCAGACCGGTCTTCGTGAAGGGCTGCCGGTGTACTGCCCGGTGCAAGGCGACGGCACGTACGACAATACGGTGCCAGCATGGCTCAAGGGCAAAGATGTGTGGGCGGCCAATGAAGAGATTGCCCAGCACCTGCGCAATTCCGGACATTTGTACTACGAGCAGAAGTTCAGCCACTCGTACCCGCATGATTGGCGGAGCAAGACGCCGACAATCTACCGGTGTACGGAGCAGTGGTTCGTGGGTGTTGACAAGGCCACCAAACACGGCAAAACGCTGCGTGAATTGGCGATGGAGAGCGCTGGGCACAGCCGCACCGGGCCAGCCGGGTCACCCGCGGCCTCGCCGACGGGGATTGACTTTGTACCGGAGTGGGGCCGCAACCGGATGCGTGGGATGCTGGAGTCGCGGCCTGATTGGTGCATCAGTCGTCAGCGGTCGTGGGGCTTGCCCATCCCGGCGTTTTTCCTGCCGGATGGGTCGGTGTTTATGACGGCCGCCACGGCTGCTGCGGTGGCCAAGGTGTTCCGGGCCAGCGGGGCGGATGCGTGGTTTAGCATGACGCCGGCGGAACTACTCAAGGACTACGACGCGGCGGCGGATGCGCAGGCCCCCGCGGGCATCGCCGCGAGGTTTGCTGAGCTGACCAAGGGCAAGGACATCATTGATGTGTGGTTTGAGTCAGGCTCAACCTGGAACGCCGTAATGCGTGAACGGTCGGGCGGGCGTGACTTCCCGATGGACTTGTACCTAGAAGGATCCGATCAGCACCGCGGGTGGTTCCAGAGTTCGCTGTTACCATCGGTTGGCATGATGGGTGAGCCAGCGTTTAAGACGCTGCTGACGCACGGCTTTATGGTGGATAAAGACGGTAAGAAGATGAGCAAGTCGCTCGGTAACACCCTTGAAGTAGAGGACATCTTAAAGGAGTTTGGCGCGGATGTGTGCCGGTGGTGGGTGAGCACGCTGGCCTTCGAAAACGACATCAAGGTTGACAAGGCGTACCTGGTGACGGCGGGTCAGGCATATACCAAGATCCGCAACACGCTGCGGTTTATGTTAAGCAACTTGTACGACTTCACTCCGAGCAAGGCTGGGCTTGCGGGCACCGATGATGGGCACAGTGTGCAGTTGGATTCGCTGTCGCCCACATCATTGGAGGCATGGGTGCTGGGCGAGTTTGATGATCTGGCGTCCAAGGTTACGGCGGCGTACACGGCGTATGAGTTCCGCACGGCCAGTTCGCTGGTGTACGACTTCTGCTCCGACACGCTCTCGGCCAAGTACCTGATGGCGATCAAGGACAGGCTGTACTGCGACCCGGCGGGCGGCCCGCGGCGGCGGGCGACACAAACGGTGTTGTTTGCGGTTTGCGACGGCTTGTGCCGCCTGCTGGCACCGATCATGTGTCACACGGCTGATGAAGCGTATCGCGCGCTGCACCAGTGCAAGCCGGACGATGCGACCACCTGCGTGCACATGCAGCGGTTTATGGGAACCCTGTGTGTGAAGCGTGATGAGCGGTGGCCAGCGGTGATGACGCTGCGTGACAAGGCGCTGCTGAGCATGGAGCAGGCGCGGGTGACGATTGATAATCCGCTGGACATGGGCGCTGTGCTGCCCAATGAGAACGGGCTATTGACCGGCTTTGACCACACTGATTTGGCTGATCTGCTGGGCATCAGCCGCGTGCAGATTGCTGATGGTGCCAAGGAACCGACCGTAGTAGACCTTCGTGGTGACCTTCGCTGTGAGCGGTCACGCAAGCGAGATGGCACTGTGAAGCTGCGCCCGCAGTTTGCGGACATGCCATTGAGCGAGCGCGATGCACAGGCGGTGGCAATGGCCCGATTGTAAAGCATGGGGGCCAGATTGCTAGCCCGAGCAAGTCTGTGAACGCCGAGCGTTTTGGGGAAGGCCGCGGACGCGAAGGAAACTGGGGCGGCGAAGAGAAAGGCATTTGATCATCGGAAGATCGCGATTGATGAGGGGCGGAGGGGTGAAGGGGTGAAGGGGCGATTCTGGGTATCGTGAAGCGATGAATTGTGGATTTTAGAATTTGGGGGTGGCTTCGTTGGGGGGTGATCCGGATTTGATCGTGTACCGCTATGAAACGTTGGCATTAGCTATGAGCGAATCTTTACCAACCGTCGTTCCGCTGAAATTTGCCATGATCGGTGGCGGCCAAGGCGCGTTTATTGGTGCTGTACACCGGATGGCGGCGAACCTTGACGGCCGCTGGCGGCTGGTTGCCGGGGCGTTTTCCAGTACGCCGGAGCGGTCACGCGAATCTGGCAAGGCCCTCGGGCTTGCCGCCTCGCGCTGCTATGGCTCATGGCAGGAATTACTAACTGGCGAAGCCGCGCTGCCCGCTTCGGAGCGGGCGGATGCTGTTGTGATTGTCACACCAAACTTCACCCACTACACCATAGCAAAGGCCTGCATCGCGGCGGGCTTTCATGTGATCTGCGACAAGCCGCTGGTGAACACCTCCGATGAGGCAAAGCGACTGGCGGACGCCGCAGAGCGGTCGGGTGTGGTATTCATAGTCACGTACAACTACACCGGCTACCCAATGGTCCGCAAGGCTCGAGAGCTGATCGCATCCGGAGCCATCGGCACGCTGCGCAAAATATTTGTTGAGTACCACCAGGGTTGGCTTGCGACAGATTTGGAAGCCGCCGGCCAGAAGCAGGCCAGCTGGCGGGGTGACCCGGCCAAGAGCGGGGGGGGCGGCAGCATTGGGGACATTGGTACGCATGCAGAGAACCTGCTGCACTTTGTAACGGGACTTGAAATCAAATCACTCGCCGCGGATTTGACCAGCTTCGTCGCCGGTCGGCGAGTTGATGACGACGCGACAATCATGCTGCGGCTGGAACGGGACGCCAAGGCAGTGATCACAGTTTCGCAAATTTGCGTGGGTGAGCGGAACAACCTGACGCTGCGTATCCACGGCGAGACGGGGTCGCTGTTCTGGCAGCAGGAGCGGCCGGAGGAACTGACTTGGTGCAAGGGCAGTGGTGAGCGGCTTGTGCTCAGCCGCGGGGAGGAATCTTCGGGCAGTGCTGCCTCAGCAGCGCGGTTGCCGTCGGGCCATCCGGAGGGGTTTATCGAAGCATTTGCGAATATCTATCGCGGCGCGGCCGATGCGATTGCCGCCAAGCAAGCTGGTGCGGTGATCGGGCCAGAATCGCTGGCCGGACTCATTCCGACGCTGCGGGACGGCGCACGCGGGGTGGCGTTTGTTGAAGCGTGTCTTGCCAGCAGCGACGCAAACGCCAGCTGGGTAAGCGTGGGGTAACCGGATCAGGGCTGGGTAGCACCGTCGGGCAAATCCGTGAGAAAGCTCACTTTGTGCGCACAGCCATGTAGCGGGCAAGCTGCCGCAGAGGCTCGGCATTCGGGCCAAGCGGCGCGATGGCTTCAAGCGCTTCGGCCAGCAGCGAATCTACCCGGCTGTTGGCGGCGGCCAAGCCCAAGACGCCGGGATAGGTCATCTTGCCCGCATCGAGGTCTTTGTTGGTTTTCTTGCCGAGATGCTCAGCGGTTGATGTGACATCAAGAATGTCATCGACAATTTGGAACATCAGGCCGATGGCGTCGGCATAAGCCGTGATACCAATAAGCCTTTGGTCGCCCTGCGGCGCGTGGGTGCTCATCAGGCCAAGCATGGCCCCCATCCGGCAGCTTGCGCGAATCAGCGCACCGGTCTTGTTACTGTGGATCAACTTCAGCTTGGCCTCATCGCTGTAGGAATCTGGCATTCCGCCGAGCGTGTCGTAAACCTGTCCAGCGATCATTCCGCCGGTGCCGATTGCCAATTCGCGAACCAGCCCGATGGCGACGGCTGAGTCGTGGACACGTTCGACCAGCACGGTGAAGGCGAAGTTGAGCTTGGCATCACCGGCGAGGATGGCCATGGCTTCGTTGTAGGCTTTATGAAGCGTCGGGCGACCGCGGCGGAGGTCATCATCATCCATCGCTGGCAGATCGTCGTGTACCAGCGAGAAGGCGTGAACGAGCTCTACGGCAGCCCCGGCGGGAAGTGAGGCCGCGCCCTGCGACCCGACGGCCTCGGCAGCGTACCACGCCAGTACCGGACGCAAACGCTTTCCGCCGCCGAGTAGGGCGTAGCGGATGGCATCTCGCAAGTTTTCCGGCACGGGGAGAGTGGACACGAACCCATCAAGATAGGTTTCTACTTCTGAGACCGGGCGGGTAAGCACATCACGAATCTGCACGCTGTTCTCCGGCATTGCATGAACTTGAACGGGTCGCAGGTCGCCTGTTACGGTGTGCATTCAAACTCTCCAAGTACGGTCGCGATCGATACGGTCTCGGGGGCGAATCGTACGGAAACACTCAGCCGCCCGGTTGTTGGCCGAGGCGTCTATAGGAAACATCCTCGTTAGCGGGATTCCTGGGATTTTAAAAGTTCGTACAACTCGGCATCTGAGGAAGCCGCGAAGACCTGCTCGCGGAATTCGGCTGAATTCATGAGCCGTGACACACGGGCGAGGGCCTGAATGTGGTCGCTTGTGCGGTCCGGAGCGCTCGCTAGCAAAATAATAAGTTTGACAGGCTGACCATCAATTGAGGCGAAGTCGATGGGTGTTGCCGGGCGACCGATCGCCATCGCAAGGCCATCTACGCCGGCGCACTTGCCGTGCGGAATGGCCAGGCCATAGCCGATCCCGGTGGTGCGCGTCTGCTCGCGGGTCCAGACGGCATCCTTCAGGGCAGCGGCGTCTTTGACCTTGCCGCTGGCTGCGAGGAGATCGACAAGTTCATCGATTGCCCCCTTCTTGTCGGCGGATGCCAAGGGGGCCTTAATACACTCAGATTTAAGGATGTCCAGGAGATTCATGGCGGAGGCGTCACAGGGAAACAGGCTGCCGGTGGCTTGAGCGATGGATGCGAAACAAAGGCCCGCTGGCACAGGTGAGAACCAGCCGGATAACGGCGTGGAGCGAGTGTAGACGGGGGATTGCAGCGGCGGCAATGCTGCCAGTTCTTCCGTAAAGCCCGGGAGCACCGGAATCACCCCAAGAGTCAGGATGCCAGGTATGTTCAACCCGACAGGTTTTCCGCACCCCCGCCAAGCCGCCTCCCTTTGGTGCTGTTGCCATGCTGTTGCTATGCTGTTGCATGCGAGTTCTCTTTGCATTTCTAATTCTTCCGACACTGGTGCTTGTGGCCGGTTGCGGCAGCACAAACCCTAATATCCCATCCGCACCGATTGGGCCATCGGCCGACACCAACACAATCCCGACACGATCGCGGCCCGCACCCCTCGGCGGCCCACTGCGGCACAGTGACTTTCTGAGTACGTACGACGACTTGGCACCGTTGCCGGGCCGGGCGGGCGTGGAGTCGTACCGATCCGCAAAGCTTTCAAACTTTCATTCGTTCATTGTTGACCCCGTGGTTGTTCTACCGATGCGGTCGGTCGGCAACGCTGAAATTACTCCGTTTCAGCGTGACCAACTCGCCGCGGACTTGCAGTCGGAGGTGCGCGAGAACCTCCGTCTGGCGGGCAAGCTGGCAGTTTCAAATTCGCCCGGACCGGGCATTGGCCGTTTGCGTTCTGCGGTCACTGAGATTGGAAAGAACATCAGTCCCAACGGTGCGCGGGTGGGCCAGATTGGTGGCGCCACAGTTGAGGCGGAGGTGCTTGACTCGGTCTCGGGTGAGCGTTTGGGTGCGGTGATTATTTCTGAGACGGTCAGCGAATCCGACGAGATGGCCCCGGAAAAGCGCGACCAGTTTCGTGATGTGCGAATCGTGTTCTCGTCGTGGGCGGCCCGACTCCTGAAGTGGCTTGAACCCGAAGGCACGCCAGCGATCCGGCAAGCACCGGCGGCGCCGGCGGCACCAGCGCCAGTTGAAGCGGCCGATGAGCCCGAAGATGAACCGTCAAAGGAATAAGGCGGGCTGACTTAAATGCACCCGTTGATGTGCGGGCTGATTTGTGCTTGAACTTTGCTGTGTTGGTGCCGGCTGTATTGCCGGTGAGAAGCTGAGTAACTTATGGCCAAACGTGATCTTTCAGTCCCCAGTATCCATGAGCTTTACGAAGCATCGGTTCAGGAACCCGAAGCGGAGGGCGATTTCTTTGACCAGGTGTATGCGGAGCACAACAAGGGCAAACTACCACGGACGCTGAGGGAAGACTTTTGCGGCACCGCCGCGATCTGCCAGCACTGGGTATCGCGGCGAAAGGACAACCTAGCGACAGGGCTGGACCTTGATCCAAACCCGCTGGCCTTCGGCCGAACGCGGCTGGCCAAACTCGCTGAGTCTGAGCGCTGCCGGGTGAACCTTGTTCAGTCCGATGTGCTCTCACCCCCTGGCGGATTGGGAAAGTTTGATGTCATCTTTGCGCTGAACTTCTCGTACTGGATTTTCTCGCAGCGAGCGACGCTGGTGAAGTACTTTTCAACCGTCCGCAAGGCCATAGCTCCCGGTGGGGTGTTTGTTGTCGATTTCTTTGGTGGTAGCGATTGCCACAAAGAACTCATTGAGCGGCGGCCAAAGCTGCTTCCTGCCAAAAAGGATGATGCGGGCAAGGTCGTGCGAAAGGGTGGACGGTTTACCTACATCTGGGAGCAGTCACCGTTTAACCCGGCAACTGGCGACATGTCGTGCCACATCAGCTTTGAGTTGCCCGGTCCGTTGCTGGGCAAGCGTGTTGGTTCCAAGCCGCTGCTGTTAAAGCGAGCGTTCAGCTACCACTGGCGGCTTTACACCATGCCAGAACTAGTTGACATCCTGCGTGATGCCGGGTTTGCAACTGTGAAGACCTACCTGGAAAAGGAAACACGAAGCGGCGAGGGGACCGGTAAGTATTTTCATTCCGCCAAGCAGGATGCCGATCGCTGTTTCCTCGCGTACATCGTCGCAACCCAATGACTTTGCCGAAGGCGTTTGACCTTCTTGGATGATCTAGTGCATGCTGCTGCTTGGCATAGATATTGGTGGAACCAGCGTCAAGGGCTTGCTGGCCAATGGGTTCGCTAAGGCCGGTGACATGCCGCAGCCGAACGGTGGGTTGCTCGTCAGCCTCGCCACGGGGCGCAGTGCGCCGTATCGGTGGCCCTCACCGACACAACTGTCTGATGCCGTCGCGGAGGTGATTGCGCAGCTCCAAGAACAGTCCGCAGTGGGTGCCAGCCCGACATCCCGTAGCTTTACAGAGCAACTTGCCGCTGGCACCGTGCGACTTGGCCTGTGCGCTCCCGGGCTGATTGACCCGCAGAGTGGTGCTGTGAGCCGGTGCATCAACATCCCTGCGATGGAAGGGGCGAACATACTTGCAGTCGTGCGGGAGGGAATCTGCCGGGGGCTGGCCCCGGCATCCAAGGTGGATGCAGCGAATCTGATACTGCCGCACACACTGGTTTCTGATGCACTGGCAACGGCGATTGACTGGCACCATCAGCACCCGACCGAGCAGCAAGGCCGCACGGTGTGCATTGTACTTGGTACGGGTGTTGGTGCCGCGGTGCTTGATGCTGGTGTGCCCGTGGTCATCACGGGGCGTTCTGCGGGGCATGTCGGGCAGATGGATGTCACCCTCGATGATGGATCGCCCGCTCCGATCGGTCCGGATGGTGGCGCCGGATCACTGGAAGCGTATATCGGCCTGCCTGCGTTGCTAGCACGGTACGGCCCGAATCTTCGGAGTGCTGTAACGGATTGGACCGGAAGTGAGCCACCGATTCGTGCTCTCGTTCGCAGCATTCGCATCGTCACGGCGATGTATCGCCCGCAGCGGATTGTGCTGCTTGGCGGTGTTGCGATACTGCTCGCGCAGCATCTGCCAGTCATTGATGCGGCGGTGCGAACGAATCTGACGTCATTGGCCCAGCCCGGCTGGAAACTGCTGATGGCCGACGATGATCTGCACGCAGCCCGCGGTGCTGCCCGGGCTGCCCGGAGTGCTTGGCCGGGTTGATCCGAAAGTGCTAGGCCGTGCTTCCTGCCTGACCGTGCTGTCTGATGCCGAAGCGTCAGCAACAACTAGAGCTTGACCTTCGGTCTGGCGGCACCGCCCTGTCGCTCGATGCGCATCGTTGATTCGCTTTCCATGGTGCCCAGCGGCGATTCCGCCTCCGTGTGCTGCTCGCTTTCCATTTTCTTGAGTTGCCCGGCTTTGGCATCCCACGTGTAGTTGCCCCGGTACGTGGCGGCTGGAATCTTGATCAGCGGCGCTCCGCCCGTGCCCGGCGTCTGGCCTTGGCTCTGACTCTCAACCTTGCCCTTAAAGCTGATTTGAGCCTCTCCGTTGCGCACAGACTTGAGTTCGTGATCCGTCTTGATGTTGAGCGGTCCGGTGGGACCCAGTACCACTTCGCTGGCGGTCGTCCATTTGTCGCCAACCATCGAGTACCCGGGCCTTGGGCCGGGTTTGCCGGGGGTGGCCTGAGGGCGAATTGGCCCGAAGAGCCCCTTGAGCCCATCCGCAGAGTTGGGCAGGGCCATGCCAGGGCCAAACAGCCCGCCAACAGCCAGCCGCTCACCACCGGTTACCGAGGTGATGTTCCCCGCAGCATCAACTTTCAGCGTCAGCACGGTGCCAGCAACTCCGGTGAGGTTGGGCTTGACGGCATCTTCAATCGCCTGATCGATGGCGTCTTTGCGCGGCGCCGGCGGCGGGTTCGCTCCGGGAGACCCGGGCGATTTGGGGGAGCTTGGCTCAGCCGGGACTTGGCTCTCAAAGGGGTCAAAGGATTTGGGCTTGTTCGTTGGTTTGCCACCCGGTAACGTGGCGGTGTCAGCGGTCACTTCGCCAATCGCATCAGAGGTGATTTTCATCTTCACCCGGTCGTACACAAGCTGCACGGTGCCGCCGGTTTCCGGGTTCCAATCAACAACTTTCTCAGTGAATGTTATTTCCTGATCGGACTGTTGCGAGGACGTGTCGGGCTCAGGTTTGGCCCCGGGTGCCGGGGCAGGGGTAACCCCGCCAGTCGGCTTGACCCGTGTGGTTGACCGGATGGTCATCACCAGCGTGCTGCTAGCACCGGGCACAAACTTCGGGCGAAGGTCTATCTCCTGAGCGACCACCGGAGTGGCCGTGGTGGCGGCCGCGAGAAACAACGCAACGGTTGTAGTTCCAACCTGATGACTGAGCTTGCTGAGCATTAAAAATCCTCCGATTAACCTAGGGTTCAGAAAAAAGTCGCCACTGGACTGCCCACGGGCTGCAACAGGGCCAGACGGGCACACAAACCGTCCTCAAGAATAGAAAGGCCCGTGTGCATAGCCCAGACTATCGGACGATCCGATGGTTTTGCGAGAAGGGATGCAGCCGACCGGTTAAATTTCTACGCCGTGGCAGAACCTCAGATGGGGCCGGAGATCATTTCTCGGCCTGCAGGTGGGCCTCGACAAACCAGAGCGATTTATCGATTCCCCGTGAAATCTCGGTAAAAAGGTCGGCGGTGTTGGCATCGCCAGCTTTGGCCGCAGCGTCGATATCGTCCCGGATTTTGCCGCCGAATTCCGCAAGGGCATCAGCCACGGCCTCCAAGTGGGCTCTTCCCTCAACCAGATCAAGCTTGTACGGCTTCAGCGTGCTGGCCTTGGCCACCGCGGCGACGGTCCCGGTGACGATTCCGCCGAGCTGGCCAATCCGTTCTGCCATCTGGTCGGAGTAGCCCTCAACCTCCTCGGCCACTTTGTCAAACAACTCGTGATAGCTTAAAAAGCCGGGGCCACGAACGGCCCAGTGGGCCTGTTTGATCTGGTAAAACAGGTCCTGACTGTCTGCCAGACGCACAGCCAGCATGTCGGTGACTGCCTTACGAACCTTCTTATCCAGCGTGTTCCGTGTCTTGTGCATGGGCAACACTACGGTGCATTGGGCCGCAGGTTCGGGCTCAACCGCTCCGGAAGCGCGGAATGAGCCAATATACAGCAAGTATTCGGTACTGAATCTGACTCAGCATGCCGCAGCGTATCGGCCGTCAACCCGCCAAAGCGAAGGGCAATCGGAAGGCTGATCGCGCAGAATCGCGGCAGGAACCTGCGGCATGTCTCTGGCCGCGATACCGTCGCACCCATGTCGCTCCCAGTTGATGTTCCTGATGATCTCGTTTCTGTCCAGAGCTTTATTGTGCGTTCGCTGCACCGGGTGCAGGACCGGCTGGAGCACCAGCTCACCAGCGACATCCCACCCGTCGTCAAACTCACCGAGCACGTCGAAAAGTACCGCGGCAAGATGATCCGGCCGGTGCTGTGCTCTCTGATGGGCCTTGCCTGCGGAGCTGATGCGGCCACCATGAGCACCGCGGATATCGAATCTCGAGAGCTCTCCGAGCGTCACACCATCATCGCCGGGGTGTGTGAACTGGTGCACTTGGCCACCTTGGTGCACGATGACATCCTCGATGAGGCAGATATTCGGCGCAAATCCGTCACCATAAACCGCCTTCACGGTAACGAGACCGCAGTCATATTGGGAGATTATTTGTTCTCAGCCGCGTTCCACCTGTGCTCGCAACTGGATTCCGCAGAAGCACCGCTGGCCATTGCCCAGACCGGCATGACCCTGTGCAGCGGCGAGTTACTGCAATTGTGGCACAGGGAGGATTTCTCGCTTGATGAGCCGACATATTACGAAATTGTGCGCAGAAAGACGGCTTCGCTCATCGCCGCGGCGTGCAAGTTTGGGGCCAGATTTGCAGACGCGAGCCCGGAAGTTGTCACTGCGGCAGAGCGATACGGCGAGCTGCTCGGGATTGCGTTTCAGATTCAGGACGATCTGCTGGACCTCACCGGTGACCAGCGAATCGTGGGTAAATCGGTCACGAAGGATCTAGAAAAAGGCAAGCTCACGCTGCCACTGATTCATCACCTTCGGGTAGTGACACCAGAGATTCGCGGGCAGACCTTGCGGATTCTGGAGAAGGCAGAAAAAGACACGCAGCAAAGTGCCGCGGAACTACGCCGACTGCTCGATGCTTCGGGGTCGATCCAGTACGCCAAAGATGCGGCCAACAGTCTGGTCGATCAGGCGATTCTGCAGCTTGAGGCGATGGCCAAGTCGCCGGCCCGTCGGATGCTCGAAATTCTGGCCAATGCGGCTGTGGCAAGGGCGTACTGAGGTTTTGTTCTAGCCCACGACAAGATTCGCTCACCGCAATTTGGGCATCGGCTGTCGTGGCGGGGTAACCTTCGTAGTCGTGGTATTTGTTCGGTATCAGGTCACCGTCTGCGGAACTCGGCCGGAGCGAATCCCAAAGGTTTTCGGTGTAAGAACTGTTTTGCTGAGACTCTGATTCCCTCGTATCCCAGTCACCCCATCCATCCATGATCGATCACGCTGTTCACTTGCAAGGTGTTGAAAAACGGTACAAGCCGTCGCTGTTTGGAAAGGGCATCTACGCCCTCCGAGGCGTGGATATTGATATCCCCCGTGGGGCCATATTCGGCCTCCTCGGTCCGAACGGTGCCGGCAAAAGTACGTTGGTCAAGATCATGATGACGGTGATCAGGCCGACAGTCTGCCGCGGCACCATCTTGGGCCGCCCTGTGGGTGACAAGGCAACACTGGCCCAAGTTGGATACCTGCCGGAGCACCATCGGTTTCCGGACTACTTAACTGCCGCCCAAGTGGTGGACTATTTCGGATCAATGAGCGGGCTGGACCGGGCCACACGCCGAGTGCGTGTGCCGGAGTTGCTGGAACTTGTTGGCCTAAAGCCGTGGCAGCACAATCGCATCCGCGAGTTCTCAAAGGGCATGCGGCAGCGCGTCGGCATCGCTCAGGCGCTCGTGAGCGATCCGCAGCTTGTGATTCTTGATGAGCCAACCGATGGTGTGGACCCGGTTGGTCGCCGTGATATTCGAAACGTGCTGCTTGAGCAGCGTCGCCGCGGACGGACGGTGCTGCTTAACAGTCACTTGCTCTCTGAACTTGAGATGGTCTGCGATACCGTTGCGATGATGGTTCAAGGCAAAGTATGGGCGCAGGGTACCGTGGAATGGCTCACACGCTATGGTGTGAGGTACACCATCGAGATCGCTCCACCGGGAAATACTCAGCCCGGGCAGTCGGTGACCGGGCAAGTCGCCGCGGCGCTGCAGGGATTGATTTCCTTCTCGCCGGATCTTGCCCTGCCGCGGCGGGATTGGCAGCCGGCCGATCCGGACCGCCGTGTGGTGCACGGCACTATGCTGCATCCGATCGGTGGCGATGGCGCCGAGGCGCTCGTGGAACTGGACAACGGCACACTCAGCATCGGTGTGCCCGATGCAATCGCGGTGCAGCCGGTGCTTGATGCCCTGCGGCGTGCTGGGCTTGTGATTTCCTCGGCCCGGCCGATGCGGCCGAATCTGGAAGAGTTGTTTATGAAAGCAGTGACAAACCAGACGACTGGCAAGGTAATGGGACCCGGTGCAAACCTTGATGCGCCAGCGCCCAAGGACGGCAGCGCGGGGCTGCAGGAAGCCGAGACGGCCAGCGTCGGAGGTGCACGATGAGCACACTTAACGGAACCATGCCCCCTTCGGCATTCACCCCGCCGGCGGCGAGTCCGAGTGTCGGTGCAATGTTCGTGCGGCAGACACTTGCGATGCTGGTGGACTCGTATCGGGAACTCTCGGCCCGAAAGCTGTTCTGGCTGTCGATGATCCTGTCGGGGGTTGTCGTGCTGGCCTTTGCCGTTATCGGCATCAATGCCGAAGGCATAACGCTGCTGGGTTACGAAGTCGGCTTGCCGATCTTCAGCACCAAACTGATGCCGGTGCCAACTTTTTACAAGTACCTTTTCACGACATTGGGCGTCGGGATCTGGCTGACATGGGCCGCCGCCATTCTTGCTCTGGTTTCAACCGCAGGCATCATCCCGGAGTTTGTCGCCTCGGGAGCGATCGAGACAACCTTAAGCAAGCCAATCGGCCGGGTGCGACTGCTGCTGACGAAGTACTGCTGCTCGCTGCTGTTTGTGGGCCTGCAAGTCGGAGTCTTTACGTTCTGCTCGTTCCTAGTCATTGGTCTGCGCGGCGGCACGTGGGAGCCGGGCCTTTTCTGGGCGGTCCCGCTGGTGCTGTTGTTTTTCAGCTATCTCTACTGCGTTTGCACTCTGCTGGGCCTTCTCACACGCTCGTCAATCGCGGCCCTTTTACTGACCGTGCTGGTCTGGTTCTGCATATTTATCATGCACAGCGGCGAGCAGGCACTGCTGATGTTCCGCAAGCAGTACGAGGTTGCGGTTGTAATGCACGATGAAGCGATCGGCAAACTCGAAAAGAAACTGGTCGAGGCAAAGCGAGTTGAGGCGGAAGAACCCGCGAAGCCCGGGGCCAAGCCCGACGCCGCGGCAAGTTTGACTCCAGACCAAACCGCCGCAGCGAAGGCGGTAGGCGACAGGGCCGCCAAGGCGATCGGCGCGCTGTTCACCGGAGGCAGCCGAAAGGGTGCTGGAGAACCCGGCAAGCCCGAGGCCGATGGCGACAAGCCAGCCGAAGCCGTGACCGTGACACTCACCAAAGACATCGAGCGAACAAAGACCGCTCGTGATGCAGTCGCTTCGACTCGGGATTCACTTGGATGGTGGCATTCCAGCGTGTTTGTCCTGAAGACTTTTTTACCGAAGACCACCGAAACCACCACCCTCCTCAATCGCGTTCTTTTCGATTCCTCTGAACTGGCCGACTGGCAAGAATCCGCCGCGGAAAGCCGCAACCGAGGCGGCCAAAACCAGCGCGTCGGCGAAGTACGGGTCTCGCAGGTCCGAATCCAGCGGGCGATGGATGAGACCCTGCGTTCTCGGTCTCTGACCTGGGTCCTGGGCACATCCATGGCCTTTCAAGCTCTGATTCTGGGAGTCACCTCCTTTATCTTCGCCCGGCGAGATTTCTAGCCAGGGAACCTCCGTCCTGTCCAAAGGACGGGATTTTGGACCCTGACGCTGATATACTCCCCACCACATCTCTGGGCGAGTGCCGGAGTGGCCAATCGGGGCAGACTGTAAATCTGCTGACTTACGTCTTCGGGGGTTCGAATCCCTCCTCGCCCACTGCTTGCAAACGCACGCCCCTGAAAAGGGGCGTGTTCGTTTACC
>JBBRKQ010000076.1:0-18037 GCA_038231815.1 Phycisphaerales bacterium
ATGTTGCTGGTGATCAGACGGGCCGCTACCGACAACCTGCCGCGGGCCTGGAAAAGATTCACACGGAAGCGGGCGTTCTCGTCATAGTCATACGCAAAGTCAACCGAACCGAACTTGGCCAAGTCGGCCTGCTGGTCGTCATCCAAAATGGCCTTGGTGATGCCGACGAACTCCTCCATACTGACTGGGGCGCAGTCCAGATTCTTCAGGTTGCCTCGCATGCGAAGCGAGGGAGGCCGGCCGCTCTTCATCAGCAGGTCGGATGCACCAACCTTGATCGCTGCCTTCAGGAAATCTCCCCATCGCGTCGCGTGTGGATCATTCTTTGGCTTGGTCTCCAAATGAATGTGTCCGGTGGGGTTCGTTGTCGGCGGCTCGAAAGAATGTTCCATTGATGGGGTCCTCAGCGCATCAGACGCGATGGTGTTGTATGAGTAACAGAAAGTCCGGACAGAGTTTACGCGGATACTGCGTCCGACAAACGACCAAACCAGCAAATGCCCGAACAACGGCTAGCGGACTCACGCCCAGCCCAAGGCGCAAACCACGAATCGCGAATTGGCATCGCTTTGCAGAATCCGACTTCCATGCCGCATCTGTTTCGCAGGTTACCCCCTTGCGGTTCCTCCCGTGAGGGAGATGTTCGCACTTTTGAGGGCTTGTCCGGATATCCGGTCTGCACCGGCAGTGGCGGTAACGCTGTTCGGCGGCATTTGGAGCCGTCGGTCAATTGGTCAGGCTGAGCCTCCGATCTTCACCGGGTACGCACGCTGTTCGTTTGAAGACCCGAAATGCACCGTGCCGCCGTTCATGGTCCGTGCCAAAACCCATCCCAATCCTCTTGCCGAGCCGCTTCATGACACTCAACGAAATTCTCAAATGTGCGATGGAAAACGATGCGTCCGATATTCACCTCATCGCTGGGCACCCACCGGTGCTGCGGGTGCACACGGTCATGACGGTCATGGATCTGCCGCCGCTCAGCAACGATGAGTGCCTGAAGTTCCTGTCGCAGATGGCACCCAAAGAGGCGATTGCTCGGTTTGAGGCCAACAAAGACGCTGACTTCTCTTTCTACGCGGAGGGTCTGGCCCGCTATCGCGTCAATGTTCACATGCAAAAGAGCCGGCTTGGCTTTGCGATGCGAATCGTCAAGACCAAAGTCCCGCCACTCGAGAAGCTCAATTTGCCCGAGGTCATCACACGCCTGACCTATCTGCCCCGCGGCCTGGTGCTGGTCACCGGCGATACCGGATCGGGCAAGAGCACGACCCTGGCAGCGATGATCCAGGCCATGAACGAGCGGTACCGCAAGCACATCATCACGCTTGAAGACCCTGTCGAGTACACCTTCGCCAGCAACAAGTGCCTGATCGAGCAGCGGGAACTCGGCAGCGACATGCCCAGCTTCAGTTCAGCGCTCAAGCATGCTCTGCGCCAGGACCCCGACATTATTCTCGTGGGTGAAATGCGTGACCTGGAAACTACCCAGCTTGCCATCACCGCGGCCGAAACCGGCCACTTGGTGCTCAGCACCCTGCACACCTGCTCGGCCAGCCAAACGGTGGAGCGCATCATTGACATGTACCCAGCCAACCAGCAGAACCAGATCCGATCAATGCTGGCCAACACGCTGCAGGCGGTCATCAGCCAGACGCTGTTCAGCCGCATTGATGCGCCAGGCATGGTGCCGGCCGTTGAGGTGCTGCTTGCAACCCCAGCCGTGCGCAACCTGATCCGTGAGAACCGCACCTTTGAGATCCCAAACGTTATCGAGACAAGCCGCTCACTTGGAATGTGCTCGCTCGACAAATCAATCGCCGAACTCTACTTCAACGGAATGGTCAGCCGCGATGATGCCATCGCCTCGGCCACCATGCCCGAGAAGCTTGAGCGTCTGCTGGCCGCATAACCGGTCACCCAGTCACAGGACTCAAGTCATGAGGCTTGAGTAATGGTGGCAATGACAGCGGAAGCCTGACAAAGGCAAACGCGAAGCAGGAAAGTTTGTCCGGGTGAGGGTGTGTTGGGTGAGAGAGTCTTGGGTCCGTTACTGATTTTTGGTGATACTTACCATGCCTAGTTACAAATTTCAAGCAAAGAACACCTCTGGCGAGGCCAGCACGGGCGTGCTTTCAGCGGATTCCCTCGCCGCGGCGGCCTCTATGCTTCGCGGCCGCGGCCTGCATGTGGTGTCGGTCTCACCGGCCGATGGTGACATGCTCGCCGTGGGGTTCATGGAGCGATTCCGCGAGCTCAACGCGGGACCACCCAAGACCAAGCACGTACTCGAGTTTACCACCCAGCTCGCCGTGATGATGCGCGCCGGCATCAACCTGCGCGCAGCACTCGATGGGATCGCCGAGCAAACGGTACACCCCGGGTTCAAAAAAGTGCTGATGACCATCAAGAGCGATGTAGAGTCCGGCAAGCAGTTCTCACAAGCGCTGATGCGCTACCCAAAGCTGTTTAGCCCCCTCTACATCAACATGACCAAAGCCTCCGAAATGGCCGGCAACTTTTCGGAAATGCTCGACAGAATCGCCGATTACATGTCTCAGGAGATGGCCACTCGCAAGATGGTGGTTGGCGCTGCGATCTATCCCGGCATCATCGGGTCACTGGCCGTGTGCGTCACGGTCTTTTTGCTTACGTTCGTGCTGCCCAAGTTCAAAGCAGTATTCGAGGGTAAAGAAGACATCCTGCCATGGGCGACGAAGTTCCTGCTTTCAATCTCGGACTTCATGGTCACGAAGTACCCCATCGTCATCGGCGCCATCGCAGTCATTGCGGGCGGTGCGTACGCCTTCACACGCACCGAAGTCGGCGGCTTCTGGGTTGACAAAATGAAGCTGACCATACCGATTGTCAAGACCATGTTCCGTTCGCTGTATATCTCCCGTTCGCTGCAGACCATGGGCCAGCTCGTCAACGCCGGCGTGCCCGTGCTCGAAACAATCGCCATCACCGGCGATGTCTCCGGCAACCGCCTCTATCGCACCCTGTGGCAGTCCGTGCACTCCTCTGTAAAAACCGGTAAACGCATCAGCGCACCGCTCGTCAAAACCAAACTCCTCCCCCAGGCCGTGGTCCAGATGATCTCCGCCGGCGAAGAATCCGGTAAGCTCGGTGAAGTGCTTGACGAGATCTCGGTCTATTACGCCAAGCAGTTAACGGACCAGATCAAGGCCGTTACCAGCATGATCGAGCCGGTCATGATCATCTGCATGGGCAGCGTCGTCGGTTTTATCGCCATGGCCATCATCCTGCCAATCTTCAAGATGAGTCAGGTCGTCAAGTAGCCGATACCAACGCTGCCGGATGTACCACGCACCACCCTTCCGGCAGCGAGTGGCCATGCTTACATTCAACGCTCTATCGCCAAAACGACCCGACCACCCGGAGCGCGCTTGTCCGACAGCGCTGCCCAAGGACCCGGTCAACGCCCGTAGACCGCGGCGGCAGAACGGCGGCTTTACGCTGCTCGAATCTGCGTTGGCGCTGGTCATTGTCGGCGTAGGCATCGTTGCCTTGATCGAGGCACACACAAATCTGTCACGGGCGAACAGCTGGTCTACCCAGTCTGCCACCGCGGCGTACCTCGCCGGTGAAATCCGCGAACGCCTGCGAAAGCTACCTCGGCACGACCCCGTCAACGGTCTATTTATAGATTCCACCAACACGCTGGTCGGGTGGGGTATCGAAGGCGGAGCTGGCACGCCCCTTGCCGATTACAACGATGTTGACGATTACAACGGCGTTACCTTCGGCGCTGGCGGTCTGTTCCCCGGGCCGATCGATGCACAGGGCAACATCATCACCGCCGTTGATGACAATGGCGTGGTTATCACCGTTGGGGGCGTTGCACAGCCGATGGCGGGCTGGAGCCAGCAGATCACCGTCGAAAAGCTCGAGCCTACAAACTTCGCAACGGTGCGTGCGCCCGCCTATTTCCGCACTGCCTCGGGAGCGACTCCGGGCATCGCCGTTGATGCCTTCCCGCTTCGAGTCACCGTCGTGGTCTGGTTCCAAGGAATCAGCGACGTGAACCCGCTCGAGATGGCCCGCCTCACCTGGATCACCCCATAGCCACAGCCGCCCTACTTGCACGCCGCATCAGGTGGTGTGAAAAGGCCGCCCGGAACCAAAGACACGAAAACGCAGCCTCTTGATTCTCTTCATCCTCTTTGATTCCTTCGCTGACTTTGCGGAAGCACACCATGACGCACCAACTACCTAAGCCTCCAGCATCGCGCATTCCGCGCGGCCTGCGCAAAACACTCTTCGGCAGCAAACGACGCGGCGTCGTGAGCATTCTGGCCATGATGTTCCTGGTCCTGTTCGGCTCGCTCGGACTGGCCATGACAATCGCCAGCAAGGGCAACCTCCGCACCGCCAGCACCAACCTGCACGTCAGTAAGGCCCTGGGCGCTGCTGAAACCGGACTGGCTATCGCCAAAGCAAGACTGGCCGAGGCCGCTGGCCGCTTCGTCATCGATGCATCCAGCATCACCCAAACCTACGGACAAAAGCTATGGGACGGTTCCCTGACCACCGCGCAAGGTCGCTTGCCCAACGTGCTGCCCGCCCCCAGCGGCTTCACTGAAACCAACACGCCCGCGGGTGTGGCCCAGGCGCTGATTAACCAATTTGCCGCTGACCAGAACGTGATCGCTTCAGTGGCTGGAACCGACACCCCTCGCCGAATCAGCGCACCTTCCGGGGTCGATACCGCAGTGTTCCGGAGCGACCAATGGATCAGCACGCCCGCCGTCGGCATCGACGGTTCGGCCACCGCCGCGAACTCCGCGCCAGCAGCCTTTTCGATTATGTTCGCCCCGCTGGCAAACGGCACCGATGTCCGCATCTATGCAACCGGCTACTCCTCCGTAAACACCAACAGGTCCGGCTACATCTACGGCGGCACCGCGGCAAGCGGTGGCACCGCATCCACACCCATCAGCCGCACAATCTGGCAGGATTTTCGCATGGCCAAGCGGCACAAGCACCTGGCTGTTGCGCCGGCCAAGCTTATGATCGGCAAGAACGTGCAGGTCACCGGTGATCTCGGTGCAAACTACACCGATGTGCAGTCTGATAACGGCGACCCGATCATCATCAAGTCTGATTTTTACGGCCTCGATTCAACGCTCGACCGAATCCTAAACGACTTCTTTGCGGGCGTCCGCCAATACGATGCCGACGGTGACAACCGGCTCCGGGTGAACCACCCTCGCGAGAAGCTCGGCATCCCATCAAACGCGACCGACTACAACGGCGATGGACAGCCGGATAACGCCTTTGTCGACATCACCGGCGATGGCTTTGTCGATGATTACGACCTGTTCATCAACTTCTACGACGGCAAGAACGGTGGCGTAAAGGACGGGAAAATCGCCCTTTCTGATGCGCTCCGCGCGGGTACGCCAAACGCCGGTCTAACTGCCGAATTCACAGTCGATGATGATCTTGGCCTGCTCATCGACTCCGTCGACCCGGACAGGAATCGCAACTTTATTTCAGGATTCGTTGATACCAACGGCAACGGCAAGTGGGACTCAACCGAGACCATGAACGACCGCGACGTCATAAACAACACCAACGCCGACCAAGTCCTGGGCTGGCGCGACGGCGTGCTCGATCGAAGAGACAATTACACTAAGATCCGCGGCAGGTTACTCTATCGCACATCCCGGGCTGCCCTCGCAGCCGCCAAGCCCAACTACGCAAGCGCGCTGTCCGGCAGTATCGTGCCAACGCAATCTGGTCAGTCGCCGCAAAACTATTCAGCGGGTGATGGTGACCTGCCTGCCCTCACCGCAGCAGACTTCGCTGGCGCGGTTTCAGACTACGCCACCCGAGCAAATGGTCAGCCCTTCGCTCGCCAAGTCGAGACCGCCCGCAGCTTGGGTAGCGGAGCGGTTTCTAGTAACGGCTCCACCAGTGGTCACGTAGAGACACGGCCGAAACCGGCCGCGGGAACCGCCAACCCGGCCGCCCGCTACTTCCCGTCCAACATGGACAGCACGCTCGTCAAAAGCCTCACCGGCCAATACAAGTGGGAGAAAACACCCTTTAACGCACCAAGCTTTAATGACTGGTACATCCGCCCGCGCTACGAGAACATGGTCTTTAGCAACGTCACTATTCCCCGCGGTAACAACGGCCTATTTGTGAATTGCACGTTTGTTGGCGTCACCTTCGTTGATGCCGAATCGGCCAACACACACCAAAACTGGCAACTCTACGGGAAAATGACCACATCCGATCCCGCGATTCAGCCAACCGTGATCACCTCAGCACTTGACAAGTCAGACTTCGGGCGATGGACATCGGGCAGCGCTGCCGATGGGCCCGCAAACTACGCAGACTTTCCCGATCCACCCCGCGACAGCACCGGCGCGTTCATCACCGGTACCGCTCGTGACACCAAGCCGCGCAGCAACAACCTTCGGTTCCACGACTGCCTCTTTGTGGGCACAATCGCCACCAGCGCACCAACTGTGTACACCCACGTCCGCAACAAAATGCAGTTCACCGGCGGCACGCGCTTCGTCCAGCAGCACCCCACACAGCCCAGCAACACCTCACTAAACGTCAGGGCAGCTGATGTCGACGCAGTGAGCAGATCATCAATGATGGCCCCCGGCTATTCAGTGGATATCGGTCAGTTCAACGCGCCCACCGACACCTTCGTCGGCGGTCCGACGCCGCAGAACGTCAACCTCAAGGGCACCATTGTGGCCGGCCTGATCGATATCCGCGGCACCGCAAGCATCGAAGGCACGCTGCTGGGCACCTTCGCTCCTACACTCGGCCAAGCCCCGCTGCTGCAGTACGGCCAACCGGTCGGCAATACCGCCAACTTCAACATCACCCTGGGCTACTTTGGTCCGGGCGACGGCGATACCGAATCGGTCGACCCGACGGGCCTGCCCACGGGCACCGGTGGCCGAAAAATCGTCGGCTGGGACCTTGATGGTGACGGCCTGCCCGATACCGGCCCAGTCCCCCGCAGCTCGCTGACCACCGCCCAGCAGGCCGTCGCAACAGAAGTCCCCTTCTACGGATACGGGCGTGTATCACTGCGTTGGAACCCCGACCTGCCAATGCCCGCGGGCATTATGCTCCCGGTCAGTGTGGTGGCGGTACGTTCGGCTTACGGCGAGGGCAAACCATGAACATGCGAACCAGCAAACGACTCAAGTTCCCCGGTATGCGTCGCGGTTTCTCGATGGTCGAACTGCTCGTCGCGCTGACGATCTCATCAACCCTGCTCACCGCCATGATGGTCGCTCTTGATGTGATGTTCAAGCGCTACAAGGTCATCAGCGATCAGGCCAGCACCCACGTCATCGCACGCGTGGTCATGCACCGCCTGCTGTCGATGATCCGCACCGGCCGCGAGTTTGGACCTTACCCCTCCGATGTTCTCGACCGCAGCCAGAACCCCGCTGACTATGACCGGATGCAGTTTGTGTCGCTCGATGATGCCGCCACAGATTCACGCGAAATCACCACGATTGAGACGCGCGAACCCAGCGCGCTGGTCGTCGGTGGCGTCAGCACCATGCAGCGTGGCCCTCGCGTGCTGTGGCTAGTTACAGATCTCACCGTCGGCGTCGCCGCCACGGTCCGCACCGAACGGCCACTCATGGATGGCATCATCGCCGCTCGCTTTAACCTTGAGTACGAGGCTGGGCCACGCCTCAAACGCGCAACCGTTGACCTGACCTTCATGCCCCAGGGCAACACCTACTCGCAGATTGATCCGGCAACCGGCGTCGTCTCCCGAAGCGTGACAATGGCCGATGGCACGAAGGTTGACCGGCAACTCATGTTCTCCGATGCCGGTACTCCGGTGGTGCGTCTGATCTCAACAGCCGCACCCCGCGGCGAGAATTGACCTGCAGCCCTCGACAGCGAGCGCTCCTGCCTCAATTTCGACTTCCGTTGGCTCGGCAGCAAATCCGTGCACAGAGATCTCGCGCCCGGGTTCAAAGGTCCAGTCCTCAGCCTCGCCCCACCTCACCCCCCGCTGCTTTCTCGAAGGTCCTCCAGCGTCGCCTCAACACTCTCATTGCCGTTCCACTCGTTGACACCGGGTTTCACAACGATGTCGTAGCGGCTGCCAACCCGCAGCAGCTCCGCACGCTTGGCCCATGACCAAGCCGTGACCATCACAAACCCGCCCGCGGGCAAACGCTCACCCGCTCCCACATTCGCCCCCACGCCGCCACCAAAGCGAAACGTGAGCTTCATGTGCTCGCCGGTTTTCCCAAGTGGCTTTGGATTGCTGTACAACTCCAAATCGCGCACCAGCAGCCGCACGTGCGGGTTCCCAGCCCCGCATGGCTCCATCGTGCGCAGCGTCTTGGCCACAGCCAGCGAAATCTCGTGCCCGCCGGCAACCGCATCCACCGTCAGCTTGGGAATCATGTGCTCATCAGCCACGAGCTCGTCGCAGGCTTCTGCGAATGCGCGCACAAACGAGTCGTACTGCTCGTGTGAAACCGCCAACCCGGCCGCCATGTCGTGCCCGCCAAACTTCACCGTATGTGCCGCGGCACGTGCGATCGCCGCGTGCAGGCTAACACCTTCAACAGATCTTCCCGAGCCGTGCCAATGTCCATCTTTCTGCCCCATCAATATCGTGGGCTTGCAGAATCGCTCCACCAGCCGTGAGCACACAATCCCGACAACACCAACGTGCCAATCCGGGTGGGCCAGCACAATGCCGCGGCAGCTTGGCTTGTCCATCCCCTTCTCCGCAACCATGATCAGGGCTTGACGGAAAATTTCGCGCTCGGTCGCTCGCCGCTCTTCGTTGAGCGATTCCAAGCTTTTGGCAATCACATCCGCCTCGGCCACGCTCGCCCGCGTAAACAAATGAACCGCCCGCTCCGCGTGTGCCATCCGTCCGCAGGCGTTTAACCGTGGGCCAAGCTTGAATCCCACGTCATACGTCGAGACGCTGTCGCTGTCCAGCCGGGCCGCCCGCACCAGGGCCCGCAGGCCAATAAACCGCGATTCTTTGATCCGCATCATGCCAAATTTCGTGAGCACGCGGTTCTCACCCACCAGCGGCACAATATCCGCCACCGCTCCGAGCGCTGCAAACGCCAGCAGCTCGACAAGCAATTCGCGGAGGGGCTGCGGCAGTTTGGGCGAACCAAAGTGCATGGTCGCCAGCCGCCACGCCAGCTTGTACGCCACGCCAGCGCCCGAGAGTTCACCGAACGGATACTGCGAATCCGGCCGTCGCGGATGCACCACTGCGAACGCATCGGGCAAGTCCTCCATCCGCTCCGGTGGGTTGTGGTGATCGGTAATAATCAGATCAACCCCAAGCCGCTTGGCCGCCTTCGCTGGCTCGGTCGCCGTCACCCCGCAATCAACCGACACAATCACCCTGGCCCCATCCGCTGCCAACTGCTCAATCGCTGCGACCGCCAAGCCGTACCCCTCTTCCACACGGTGCGGCACATACGTGCGAACCTCCGCCGCCGGTTCAAGCTCACGCATCATGTGAAACAGAATCGCTGTTGAAGTGACCCCATCCACGTCATAGTCACCATAAATCACCACCGGTTCGCCGGCCTTTAGTGCCCGCAGAATCCGCTCTGCCGCCTTGTCAATATCAGGCATCAGTGATGGACTGTGCATTTCCGACAGTTTCGGATCTAAAAATGCCGCATCGGTGATATTGCGAGAAGCCAACACCCGCTGTACCAGCGGTGCAGAAGCCGCCACCTGTGATTGATCCCCTCGCAGCCGCCAACGGGCGAGCACGCCGCGCCCCAGATCAGATGAGGCTGGCCGCACCCCGGCAGCTACGCAGGCGGCGGCGACTTCCACCGGACGACCGACGAGATTTGGATTCAGCAGCGAACTCATGAGTCAGGGATCCAGGAAAGCAGCACACCGAGCACGAATCAGACGAAGGCAAGCCAGCCCGATGAAAGCCACCCGGCACGAAGTATGCACGGCCCACGTGACGTGATCCGAGAGTGAGCCGACAAATTCTCCAGATTTGCCGAATCGGAGTGTTTGAAAGGACACAGGGATGTCCTTCTGGCGAGAATTTCGCTGGATTTTGAACGAGTCCTGAGACCCTCTGACCGGCAGCCGACGGACCAAGTGACGCCAGCACCCGCCCCGTCTCAACTTCGAGATCTTGAAACTGCTCCGCTGCATATCCGTCCACTTGGCACTTCTTTTTGCTTACCTCGCACAGCTCCGCGTATGTTGTTGTTTCCTGCGGGCCTGCTGCGATCAAATGAATGGACAGCTTGCCTGAGAATGGCTCGCCTGCCATTTAAAAAAAGCGGCACCCAATTCAGGGTGCCGCTTCAACATGAACTATATTAAAGGACAACTCAGGCCATACGACGCCTGCGGGCGACGACCACACCACCCACGCCGACCAGGCCGGCCAAACCGCTCCAGACCGCTGTTGGCAGCGGAACGAGCGAAACGTTGTTGCCAGCAAAGTTGATCGTAAACCCTGAGCCACCGGGGCCGCCAGAGTTGAACTGGTGAAGGTAGAGCCAGTTCAAGCCTGCGTTCAGATTCACCGTCAGCACTTCCTGCTGCAGTGATGTGTACAGGTTCGGCTGCGAACTGCCGCCACCGACGGCCGCGATCGGCAGATTCGTGCCGTTCAGGAATACACCCGCGTTTTGAAATCCGGCTCCGATGTTATTCTGAATCGTTGGAGAGCTGCCGAGGCTGTTATCGCTGGCAAACGTCAAGGTCAGCGTCGTGCTCACAGCGCTGTCGGAATAGAACGGAATGGCGAACAGGACGCTGTCGCCCGAGCTGCCCGACTGGTTGTTTGGGCTGCCGATCCAGCGAGCGCCGGAATTGTTCATGATGGTGTCGCGAGCAGCGTTGGAGCTGCTCCAGCTACCGGCCGCGTTGCCACTATTAAGCCATCCGCCGGGCAACCCGCTCAGCGTCGACGGGCCAACGGCATTCTGCGCGGCCGAAAACGTTGACCCAGTAAACGTCGCAAACTGCGACGTGTTGCCGTAGCCAAAGTCGTGCGTGGCCGAGCCGGCGTACGTGGCGGCAGACAAGGCACGAATGCCCGCCCCGCTGGCAGCGCCAGAAGCAATCACGGTGTCAGCCATTGACACCGAGGCTGCACCGACAGCGACGAGCGCGCCAGCAATAATCATCGAAAAAGAAGAACGTGTGGGCGAGGAAACCATTCTAAAAACCTGCAAAAAAAGGTGAAATCGAACCAGCTGGACGTACCAACCACCGCAACCGGATGCGACCGGATGTTGAGTGCGGCGGAGGTAAACAAGAAGTCTCTCTCAATCAAACCTCTCTTGGTATTCTACCCCCTTGATTTGATGTTGACCTGCCATATGCTACAAAATGCTTCGCATTTTCACTGATCTTTGATCTCTTTACCGATCCTTAACCCAATCTTACCACTAATCTTCCGCAGCTTACCCAGATTAACAGATCTGAAAACGCCTAACGTGTAAGTATTGACTCCTATATAGATCATCATCGATTAGCGAATGCCTCGCTAAGTCAACGGCAGAGGAACTGCGGTACGCCCGTGGCGAACCGCTTGGTCCGGCTGCCTCCGAAGCGTTCGGCGACGACCCTCGGCCCTCAAGAACTGAGATGTACTGCGACATTTCTGACCAATTCATCCATATTGACCCTTGGCGACTGATTCGAACCCAGTCCCCAAGTACAAGCCGCTTCAAAACGCAACTGAGAAGCCGGAGCGGCGAAGAAGCGTTGCAAGTGGCTTTCAGGGACCACCGCCGAACTATTTTTTTGATGCGCAAGCTCTAGTGCTACCCCCAGAAAATACAAATTCGCATTATTGATTTCTGCGGAGGACGGACAGATTCTCGCTACGATTTGAGGCGAGTCGGTGAGTAACAAGTTGCATGTACTCAGGCCACTCCAAGTGTGACGCCTCAGCCACGTCCCACCGTTGCTCGCGAGCTCCTCTTCCGTTTATGGCCCCGGCTAGGCGGTGCTTCAAAGCGATAACCTTTTTTCCGCTCATTGCAGGTCGATTCGGCTCTTACTCGCGGTTGCGAGGAGCTGCCTCAAAGGCGGGGGAGTGAATTAGAAGAGGCGACGGCTGGATATCCGCGGCTGCTCTCCTTCAGTCGTGTTACAGGGTTTTCATAGGTCTTGTCCCCAACCCTGAGCGACCCTGCGATTTCGCGGCTTTGGGCGCGGTGGCAAAGGAGTTTGACGCGAGGATCTCGCACCAACCACAAGGCGCCATATTCGTCCAACGATGGTGGACCCACTCCAATTCGCAAGCGCGTCATCAAAGCACGAAGTGTAATCAACAGAACACCGATCAAGAAAAGGGTTCAACATGGCAGACACCGCTTCCGAGACACGCGCTGAACAACCCGACACAACGACGCCA
This sequence comes from Phycisphaerales bacterium, assembly GCA_038231815.1. Classification (GTDB taxonomy): domain Bacteria; phylum Planctomycetota; class Phycisphaerae; order Phycisphaerales; family UBA1924; genus CAILKP01. Next base: position 12,422 of record JBBRKQ010000076.1, read on the forward strand.
CCAAACATGGTGAATAAAGCAAGCCTGAAGGTTTTCGAGACCACATTGCTTGGCGTCGGCGTCCCGACGCTGCTTGTGCTCACCTTCGCATTGATCCGCTACAACGAATCGTCAACACAACTCTGGTTTGCGCTATTGGTGCCGCCATGCGGCGGAATGATCGGGCTGCTTCTTGGTTTCCTTTACGCGGCGATCGGCCGCGAGGTCACAAAGTTTGGCCCAGCGCTCACGGCAATCGGCTCAGCGGTCAGTGGTGCTGGCGCTATCGAACTTATCCGGCCCGAAGGCACACTTCGAAAGTTCTTTTCTGAACTGGCAACCAACGTCGGCCTGCCAAACCTTGCCGTTGTCGTCGGGCTCATCTTCTGCGCTTCGATCGTTGCCGGATTCCTGTGGATGTACCTCATCAAATCGCTGGTCATCAACAGAGATCTGCTCGATGCGCAAGCACAAGACAGTGAGTACAACAATGCCGTTTCGGCAATCAATCAACCCCAGGCACAGCAGGCGATTGATCCGGCAGCCAAGCGCGAGTTGCCCGGCAGTATTGTCGCGGCGGCCAAACAGATCACCGATACAGCCCCACCAGCAGATTTGCCTTCTCTCCGCGAGCGTGGCAAAGCGCAATTCCTTCAAGGTTTGTACCCCGATGCGATCGCGACGATGCAGCTGATTCTGGCCAAGGTGCCTTCGGACAGAACTGCTTTGCTGTACCTCGGCTCCTCGCTGCTGAACATTGGTGGGCGGGAAACCGAGGCGATCCCCGTGCTGCAGAGACTCATACTTGACACAGGCGCGCCCGCGATTGCACGCAAACTACTCGCCTACGCCCTGCTGTTTGACACGAACACAACCACCCGCCGCACCTCGATAAAGTTGTCTCTAGAATCAACCGAAGGGTTCCTCGCGCTCTACCCCGATGATGCTGGCTCGCTGCTGAACAAGGCGTGCGCACTGTCGCAACTCGCAGAGTTTGATCAGGAACGAATCAAGGATTTATGGCCGGCAATCAGCGCTGCGGCAAAGGCAGGCGGGGAGCCAGCGCGACAGCAGATTCGCGGTCCGCTCTCTGCACCCGGTCAGGACTTTGCGCCGTGGGCTTCTATGGACGAATTCAAAAAGGCTGTCAATGGTTGAGCCCGCTGTTTCAGCGATGCGTATCTCTGCAGTTCAATCCAGTGTGAAGGCGGGTCCCACAGGTCAGGTTCCGCATTTCATCGCGCCGCGATGAAATGCGGGGTGCGAGATGTTTTGGGATACAGCTGGAGAGTTACAAGTAAACAACAGAGCCACTCATGTTAGGAAAAAAGCCCCCGACCCCTAAAAATTCGTTCCGCAGGCATCGAAAACTCGCCAAAGCCCATCAGCCCTCCTTCACTTACCGGTGACCAGCCACCGCGCAATCCGAATCACCGATGTCTCCCCACGCGACGGCCTGCAGAACGAGGCCGGCATCGTCCCCACCATTGACAAGTTCCGCCTCATTGGCATGCTTGCCGCCAGCGGTGTTGATGAAGTCGAAGCAACCAGCTTCGTAAGCCCCAAGTGGGTGCCGCAACTCGCAGACTGCGCTGATCTCACCCGCATGATCAACGCTGTCGCCGCGCCCGATGGTCACTTCGAAGGTGCCGCTCCGACCGAACTCACCCCCCACTGGGGCGACTTTCTCGCCTCCCCCTGGCCCTGCCAATTCTCTGCCCTGGTGCCCAATGACAAGGGCATGGAAGCGCTCTTGGATGCCAACGTGAATCCCGCGCGGCCCATGGAGGCGCCGCCCCTGATCCAAAAAATCGCGATCTTCACCGCCGCCAGCGAAGCCTTCACCAAGCGCAACACCAACGCCACAATCGCCGAGTCCCTCGCCCGTTTCGAACCAGTCATCGCCAAAGCCCAGTCGCACCTCATGTCCGTCCGCGGCTATGTCTCCTGCGCCATCGCCTGCCCATTTGAGGGGCCGATCAGCCCGGCCAAAGTCGCGGAGCTCGCCAAACAACTGCTCGATATGGGCTGCGATGAGATTGACTTGGGTGACACCATCGGCGCTGGCACCCCAGACACCACCCTAGCCATGCTCGATGCCGTCGCAGCTGCACTCGGTGGCTACCACACCAACCGCCTCGGCCAGCCCGTCATTGTCCTTCATCTGCACGACACCTTTGGCCACGCCAGCGACTGCGCCCGCGCGGCCCTTTCGCACGGCGTTCGCTCCTTTGATGGTTCGGTCGCAGGCCTCGGCGGCTGCCCTTATGCAAGCACCCCCGGCAAGCCCGCCCCCGGCAACATTGCCACCGAAGCGCTCATCGCTACCATCCACTCCGCAGGCTTTACCACCTCCGTGAACACCGCCAAACTTACCGAGGCAGCCACCTTCGCCCGCCAACTCATCACCACTGCCCGCGCCCAATCACCCTCTGCCCAGTAGCCAAACCCACAGCCGCAATTCCTCTCCGTTTACTTTCTTCGCCTGACCCCGCTTGGCGATTCACCATTAAGAAATTTGACCATTTGCCCTCCCACTCCACCGAACAACTCGTCAAACGCGACGCCAAGGGCGATGTCACCTTCCTCTTTCTTGCCCGCGCCGACAAGCGCAACGCCATGACCCCCGTCATGCTCACCCAGCTTCTGGCCGAACTCGATTCCTTCAGCCGCGACTGTGCGCACAAACCACACTCCGCCCTCATTTTGGCCGGCGAGGGCCGCAGCTTCTGTTCCGGCTTTGATCTCAAGCTCTGCCGCACAAATCCCGGCACCGCCGCAGAACTGCTCAGCCTGCTTTCCCGCTGCATCATCACGCTCCGCGGCATCACCGCACCCACCTTCATCGCCGCCACCGGCAGCGCGATCGCCGGCGCCGCGGCACTGTGCGGCGGAGCCGATGTCTCCATCGGTGACCGCGGCGGGGTATACGGCTATCCGGTCCTCAAACTTGGTCTGTCTCCAGCCGTCTCCGCACCGTTCTTGGCCGCCAAGGCTGGCTTTGGCAACGCCCGCCAAATGCTGCTTGATGTTGGCCTGCTTACCGGCGAGCAAGCAGCCGCCAAAGGCCTGCTCACCCAGTGTGTTGAATCGCCGGAGGATGTCATCCCACGCTGCCTGAAATTGGCACACATTTACGCCTCCAAGCCGCGCCACGCGTTCGTCGCCACCAAACAGCTGCTGCAGGAGCTTGATGGCCTTGGCACCCCCGAGGCCGTCGCTGAACATGTGCAGCGGGCACTCAACGCCTCACTGCAAACCGCAGACTCTTCCGAAATGATCGAGAGACTTGCCTCTCTATAACTGCCAAAAACGACAGCGAGGATTTAGGACACACCCGCACTGGCTTCGCGCTGGCGACATCGAATCAATCGCAGGCATCGCTCACTTGGCAGCTTGCCCATCGGCATTTTGCGTCGCACCGTGCATCTCTTTGGGCAGCAAATCGCCCCGCAGCAAATGCTCCTTCGCGCGATTTACGAACAGCACACCCGCGATGACGAACAGGCCGATGCCAATTCCAATGGCCATCAGCTTCAACCGCCGCCCGATTGGTGTTGATGGCCCAGCAGCCACCACCGCGGGCACTCGCATTCGTAAAATATTCGGTGGCAGCCCCACCTCATCGGCACGCTGCACCACCGCCAGCGGCGCAATGTTCCGTGCCGAGACAAACCCCGCCGCCGCATCGGCGGAGGCCGCCTCCACCAATGCCTCCCACATTTGCCCCCCGTACACATCACGACCTGTTACATGAAACTGCGGCACAAAAACCTCCAGCAACACGAACTCGCCAACAGCACATTCCGCCTGCCTTCACTTGACCATTTGACCATTTGGCCATTTGACCATTTGACCATTTGGCCATTTGACCATTTGACCATTTGATCATTTTCCTAAACCCCCATCGTCCCCACCCGCTCCGGCACCACAATCTCCGCCTCTGTCCGCGCCTTGACCTCCGCCGCGGTAAAGCCTGGGGCCACCTCGCGCAGTACAAACTTGCCGGATGCCTCATCCATCTCCAGCACGGCAATGTCCGAAATGATCATCCCCACGCAGCCCACGCCTGTGAGAGGCAGCGAGCACGCCTTTACAAGCTTCGGCGTGCCGTCCTTGGCGTTGTGCTCCATCATTACCACAATCTTCTTCACCCCCGCCACCAAGTCCATCGCCCCGCCCATTCCTTTTACCATCTTGCCCGGAATCATCCAGTTGGCAATGTCGCCCGAGCCGCTCACCTGCATTGCGCCCAAAATGCACATGTCAATGTGGCCACCACGAATCATCGCAAACGACTCTGCCGACGAAAAGTACGATGCCCCCGCCCGCGCGGTCACCGTCTGTTTGCCCGCATTGATCAAATCCGCATCCACCGCATCATCCTTCGGAAACGGCCCGATCCCCAGCAGCCCGTTCTCCGACTGCAGCCACACATCCATCCCCGCCGGGATGTAGTTTGCCACCAGCGTCGGCATACCAATCCCGAGATTTACGATATAGCCATCACGCAACTCCGCGGCAGCGCGGCGGGCAATTTGTTCACGATTCAGCACGTTGGCCATGGTCAAGAATATGAAGACCAAACCGCCAAATGGCCAAGTTTCTTATTTGCCATCCACCGGCCGCCAACCCCTGCTCCCCTGCTCCCCTCCTCCCCTCCGCCCGTCCGCCCCTATCGCCCCGCAAACTGCATCAGCAGCGCTGTGGCCACCACCGCCGCGGTTTCAATACGCTGCACATGTGGCCCAAGGGCTATCCGCCCCACCGGCCCGCCTGGCGCACCATCTGCCAGCTCTAACTCCTGCGGCGTCCAGCCACCCTCCGGTCCGATCAAAACCAAAAATCGCACCGGGCGTTTGACTGGCCCCGCCGCAACCGCCGCACCCGCCTGAAACTGCCCAAGCTTTGCTGCTTCCATCGCTGGCTTGCCGGTCTCATCGGCCAACAACACCGTCACCCCGGCCTTTGTCAAAGCCTGCTTCAGCGTCAGTGGCTCGGCGATTTGCATAAGCCACGGCCTCCCGCACTGCTTGGCGGATTCGGTGGATATCCGCAGCAATCGCTCCACCTTGGTCTCTCCGGGGTCCACTACTCCCCGCATCGTTTGCAGTGGAGACCATGCCGCACACCCCACCTGGGCAAGCTGCTCAATCATCCACGACGCCCTGTCCGCCTTGGGAGTTGCCGATGCAACGTGCACCCACGGCGACGGCTCCGGTGCTGTCTCCAACCGCTCAACGCTTAGCGAAATCACCATTTCCCCGCGAATTTTCCTGGTTTCCGTCACCCGGCAGCGGGCCATGCTGCCCTGCCCATCCAGGACATCGACAACATCACCAGTCACCACCCGTTTCACACGGGCGGCATGATGGGCCTGCTCTCCGGTGATGGAAAGCGAGGTCTGATCCAAAGTAAGACGCTGGTCCGAGAAGACGCGATGTATTGCCACGCCCCACGGTATTGCCCAAACTGGCCCGCCGCCGAATGTTGACCGCGGTAAGGTTGCTGGACCGTTTCGACGATGCGTGTATACAAGGTCTATCGGTTTCTGTCATTCAACCACCTTCCGGGCACCACGACGGTGCGTGCTTTGATCAATTCTTTCAGGTCCCCAGTCAGTTATGGCCGTAGCGA
>JBBRKQ010000077.1:0-18020 GCA_038231815.1 Phycisphaerales bacterium
CGCCCCGAAGGCGTTGATGAAGGCCACAAAGTCATTGCCATCAACGATGCCATCGGGCAGATTACCGTTCGGACCGCCACCGGCCACATCGGCCAGACCATCAACGGTTGGGTCACCCACGCCAAAGCTGTTGATGAAGGCCACGAAGTCTGATCCGTCAACGACGGAGTCGCCGGTCACGTCAGCGCGGCAGCGAGGGGGGGTGATTCCGTCTACATAGCCCGGTGAACCGAATGTGGAGCGGTTGTAGATACCGGCCGGGAAGCCCTGCGCGTTAAGCGCCAGATTTACTTCGCTCTGGCGGCCGCCCTCGAAGCCAGTGAGAGATGCGGCCCAATTGGTGCCGAAGTCATTGGCCGCCTGTGTGTAGTTGCCCGGAAGAATGTAGATGCTCCAGAAGACGCTGATGCCAGCGCCCGCATCACCCGGCCAGCCGAAGGGCGGAGTGGCAACGGCCGTCGGGGTGTTGTCATCGTCATAGTTGGCGACATCCGAAACGCCGCCATCGGGCTTGACCAGACGCACGATTTCATTGATGAAACTGGGGTTGTCCGCGAGCCGATCCAGACCGAACGCACGATTACTGTTGTACCAGTTAGTCACCGTAAAAATCGGGAAGCCGGTGCCCCACGCGATGTAGAACTCCTGAACGAAGTCAATGCCGGTCAAGGGCTGGAGGCCGACAGGGAAATTGGTACCGGTGGGCACGAAGACATCAGTACCGAGCACGACGGCGGCCTGGCCTGGTTGAAGAATTGAGCCCTCTGGGAACCCGCTGGTGCGGCCATCTTCATCCTGCAGGTACCAGCCGGTCATGTCAATCGCCGCGCCGGTCGTGTTGAGAATCTCAACCCACTCATCACGACCCGCGACAGTCACTGTCGGAGCAGTGGGAAGCGGGTTGGAGCCGGGGTACACAGAGTTGGTAGTGGCGCTGATCTCGCTGATGATGACTTCGCCGCTGGGCTGCTGAATTGTGGAAGGAACGAAGCCGGGTGAGCCGAAGTCCTCACCAAGGTTCAGCGCACCGTACGGGGAGTTGGGCTGGCCGGTCAAATCAGCGGAGCCGCGGACACCATCGAGCCCGGAGATGGCCAGACGCCAGTTCGGTCCGCTGTTGTTACCGACAACAGACTTACCCGCGGGGAGCACGTAGAACGAAGAGTGGCTGTCGGAGCCGGGCCAGCTGTTCAGCGGCTCGTTGTTGCTGTTGGCATTTGAATAGTTAGCCATGTCGATGATATAGCCGCGATCGGTGACCCAAGTACCGATCGTACCAGTGCCAACCAAACGCGTGGGGTGCGGGCCGCTGACGGTGGGCTGAGCGACAGGGACGATGGCGTCGTTTACGACTGCACCCTTGACCAGAGTCAGAACCTCGGTGGTTTGGGTGGCGTTAAACTGGCGGATGTTCCAGCGACCCAGCGGAATCCAGCGGATCGGCGCGCCCTGCGGGGTCGTCGTGCCCCACAGATTCTGGTACAGCGCAACAGCCTGTGCGGACGTATAATTCGCGACGCTCTGGGCGATGGGGAACGCCGGGAGCTGGCACAGCACAGCGATTTCGCCAGCCGCGAGAATGGTTCCAGCGGGCACCGGCAGGGTATAACCATCTCCACCTGTTTCGAGGTCAACGAGGCGATAGCCCGAAATATCAACGGGGCCGCTGCTGACGTTCTGAATCTCAACCCACTCCAGTGAAGAACTCACTGCGGTGAGGGGTGCGACCTGGGAAAGCGAGGCGAACGGATCGATGATGAACTCAGTGACAATGACCCTACCGAAGTCTTCAGCGCCGTCAAGGATGCCGTTGCTGTTGGTGTCCAGCGTGCCGCCGCGGCCGTTGGCGCCGCCAGCGAGGTTGATGTCCACCGAGTCCAGGACGTTGTTCATGTTGCGGTCGGTCCCCTCGCGGTCGAGCAGGATGTCGCAGTCATCGGGAACACCGTTGCCATTGAGATCGGGCTCGGTGGAGTCGGGAATCAGATTGCGGTTGCAATCCGGGTCGGTCGCCAATGCGCCGCAGGTCTCGACAACATCGTCGATGCCGTTGTTGTTGAGGTCCTGAGCCGGCGGGCTGATAGTTTCGACGATGCCCGGCGAAGCGATGTTGCCCGGCTCGGCCATGCGATAGGGGGTGCTGCCCAGATAAGAGAACGTGACCTCGCTGCTGGATTGGGCGATGGAGCTCAGCTGCGGTGAAGTGGAGCTTGCCCACGCGCATCCGCGGTCATTATCCACACTGTTCAGGAACTGCGGACGCAGTTGGATGGAAACCCCGGATGTGGTTGCGGGCCAGCCGCTCACGGAGTTCTCGTAGTTGGCGATGTCGACTACTGTGCCGGAGTTGTCAACGATGAACGGGATTTCGTTGAACAGCGTCGGGGTATTGGCGATGGTAATCATCAGATCGAGAACAATGAACCGTGAGCTCGCGCCGGGGCCCCAGGCCTGATCCAGCCGCGCGGCGGTCCAAGTCTGCGATGAGGGCAGGAACTGGCCGGGATTGGCCGGGTCGTTCGGCGGCACCCCTTGGAACAGCTTGCCGATCACCGCCCTGGCCGTGCGGGCCGGCAGGATCGTGCCCGCCGGAAAGGGGTAGCTGCTGGTCGCATCCTCATCGTCGATGTACCAGCCCGAGATGTCAATGTCCTCGTTGGTGGTGTTGAAGATTTCGATGAACTCAACGTCATCGTTGCCAGCCGGGTTGGCGAAAATTTCAGTGATAATCACCCTGCCCACATTGGCCGGGTCGGCCAGAGCAGGGGCGGCAAAGACTGTTGCAAGACCGGCGGCGGCCAGCAACGAGGCAACAAAGAGTTTCGGACGGGTATTCATGGGCTCTCCTTGAACAGACAAACGAGACTGTGATCTCTTGCACAGTGAGGGAAATAAACTCGCCCGGCACGCGTGGCCGTCGGGCGAAACAATGAGGATCAAATTGATTCACAACTCGAACCGGCGCCGCCGAAACCGTGGGACCTCCGCGCACTCAGGGGGCCGGGTTTCGGATGGTCCACTTCACCGCGTTTGACCGATCAAGCCGGACCGTCTCCTGGATCACTCCTCGATGAAGCATTCGGCCCGTCACGATGTTGTTGCGCACCCACGTCGCCCCGTCGCTGTTGCTCCGCAGGTACGTCTCGATCAGCGATGGACCTTTTTTTACGAACGACGCATGGCCATCTAAAAACGACATCTGCACGCCGTCATTGCCGTGGTTGTTGTGCTTTTCCGGCCAGTTGTTGTGCCGCCCGGCAGCGTCGTTGGTCTGATCCTGATCGGAGTCCAGCGTCAGCAACATGCGGCTGGGAAACTGCACAGAAGTGATTGTTTTCAGGATCGACCGGTTACCCGGAGCAGGCTCCGGGCTCTCTTCCGGCGGGTTTGACGGATTCGGTGGCGCCAGGCCTTCAACCCGGGACGCCGGATCGCCAACTTTCAATGCTCGCTGCTGGTAGTGGCTTGTGTATCCAAATGACTTGTCGTACCAACCATCCGCGTAGATCCACAGCGAACTGCCCTGCGCACTGCCCATCCATGACCAGACCTCAAAGCTGTGACCACCCTTGGAAAACTGCGGGTAGCTGATCGGGCCAACGCTATCAACCGCATCTTCGGCACAATCGGTCAGATGAACAAACGCGTCATGCCCGTACTTGTTGGCCGGATCAGCCTTCAGCAGGATCGCCTTGGCATCAACCGTGTTGCGGGTGCTCGGACAGATAGCCGCATCCGGACGATCCAGAAGCGGGCTGAGATATGCCATGTCGTCATCGGCGCCGCCCATCGTCGGTATGAACGCACCACGCTTGTGCTGGTCGGCATAGATCATCGATGCCATCACGATCATCCGCTGCGCCGAGAGGCACTTGACCCTTCTGGCGGACTCGCGGGCTGAACTCAGCGAGGGCAGCAGAATCCCGACAAGCAGCGCGATAATCGCGATGACCACGAGCAATTCGATCAGCGTAAACGCACTGCGGATCTTTACTTTCATGCCAACGGCAAAGCGCGCAGCAATCACATCTTCAAGTTTCGCGTTGCGAAGATCACGTAAAGCCATGCGCAACCGCTCCACACTTCACCAGTCGGATCCACGGCCTTCACAAAATCATCGCGAGGTATTTACACAATCGTAAAGGAATCTTAACAGAACTGATCTCCGCCTTCATTCGCCACCTGATGTAGCCCCGCAGCACCGGGTACATCGCCCGCACGCGGGCAGAGTTGGCATCCACACAATGACGCTCGGGACCTCGTCCAGAGCCGTTCCGGACAAACCTGGCCGCCAATGCGCCCAATCCGCGCGATCGACCCAACTCAACACCCAAATTTCCCATAATTTCGAACCGTTCACCCCTCATGCCACCCGAACCTTCGCCATCTTGCGACCATCCCAGTCGGTGAATTGCGCGTTCAAAACGCTCGATAATCTGTCATGGTCTCCAACCGGATCCAACACCCGCTTGTGTCTCGCTTCCATAAAACGCGATCATCACGCCGCGGCGTCACCATTGTCCTGGTCGTCATGCTTCTGGTCCTGCTGCAGGTCGCCGTGCTCGGCACCCTCGCCTCCGCCGCTCGCCAGGTCGATCTGATGGCGGTCACTTCACAATCCGCTCAGGCCTACTACACCGCTGAAGGACTCCTGCAGCGTGGAGCCCGCGAAGTTGTCAAGAACCTTGATGAAGATGCCAACGGAACCGTCGGCACGATCGGCGCCTCAGGGTCCGGTTCATCGGTTGCTGTAACCACCTCCGGAAATGACAGCGTACTGACGAGCACCGTGCAGATTGGTGATGCCGTCCGGTCGCTTCAGTCCCGGTGGACAGTTACGCCGGCGACGGTCGCAGGAGGAAACCTGCTGGCCGAGTATTACAGACTAGCATCTTCTCCATCCGCCCTCGCTTCGGTCAATTGGAGCGGCACCCGCGCAGCCTTGGGGGCTCTTCGCGACATCAACTTCTCCAACGAGGTCAGTGGGAGCTTCCCGATGTGGCAAGGCGGGCCGACCTCAAACTGGGCGATCCGCGTGACTGGCAACATCGTTGTGACAACTGCCGGCAGCTACACCTTTAGCATTGCATCAGATGATGGATCAGACTTTGCGATCAATGGCGTCACGCTGATCAACAACGATCGGCTTCAATCGATTACTGCCAAGTCCGGAACTACCGTGCTCGCGGCAGGGACGCACCCGTTTGTCGCCCGTATGTTCGAGGCGGCAGTTAGTCACGCGTTCCTGCTTTACTGGCAACCGCCTGGGGCAAGCTCGCTGACGCTTGTGCCGCCCAGCGCGATGACCGGCAGCGGACCCGTCGCCGGCGTCACCGTCCACGGTGCCGTCACCATGAACGCCGACACCAATCTCACCGGCTGGTCTCGCGGCGGTTCAAGCGGCGGCCCCGCGCTCGTCAGCAACTCCACGACCACCAATACGGTCGAGCTAAGTGACCGTGCGCGAGTGACCGGCGATATCCAAACCGGCGTCGGCGGCACGCCCGCCCAGGTTATTAAGATCATCAACCAAGCTGTCATCACCGGCTCTACCACCGCGCTCACCACGCCCGCAGGCATCGAACGCGTCAGCACCTTTGCCACGCTCCCCACAAGCCTCGGCGCGCTCACCCTCGCTGGTAGTACCGCCTTGGCTCTTTCGAGCAGCACAACCCGCTACGCAAGCCTCAGCATCACGCAGGATTCCGTTATCACGGTCACCGGCGACTGCGTCCTCATCATCGATGGCGCACTGTCAATGCAGGACCGCGGCAACATCATTCTCAATACCGGAGCCAAACTCCGCCTCTACATCGGCACCACGTTCTCGATGATCGATGACTCAAAGCTCAACAGCGACACCACCCGAACCCTCGACCTGCTCGTGCTCATGTCCGGCGTTTCCCAAACCGCAACCCTGACCGGCCGGGCCCAACTGTGCGGCACGCTCCTGAATCCACGGGGAACCCTGAGCGCCGCTCAGGACATGTACATGTACGGCAACGCGGAACTCACGACTCTCACCATGACCGACCGCGCCGTGATTTACGCTGATATCACAGCAACCAGTTTCGCTTCAGGTTCAGCAACCGCCACCTTCGTCAGCTGGTCCGACCTGACCACCCCCAACTAATCCGCCGCACAAACTCGCCCAGTTTGCAACGTCAGGAGTAACCCCGACCACGGCCCTCTCGGTCTCTTGGCGGCCGTGAGCGCAGGGTTGTTACCGGATGACAGCCGCCGCAAATACGCAAGCGAATATGCAACTATTTGTCCAACGCAACTTGCTTCCGATTGTGAAGGTTCCTTCAATACAAAACGTCCGGGGTCAGCCCCGGTTTTTCATCCGACGCCCGTCCTGCAAGCCCCTCGGCCTGCCAGGTCGCAGGCCTCGCTTTTAGTGGTCTTTGGTCCCCGCCGGCCGTCCGGTTCTGGCGGACAAACCCACCGGTCGTGCCTTGCGGGATTTGCCCGCCGCCGCGGCTGATAGATTCTTCCAGCTTCCGTCGTTCTCCCATTTTCTGTCCCACGTCCTTTGGAGCAGCCTCTACCCAGCCCCCTCCCGGAAACGCTTTCAAATCCAGTCCGCCCGCACATCGCTCCGCCCTCGGCAAGCGTTTGAACCGTTAGCCCAATTTGCCACCGGTTCACGCAACGTGCCTCCGCACGTGCAGAGTAAAAATGAAACGCGATCGTGCTGCGAAAAGCCACTTTGGCCGATCGCAAACGTGTATGGCAACCGCAGGTACCCCTGCCAAGCCTTCGCACACCAACAGGTGGATTACTTGACCTGAAGATTCCCGTCCGGCCCCTGCCTCCAAACTCCCAGCTGCTTTTACGGCCTCGCAAGCCGAGCAGCCCAAACTCTGGTACCCATGCCAGAAACGTGTGACCGAAAACTCGGGAGACCTTGAACGGTCGATCGGCAGAATCAATTAAAGCGGCTGTCCTGCGGCCCGGCTTCACGAAGGACCTCGCAGTTCTTGCGTCGCTCAACCTTGCGTTTTGACGCATGGAGCGACCATGTCCGCCATCCCGATTCTCCCCTTAAATTTCTTCCCGCCATCCTCCCTAATTTCGAGCCTCTCCCCCACGCTTGCTGCGTTTGAATTTGACCTCATGTCCGCCGCGGTCGGTACTTTGGTAGGCCTGCTCATCGGCGGGTTTCTGGGCGTTGTCTTCCTCCGCATGCTCCTAGGCCAAAGCCTTGCCAAGGCCAAGTCAGATTCCGCCGAGATTATCCGCCGCAGTCAGGACGACGCCAAAGCCTCCGTCCAGCGGGCCGAACTGGACGCCGAGAAACGCAACCTCGACAAGAAAGAGAAACTCGAGCAGGAATGGAACATCCAGCGAGACAAACTTCGCGCTGATGAGCAGCGAGTTGGCAAGCTCCAAGACACCATAGAGCGAAAGCTCGAGGACATGACCCGCAAAGAATCCGCCCTCGACAAGCAGGTTGAGGCCAGCAAGACACGCGAGGCGGCAGTGGCCAAGCGAGAGACCGAACTCACCGAGATCATCACCGAGCAGAAAAACAAGCTGCTGACCATCGCCGGAATGACACTCGAAGACGCCAAGGCCCTGCTGCTGCAGCGGGTTGAGGATGACTCTCGCCAGGAAATGGCCAAAGTTGTGCGCAAAGTTATTGATGATGCTGATTCGCACGCCAAAGAAAAGGCACGCGAAATTACCCTCATGGCCATCCAGCGATACGCCGCGGAGCACACCGCCGAGAGCACCGTGCGGGCCGTGCCCATCCCCAGCGATGACATGAAGGGCCGCATCATCGGCCGCGAGGGCCGTAATATCCGCGCGATCGAGAAAGCCACCGGCGTGGACATCATCGTCGATGACACCCCCGGCGTAATCGTGGTCTCCTGCTTTGACAAGGTTCGCCAGACGGTGGCCGTTGAGTCCCTGCAGCGGCTCATCGCTGATGGACGCATGCACCCCGCCCGCATCGAGGAAGTTGTTGAGAAGGTGCGGTCCGAGATCGAAGAGCGGATCGTTAAGTACGGCAAGGAGGCGATGATTGAAATCAACCTCCGCGGCGTGCACCCCAAAATCTCCGAGGCCATGGGCAAGCTCCACTTCCGGACCAGCTACGGCCAAAACGTCCTGCGCCACAGCATGGAAGTGGGCTTCATCAGCCAGCTCATCGCCGACCAGCTCGGCTTTGACGGCGCTCTGGCCCGTCGCTGCGGCTTCCTGCACGACATCGGCAAGGCGATGGACCAGGATGTTGAGGGCACCCACCCCAAACTAGGCATGGAGTTCGCCCGCATGTACGGCGAGAAGGACCCCGTCCTAAACGCCATTGGGGGCCACCATGGCGATATCCCGAGCACCAGCTTTTACACCCCCATCGTCATGGCGGCAGACGCCATCAGCTCCGCACGCCCCGGCGCCCGCCGCGACAGCCTTGAAAAGTACATCCAGCGGCTCACCCAGCTGCAGGACATCGCCCTTGGCCACACCGGCGTCAGCGAGGCCTACGCCATTCAGGCTGGCCGCGAAGTGCGGGTGATGGTCGATGCCCGCAAGGTCAGCGATGATGAGTCCATGCTCATCGCCGCATCGATTGCCAAGAAGGTCAGCGAAGAAATGACCTTCCCCGGCGAGATCAAGGTTACCGTGCTGCGCGAGACCCGGGCTGTTGAGTTCGCCCGGTAGGCCACCGGTTGCCGTCCGTGAGTTCCTTTGCTAACGCCTGATTTCCCTCTGCGGTAATCCGATTGTCGCTCCGGCTATCGGTCGCTCCGTATCATCAATCGCCCTTTTTAATCGTTCATCGGTCTCACATAACCTCACCTTTTTTCTCTGGCAAGCCCCACTATGACTCTCAAGACGCCGCTCCATCAGTACCACCTTGACATGGGCGCTGACATGATGGAATACGCCGGGTACGACATGCCCAAGGCCTACAAGCCCGCCGCCGGAGGCCCAGGTTCGCCCAAGGCCGAGCACCTGCAGGTCCGCAGTTCGGGCGGCATCTTCGATGTGTCGCACATGGGTCGCCTCCAGTTCAAGGGCATGCACGTGCTGCGCTTTTTGGAGAAAGTGTGTACCCGCAAGATCCGCGATATGAAAACCGGCCAGTGCCGCTACTCACTGGTGTGCAACGAGCAGGGCGGCGTCAAGGACGATGTCATTGTCATGCGCCAGGATGAAGACTCCTTCATGATGGTCGTCAACGCGGGCAACCGCCACAAGATTGTTGAGCACTTCAAAGCGGTGCAAGCCGCCGGCACCATGAAGATGACGATGGATGACATCACCGAAAAAACCGCCATGGTCGCCGTGCAGGGCCCGCGAGTCATTGAGTTCATCGGCAAGTTCAGCCGCGAGATTCCGACACTCAAGCGTTACACCTTCACCGTGAAGAATCTGCTCATCGCCAAACTCACCGTGGCCCGCACCGGCTACACCGGTGAGGACGGTGTCGAGGTCATCCTGCCCGCAGGCATGACCGGCATGGCCATGAAAATGATCATGAAGGACATTGACACCAAGAGCCCCACCGCCGAGATCAAGCCCGCCGGCTTAGTCGCCCGCGACACGCTGCGCATTGAAGCTGGCATGCCCCTCTACGGCCATGAGCTAGGTGAGGAAATAAACGCCCTGTGCTGCGGTGTTGACTTCGCCATCGCCCTAGAGAAGGACAAGACCGACCACGGCGACACATTCATCGGCATGGAGGCTCTCAAGAAGATCCAGGCTGAGGGCGGCCCCGCAACCAAGCTCATAGGCATGAAGATCGACTCTCCCCGCCAGATCCGCCAGGGCATGATCATCCTGCACGATGGCAAGCCCACCGGCAGCGTCACCTCTGGCTGCCTCTCGCCCACACTGGGCTACAACATCGCCATGGGCTTCGTAGCGAAGGCCCACACCGCTGAAGGCACGAGCCTGCAGATTGACCTTGGCGAAGGCAAAGGCACCGCAAATGCCACCATCGTCAAGCTTCCGTTTTACAAGAAGCCCGGGTAAAGCGAAAGGGACACGAAGCTGAAACGAACGTTGAGCCCGCACGCTGGGGGCCGGTTTGCTGCTGCACAGCTGCTGCCAGCGGCCGCGGAAAAGAAAACAACCCTCGCGACGGCGCGAGGGCTGTCATGATCAGTTCTGTTTGCGTGGTCACACCATCGTCAATCAATGCGAAATCACTTGCCGCAGTAGTCAATCACACGAGCAAGCTCGCTGCGAAGCTGGGCTCGCGCCACCACGCGATCCACAAAGCCTGTCTGCTTGAGATACTCACTGGTCTGGAATCCTTCGGGCAGATCCTGCCGGATTGTCTGCTTGATTACCCGTGGACCGGCAAAGCCGATCAGCGCCTTAGGCTCGGCGATGATCACATCACCCAGCATCGCAAAGCTCGCCGTGACTCCGCCCGTGGTCGGATCGGTCAGCACACTTAAGAACAGCCCGCCAGCCTGATTGAACCTCGCCAGTGCCGCGGAGGTCTTGGCCATCTGCATCAGCGAAAGCCCAGACTCCTGCATCCGGGCGCCGCCCGAGCCGGAGACAATAATCAGCGGCAGGTTGTTGCTCGTCGCGTGCTCGATTGAGCGCGTCACCATCTCGCCCACGACCGAGCCCATTGAGCCCATCATGAACGACAGGTCAAGCACCGCCAGCATCGTTGCCCGGCCCTTGATAAACCCTTGGCCAGCGATGCAGGCATCAAGCGTTCCGGCCTTGGCCTGCTCAGACTTCAGCCGATCTTTATAGGACTTGACGTCTACAAACTTCAGCGGGTCCGTACTCGACAGCCCAGTGAACATCGCCTCAAATGAGCCTTGGTCACACAGCTGAGCAACACGCTCTGAAGCGGAGATACGGAAATGGTGCTGGCACTCCGGGCAGCAGTGCAGATTCGTCTCCATCTGCTTGCGGTAAATCATTTGCTCGCAAGCCGGGCACCGGAGCCACAGACCCTCGGGAATAGCGGAGCGGCGTTGAACTTTTACTTCTGTCCACGTGCGGGCGACAACTTTGGTCATGAGGCTTCCTTGTGTGGGCTTCTGATGAAGGCTCCTGTGCACTTCGTCAGACAAGGTCGGGGGCGGCACTCATCCGTGCCATCCATGGTCCGGATAAAGAAACAGGCCGCACACCGATCAGAAAGAGTGTAGCGGCCCGGAAAGCTCCCGGCTTTACGAAATCTTGTTTCATGCACTTGAATCTACATATCCATGACGGGTTTTCCCTAGTCATGTGGATAAAATTGGATTCAATGGCGTTAGTGCAGTTATTAGTGGACGTTGTCCGCCCGACTGACCGTACCGACTGGCCCGGCCTGCTGTGGAACCTGCGGGGGCTGGTTGGGGAGCTGCTGGTACTGCTGGGGATAAGGCTGTTGCGGGTACTGCTGCTGGCCATAGCCGTTTTGCGCTGGCATGGCCTGTGACGCATACGGGTTGGGCTGCTGCTGGGGATACTGCTGCCCGGTTTGCTGCTGGTAGCCACCCATGGGCTGCTGGCCTTGGCCGGACTGCTGACCCTGAGGGGGCTGCTGCATGGAAGCCTTGTTCACTTCCTCCTCCACACCGTTGATGCCCTTCTTGAACTCAATAATGCCCTTCCCGAGCGACTTGCCAACCTCAGGCAGGCGGCGACCAAACAGCAGAAGCATGATCACACCGATGACGAGCAGTTCCGGCATTCCTAAGCCAAACATGGTCAACTCCGTATAACCCACCCTGTTTCGTCGGATCCGATTTGAGACAACTTTCTGAGCTTCCAAGTCCTCGAAGGCCGAGCAGTGACATTGAGCATAACTTGGAACACAGCTTAACTCTTTCGCTGGATGATAGTCTTCAGTTCGGGAAAACGGTTCAAATTGGTCAAGATTGCCCGGCGATTCAGGGATTTGGAGAAGCCATCCGGCTCTTAGCGGCGGGCTGTAGCCGTTTGATACATCTGGGCGTGCACACCGATCCGGTATCACGGCTGGCAGACTTGGCCCCAAAGTAAAACCGCCCTGGTCTCAAGGCGGCGATGGGGCCACGGTCGCCCCCAGTCAGAAGTTCAGCACCAAAGGCACCCTGAAGAGTTGCCCCACCAGCCGGAGGTCAAACCTAGAAGCTCACCGACACGCCAATGGTAAGCTGTACCTCGGTGTCGTCCTTGTTGTTGAACTGCGAAACATGGTCGCCCAGAAACCACCACGTCGCAGCCGCGTTGAGTTTCCAGGTACCAAAGCCGTCTCCAAATGGCAGCGGCATGCTCAGCCTTGGGCCAACGGCGACAAAGCCGAACGTTTCATCCTTGCGGCTGCCCGGTTCCTGGTAGTAGTTGTTCAGCGAGAGCCCGACATTTACTGGTAGTTCAAGCCGCGGAACCCACGCCTCACTCACTGGCAGATCGATCCCCGGCGAGATACCAACTTGGCAAAATGTTCCGCGGTCAAATCCGTCTAGGGTTCCTACTCCGGTCTCAAAGGCGATCAGCACCGTGGGCTTTACCGCGAAAGCGCCAAGCAACTTACTGTCGTCATACGACGCAGCAACAAGAAACTCTTGGGTCTCCGAAAACGCACCGCTTGGAGATGTGTACCAGCCATAGCTCAGGCCAACGGTAAACTCACCCATGGTGGCGGACAGACCAGCCGTGTAGTCCGCCTCATACCACGCTGCTTTGAACGAGTTTTCCTCTTTGGCGTTGGTGCGGCGATCATGGAAGCTGCTCCAGTTACCAAAGTTGGCCGTCAGAATCAGGTCTTCTGACTTGTAAATGTCATAGTTCACAACGGCCGAGGGCTGCACAATGAATCCGCCAGATTCCTGCATGTAGCCCCGGCCAATGTACATACTGGTAAAGTCAACGTTGAAACTCAGGTGCAGGCGTGATTCTTCCTCCAACTCCTTGGCCCTTTGCTCCGGAGCTTTGGCCGGTTCATTTGGAGACTTTGGCCGCTCAGCAGGCGTACGCGAAGGACCGAGAATCGCCTCCTCGATCGCGCTGATACCGCCGCCGCCGCCAGCATCGGCGATCGGATCGCTCACCTGTGCCCGTGCCGCCGTTGATGCAATTCCCAGCATCAGTCCAGCCACGAGAAGAACTCTCGCCGTGGCGGCGGTGTGAATCGGGAAGGCAACTGATTCGGGAACGGCGGCGTGGGCGTTCTGCATAAAATAGGCCTTTGAGTCGCCAATGAAATTTGGCGAGGAAGCCTTGCAGATCGGAAACCCACTGCCCGTGTGCCAACGTTTACGCCCACAACGCCCGCCCTTGATCACAAGCAGGAGCGGTCGCCCGGTTTGGGCTCTAGCCTCGGTCCCCGGACTGGTCCGAGATTGCTGCGCAGGAGCCCCCCTGCTTAGCCCTTCATGCCCCCGAGCAACTCCCGTGGCTGTTTACGAAGCAGCGACAGCGCCGATGGCACCGCCGCCGCGAGCGTGATGGCCATAACCGCGACGCAGCCAAACACAATCGGCCCTACCGGCGGACGGACGGCGAGCACGAGCCCGATGACCACTTCATACATCCTTTGGCCACCCCATGCAGCCTGCATGCCCATGCCAATACCCAGCACACACGCTGCAAGCCCGATAATGATTGCCTCGCCAAGAATCAACCGTGCCAGCGTCCCCTTAAACGCACCCACGGCCCTGAGCACACCAAACTCATACTGGCGTGTGGCCACTGCAGCGATGATGAGATTGGCAACCGCAAAGCACGCAATCACCATCGCGCCGATTGCGACCAAGGAAGCAACCAGCAGTGATCCGGAAATAAACTCGGTGATGCGGGCCTTGATCTCAACAGCGCTGCCGGCAGAGAGGATGCCGCCGCCGCGGATTTTGGCAATCTCGGAGAACACTTTTTTCGCGTCGGCATCTGGCGAGAGTCTGAGCTGCACAAGATTAATGGCATCGTTGCCGAAGCGAGCGATCAGATCATCCCGCGAGCCAAAGACAGAAGAAAGCGCTTGGTCAACGTACCCCTCACCGACATCATAAAACTTGCTGACGATGTCCAGCCCCGGGCTGGTGACCACGCCGACGATGGAGAACGTGTGCGACTTCCCCTCATGCTTGAGCGTGAGCTTGTCACCAACGCCAAGGCCGCGGGCCACCTTAAACTCTCTAGCGATGATGACAGCCGAGCCCGCCTTGAGCTTTTCAATTGCTTGCTGCTGCTCCGCACCGCCAGCCGGCTCAATCCAAGTCACCTTGGTCATGTCAAAGAACGATTGCGGCTCAAACGCGACAAAGCTTGTCTTGTAGGTTGAAAGCCCGCGAATCCCAAACGCATCGGTCTCTACGGCCTGCAGCGTGATCGCGCAGGTTGATGCCACCCCCGGAACCGCCGCAATTCGCTGACGGGTGGATTCCCGCATGTTGATTCCCTGAACAAAACCGTCAGGAATTTGCAGGGCCAAAAGCCAGTCACGCAGGATCGATCCGCCGTTGGTCCAGATGCTCACCATCATGGCCAAACCAAGCATCATCGCCCCAGCCGTGAACCCATGCCGAAACGGCGTCAGACCTATGGACCGTTGCAGCAGCCCGCTGGGCAGGCCCAGCACTTTGCCCAGCAGCGGAGAAACAGACGCATTGATCACGGCAAGCGTGGGCACCGAGATCAAGAACCAGCCGGTCAGCAGGCAAGGAACGCCCAGCAGCACGTAGAACCAAAATACATTACCACCATCCGAAACGAGCGTAAGAATCGAAACCGTGACCGACAGTGCCAGCACCCCGGCGATCAGCACTGCGATGATCTGCCATGGCTTGGCCCGCTTGGACCGTACCGAAAGTCCCTCCAGCGGGCTCACGCGAGTGGCAAGAAACGCCGGGAACATCGCACCAAGCAGCCCTGAAACTGTGGAGCCAACCAGCGCCAGCACCACCCCAAGCCACGACAGCGCAAAGCCGCTGGGCAACTGCTCCGGAAAGAGCTTGACCAGAATAAACGAAGCGAGCACGCCAAGCGGCATCCCAAGCAGCCCACCAATGCCACCGATGATGGCCCCAACAACAAACTGCGAAACCGCCAACTGCCAGCGAAACCCACCAAGGCAGCGGATGACCGCCAGCTCACGAGCCCGCTCGCCCACCGCAGTTGTCAGCCCGGTGGTGATGATAAACGCCGATGCAACAAACGCCAGAACACTCGCCAGCACGAAGCCAATCTGCTGCGACTGAAGGTTCTTGTCAAGCCCTGACGTGATCTTGGCCGTCGCCTGCAGCGTCAGCCCCTTTTCGATCGATGCTTTGTGCCGCTCAACAAACGCCAGCGGATCCGTCCCCGCCGCCAGGATCAGATCAATCTCACCAATGCGCCCAGGCTTATCCGCCAGCAGCGACAACTGCTCAACCGTCGTAAACGACTCCATCCGCTCAAAGATCGCGCCCAGCGGCGGCTGCCGCACAATGCCCACCACCTTCAGCGGCACCTCACCACTGAACAGCTCAGCAGAAAGCGTGTCTCCCACCGAGGCCGCCAGCTTCCGAGCCGTCACGACATCAATGGTGATCTCTCCGAGTGCCGCCGGAAACCGCCCAAGCGGCGTGCCCCCTGCTTTGCCCGTCGTAGTTTCCAGTTCAAGAGACCTCGTCCGAGCTTCACGCTCGGCGATGATTCCAATACCGATCACCGACTCGCGCAGTTCCGTACCAACCGTGCTATCCGCACCAGCCGCACCAACCGCGCCAACCGCAGCATCACCAGCAACGCCAGCCGCACCGGCCGCACCACTCCGGCCCGGGGTTTTTCGATGCACCAGCGCAAGCGTCTCCGTCGCCCTCGGAATTGCAAGCTCAACATTTGGCCACGCCTCAGCCGTCGCCAGCAGCCCCACATCAAACGATGCGCCGCCAACGTGTTTGAGCTTCACATCCGCCCCGCCCACCGTCGCCTTGATCCGGTCATCCAAGCCCCGCGTCAGCGAGGCCATCGCGCACGCCACAGCACAGATGAGCATGGCACACAGCATCACCGAGGCAATCAGAAGTCCTGTCCGGGTCTTCCTACGCAACAAGTTGCTGATAGCGAGTTGCCACGCCGCTCGCATCGAGTCCCTCCGTTTCAAAGCTGCCACTGACGACGCCGTCTTTCAGAATAAACACACGAGAACAGTGCGCCGCCGCCGCGGGCTCGTGGGTCACCATCACAATTGTCAACTGGTGGGTCGCGGCAACCTCAGCAAGCAGGGTCCAAAGCTTCTTTGAACTTGCCGAATCCAGATTGCCCGTAGGCTCATCGGCCAGCACAACACCCGGGCGAAACAGCAGCGCCCTGGCAATCGCAACCCGCTGCTGCTCCCCGCCCGACATGGAATCTGGCCGGTGCGTAAGCCGGTGGCCCACCCCCAGCGAGCCAAGCAGTTCAGTTGATCGCTCCCGGAGCATCGCCTGGCTCTGGCCAGCCAGCACACCGGGCAGCTCAACATTTTCCTGCGCTGTCAGCGTCGGAATCAAGTTAAACTGCTGGAAGATGATCCCGATCTTGTGCCGCCGAAACAGCGTCAGATCACGCTCCGTCTGGCTGTGCAGCCCAATTCCCGAAACCGAGAGCGTGCCCGAATCCGGCTGGTCAAGCCCCGCCAGCAAGTGCAGCAGGGTGCTCTTGCCAGAGCCCGAAGCGCCCATGATCCCGTAAAAGCCAGGGCGGTCAATAACCAAATCCACGCCTTGCAGCGCGGCGATGTTCTGACCTCCCATGCGGTACGACTTGCAAACAGCGGAGCATCGAATCATTGAAAGTGCAGGCCATTTGGCCAAATTCACACAAAAGGAACACAAACACAGCCACACGACCAGCCGGCCCTCCATCCGAGCAAACTCCAGCCAACAGGGCAGCCCGAAACAAGCGCCATATTTGCGCGCCCACGATTCCGGCCCCAAACCTCTCCAACTTCTCCTCCCCTACCTCCCCGACCCTTACGCACGCACGGCTTTTCGGAGCGATCTCCCCAGCGGATGCTCCGCCACAGGTGACCTGTGCGTTACGCCGCCGGCCGCTCATCGCAGCCCCACCCCGCCAGCCCGCTTCCGGCCAACGGGTTCAGTGAGCCGTCGGGAACTGCTTGTCATAGTCCGCGGCGGACAGCAGCTTCTCGTACCCGCCGGTCTCGGTCACTTTCAGCTTCACCAGCCAGTTGCCGTACGGATCAGCGTTCAGCTTGGACGGATCAGTCACCACTGCTGAATTGATCTCCAGAATAGTGCCCGGCAACGCCGAATACACATCGCTTGTTGTTTTCACGCTTTCCACTTCACCCAGAGATTTGCCGGCTGCAACAACCGTGCCAACTGGCTTCACGGTCGCGTACGTGACATCGGTGAGCGCATCCACCGCGTAACGGGTAAGCCCCAGTGTCAGCACATCGCCCGAGAGGCGGTGCCATTCATGGGTAGCGGCGTATTTGCAATCGGCTGGTGAGGACATCGGAATTCCTTGGGAGAGGGTTGGAGGACGAGTTGGCCAGGGTGGGAGGGAACCAGGAGTGGCAGAGAACCAGAATCTGAAAGTACCCGAAGGCGAGGGAACGCCACAGATAAATCAGGTAACAAACAAGCAAGGCAAGCGGAGGATCAAAAAAGACATCTGAGCCGACAACCAAGACCAAACCGCGCGAGGTCGATTCAGGGGCCTATCTTAGACGACCGCAGCACGATTATTCGCCATGTGGCGAACAACTTGCGGCAAGTGCCTTCGACCCTCCGGAGAAGTTCAGTCACCATGCTGCTCACCTTGTGGGTCAAAGCCTTAAAGTCCAGAATCGCTCCACCGGGCGTGCGTGGCCTTGCAATTACTGACATCCCCAAACTCGCCCGAGATGAGCTCGGCCTCTCCGGTCTGGTCATGTCAACAGACCTGCTGGCCGGGGCAGACCGCGCGATGCTCAGCAAAATGCACGAGGCTGCCGACAAAGCGCACTGCCCCATTCTGGTGCTGGCCGAAACCTCCAGCCTGCCGCTCGCCAGCGACGACCCTGATGTGGTCGCCAAGGCTCAGGAACGCTGCTATCGCGTCGCCCAAGCCGCCAACTGGCTGCAATGCGCCGC
>JBBRKQ010000078.1:0-17951 GCA_038231815.1 Phycisphaerales bacterium
GGGTGGATGGGTATTGGGTGGATGGGTATTGGGTTTCTAAGCGTACAACGCCGATTCGGACTGTCAGGTCGAATCAGCATCACAGGTTTTACAGCGGCGACTGACACGCCATGAATCAAGTTGAGCGGTGGTGATCAGAAACGATCATCACCGAGTCCGAAAGGGTCGCAAGACAACCGCCGGACACAAACAGTTCATTTCCATCTAGATCCGAGTCCAACCGGCTTTAGATATGACAGCCAAGTCGAATCCTCCCTTACTTCCGCGTGTGCCACAAGCACCCGCGGCCCGCCAGTGAACGCGAAAGCAATCACGCCGGGCGACAGAAGTAAGGCGGATAGGCGAAGCAAGTCCTCCCCTCCGGCCCGTGGAACTCTGGTCCACGGATAACCCAGCAGGGGTCGCACCCACCACCGGAACTTTCCGGCAGGCGTCAGACGAGACCGACTCATGCAAGTCCCCGTCTATAACAAATCAGGCTCACAGGTGAGCACCCTCACCATCGATGAGCAGTCCCTCGGCGGCACGATCAATGCCGCCCTGATCAAGCAGGCTTACGTCCGCTATCACTCCAACCTTCGCCAAGGCTCAAGCCGGACGCAGAAGCGCTCGGAAGTGAACGGCTCCAGCCGCAAAATTTACAAGCAAAAAGGCACGGGCAACGCCCGCCACGGCGATAAGAACGCTCCGATCTTTAAGGGTGGTGCACACGCCCACTCTAAGACCCGCACGCGTGAAGATTACCGCTTGGACATGCCCAAGAAGATGCGCCGCAAGGCCAACCGCAACGCCCTTTTGGCCAAGTTGGTTGACAACGAGGTTCGCATCATCGATGAGCTAAAGCTCACCGCCCCCAAGACCCGCGACTTCCAGGTGTTCATGGACGCCCTGAAGATGGACAAGACCGCCCTGGTCGCCATCTCGGCCGATGACACCCTGACCCGCAACGCGGCTCGCAACATCGACACCATCTCATTGTGCCGCCCGGAGCATCTTAACTGCTTCGAGATGTTGAACCATCGCTATCTGGTCATCGGCAAGGCCGAGCTTGAGGCGTGGTTGAACGGCCCCGGCTCACAGACCGGCAAGGATGCGAAGATCGCCCCCAAGGGTGCTATCGCGAAGGCCGAGAAGCCTGCAAAGGCCGACAAGCCCGCCAAGGCTGTCAAGAAGGAGGCGAAGTAATTTATGGAAGCTACCTACGTCATCAAGCGCCCGCTGCTTTCTGAAAAGAACACATGGGCCGCTGAGCAGAACCGTTACGCCTTTGAAGTTGATATTCGCGCTTGCAAGGACGAGATCAAACTCGCCATCGAAGCGTTGTACAAGGTCAAGGTTGTCGCCGTCAACACGATGGTGGGCAAGGGCCGTGACCGTAACTACAAGTACGGTAAAGTCGTCGGCGCCCTGAGCAAGAAGGCTCTGGTCCGCATCGCCGATGGCCAGAAGATTGAGTTGTTCTAACTTGAGTTGTTCTAAGAGTTGAATCGCATCGGATTCAATTGTTCAGTGCATTCGCGCAGTTGAGGTCGTTCTAAGAACCTTTGTCAGTTTCACCTCCGGGTTTGGCCAACTGGCCCCGGAAGTTCCGCAGGAAACGCATATGCCCATTCGCATTTACGACAAGACATCAGCAGGCCGCCGATTCAGCTCGGTGAACCTCAATACCGAGGTCACCAAGACGACTCCGGAAAAGTCTCTGATGAAGCCGCTGGGTAAAACCGGTGGTCGCAACTTCTCCGGCAAGATCACCTCGCGTGGTCGTGGCGGTGGTGCAAAGCGTCAGTACCGTACGATTGACTTCAAGCGAGCCGACCACGAGGGCCAGGAAGCAACCGTCATCGGTATCGAATATGATCCCAACCGCACCTGCCACATCGCCCTGATCCAGTTCGCTGATGGTGTGAAGCGCTACATAATCTCGCCCAAGGGCGTCACCGCTGGCGACAAGATCGTCTCCCATAGCAAGCAAGCTGTAGAGCCCAAGCCCGGCAACAGCATGCCGCTGAAGTACATCCCCACTGGCTTGTCCGTCCACGCTGTTGAGCTTCGTCCGGGCAAGGGTGCCCAGATGTGCCGCTCGGCAGGCATGTACGCTCAGCTGCTGAACAAGGAAGGCGCCTACGCCACCATCATGCTCCCCTCTGGTGAGCTTCGAATGGTTCCAGTTGAGTGCCGCGCAACGATCGGTGAAGTCGGCAACGCCGATCAGCAGAACGTTCGCTGGGGCAAGGCCGGTCGTATGCGTCACCTCGGTCGCCGGCCAATCACCCGCGGCGTGGCCAAGAGCCACAACGCTCACCCCCTGGGTGGTGGTTCAGGTCGCAGCAAGGGCAACCGCCCGCCCTGCGGACCCAGCGGTGTTCTGGCCAAGGGTGGTCGCACCCGTGACAAGACCAAGCACTCTTCTCAGCTCATCATCCGTCGCCGCATGAGCAAGCGGTACGGCCAGGTGAAGTAAAGAGCGATCGTTTGCGATCCGAATTTTTCGTCTGTTTTTCCAGTCCTGTCTTTTTCAAACCTGTCTTTACCAAGTTAGTTTTCTGACAGAGACGGCGGCACCGATGCCAGCCGTCAGCAAGCAAGGAACGAGCACATGAGCCGCAGCCTGAAGAAAGGTCCGTATGTCGACGAGCGGTTGTTCCGCCGTGTCGAGAAGCTCAACGCCGCAGGGCGCAAAGAGCCGCTGAAGACCTGGCGTCGTGCCTGCACGATTGTCCCCGAGTTCGTCGGGCACAATTTCAAGGTCCACAACGGACGCATCTTTGTTGATGTGTTCGTGACCGAGGACATGGTCGGCCACAAGCTGGGCGAGTTCTCTGTGACCCGCACGTTCAAGGGCCACACCAACCGCAAGGAAGGTATCGTCGACGGCTCCAAGGGCGCCACGCCCGCCGCTGGCAAGAAGTAAGCCGCCACGCTGCATCCAGCACGCAGCGTCTTGCTTTCTTCACCGCCTTTTCTCTCGTCCTCTGTTTCCGTGTCCTGCCTCCGCGTCTTGCCTTTAGCCTCCCCCGTCCTGCCGCCAGGACAGCAACAGGAATTGACCAGTGCAAATCCACTCCGAACGCTTTAGCCAGGTGATCAAGCAAAAGGGAATCAAGGTCGAGGACCTTGCCCCCACCGTGATTACACCTCGCAAGGGCATCAATAACCAGATCAAGGCAGAGTCCGCGATCCGCAATTGGATGCGTGGTTCCGACCACCCCCGCTGCTCGGCCGAGAACATCAAGAAGCTCTCCGATGCTCTGGGCGTCGCCCCCGCCTCGATCGCAAAGTTCACCGGCCTGTATCGCTTTGAGCGTGGCAGCAACCGTAAGACCAAGCTGCTGACCGACCTGATCCGCGGCAAGGATTACCAGACCGCTCTGAACCTCCTGCAGTTCAACATCAAGCGGGCCGCCGTTGATGTACACAAGGCTCTGGAAGCTGCCCGCGATGATGCCGAGCGTTTCGATGCCGACACGCTGAAGCTCATCGTCGAAGAGGCCGCCTCGGATGAAGGCCCCATGATGAAGCGGTTCCACCAGAAGGACCGCGGCCGTGCCCACCGCATCTTAAAGCGAATGACGCACATCACCGTGTGTCTCGTTGAGAAGAAGTAAGCCCAGCCATTCGTTTTCGTTTGTTTGTCGTACCGCATTGCCCTCTACCTCTCAAAGGTAGCGACCCTCGACCTCCTGTTTACTGATCCACCGGATAGCACTCCATGGGACAAAAGACACATCCATACGGCCTCCGCGTCGGCGTCACCGAGCCTCACCGCTCACGCTGGTACGCCCCCAAGGCACTCTTCGCCGAGCTCCTCGTCGAGGACTTTAAGATCCGTAAGTTCATCGATGACCGGCTTAACAAGAAGCCGCCGTACGCCGCCGTGGCGGACATCCACATCGAGCGCACCCGCGAAGAGCTCAAGGTCATTCTCCGTACCGCTCGTCCCGGTCTGGTCATCGGACCCAAGGGCGCCGAGGTTGATCGGATCACCGAAGAGCTGCAGTACATGACCGGCCGCAAGGTCGCCATCCAGATCATCGAGATCAAGAACGCCGACGTCGAGGCCAAGCTGGTCGCCGAGGCCGTGGCCGAGAGCCTCCGCAAGCGCATGGCCTTCCGCCGTGCTGCCAAGATGAAGGGCGAAGCCGTCATGGCCGCGGGCGCCAAGGGTGTCTGGATCATCATGGCCGGCCGCCTAGGCGGAGCCGAAATGAGCCGCACCATCGATATCCGCCTGGGTTCACTCCCCCTGTCAACGCTGCAGGCCAACATTGACTACGGCACCGCCGAGGCAATCATGAGCTACGGCGTGCTGGGCATCAAGGTCTACATCTACAAGGGCCTGTACGAGGCCGAGGCCAAGATCGAGACGGCCGAGCCGGTTGCAGCCGGTACCCGCACCAAGGCCCGCGGCCGCCGCTAAGCCAAGAGTGTGGCAGCCCGTGCCCAAGCACGGTCGCAAGCCCGCCACCCGCTTCGTGTTCCAGTCCGACACCGTTTGCCGTTTGAAGTTCCAGTTGTTCCTGACGCATTCATCCCCCGGCCGCCCGGGTAACAGATTTCGGAGACCAGACCATGGCGCTGATGCCAAAAAGAGCAAAGTTCCGCAAAGAGTTCCGGCGCTGCCGCGACCGCAAGGCCACCAAGGGCAACTACGTTGCTTTCGGTGACTACGGCCTGCAGTCCATGGACTCGGTCTGGCTTCCCGGTCGCGTGATCGAGGCCGGCCGCGTGGCTGTGCAGCACTTCCTAAAGCGTGAAGGCAAGCTGTTCATCCGCGTCTTCCCGGACAAGCCCATCTCCAAGAAGCCCCTGGAAACCCGAATGGGAACCGGTAAGGCTGATGTGGATTACTGGGCGGCACGCATCAAGCCCGGCACGATCCTCTTTGAGATCGCCGGCGTCTCGGAAATGGTCGCCCGCCAGGCCATGACCCGCGTGGCCATGAAAATGCCCGTCCGCTGCCGGATGGTCAAGCGCCGCGTCGCCGTCTAAAGCTGTGCCGGTTCTCCGGTCAGTTAGCCTCCGCCGGTACTGTCCCGCTCGAAGCGAGCACGCTAGAATCCACGCTGGTGCCCACAACCACCCGCGGCAGATTTTTCAGCCAGTTTCCATCGGTTTCAGTCCTCAGTTCACCAAGATTTACACTGTTCTTTCGACCCCGACTTTGATCCCTGTTTAGGAACGCAAGCATGACCGGCCAAGAGGTCCGCAAATTGAGCGAGCAAGAGATTAAGACGCAGATCGCAGATCTGCGGACAGCTCTTTTCGCGCTCCGCCAGAAGTCCGTGACCGACAAGGTTGAGGACATCTCGCAGTTCAAGAAAATCCGCCACGACATCGCCCGCCTGACGACCGAGCAGACCGCTCGTCATCACAAGGCCAATCCCTCCAAGAAGAAGGCGGCCGCACCCGAAGCGAAGGTGTCCAAGTCCTTCCGCCCGATGCGGCCGGTTGCGAACCCAAACTCCAAGACCAGCCTGGCCAAGAAAGCCAGAGCCGCCAAGCCGGCCAAGGTTTCGGCAAAGCAACTGCGTGCCAAGTCGGCGGCCAAGTCAGCACCCAAGGCCGCCAAGGCCTAAAACGCTGCTCTTCGAAAGCGAAGAGCATAAGTAGAACAAAGTTCGCATCGCAGAGACGACAAGCCTTGCCAACCTGAACAGACTCAGGCAACTCCCATGAACGCAAAGAACGCAACAGCCAAGACCGCAATGAACGCCGGCAAAGCCGCCAAGAACGCCGGCAAAGCCGCCAAGAACGAAGTGGCCGCCACTTCCGACGCCTCATCGACCCGCATCGGGATCGTTGAGAGCGATGCCCGCGACAAGACCCGCAAGGTCGTGTTCCCTAACCCGCAGATGCACCCAAAGTACGGCAAGATCATCCGCAAGCGCACCGTCCTGCACGTGCACGATGAGCACAACGAGTCGCACCTGGGTGACGTGGTGGAAGTGGCATCCTGCCGCCCCATCAGCAAGACCAAGTCATGGAAGCTCGTCCGCATCGTCCGCCAGGGTGCTGCCAAGTTCCAGGCTGTTGAGGTTGCCCCGAAAGAGACCAAGTAACACGCTGACCCTGTGATACCGGCCGAGGCGGCCGACACCGAGGTTGACGCCAAGGCCGACATCAAGGCCGACATCAAGGCCGACACCGAGTTAGTTCCGATCAACTAGTCCGCACGTTTGAAGACCCGTAACGAAGTACGCCGCACGACGCAAGCAGACAGCAAGCCATCAACCGCGGCAAAGTGAGTAAGTCATGATTCAACAAGAAACACGCTGCGAAGTTGCCGACAATTCCGGCGCCAAAATCGCGTACGTGATCCGGGTGTACGGCGGCTCAACAGCCACCGGCCGTTTCACACGCAAGATCGCCGGCGTCGGCGACCGCGTCTTTGTCTCGATCAAGCGCGCCCTCCCCGGTGCCGAGGTCAAGGCCGGTGACATGTCCAAGGCCGTCGTCGTCCGCACGACCAAGGCAACCCGTCGTCTCGATGGTTCGTACATCAAGTTTGATTCCAACGCCGTTGTTCTGATTCAGGACGACGGTAACCCCAAGGGCACGCGTATCTTCGGCCCAGTCGCTCGCGAGCTCCGTGATCGCAACTACATGAAGATCGTTTCTCTTGCACCGGAGGTCGTGTAATATGGCACGTCACGTTCGTAAAGGCGATACCGTTATCATCACATCCGGCGACCATAAAGGTCTGACCGGGGAGATCCTCCGCATCGACACCAAGCACGATCGCGTGTTTGTCAAGGGTGTGAATCTCATCACCAAGCACGTCAAGCCCACGCGCACCGCCCCCCAAGGTGGCATCATTTCTCGCGAGGCCGGTCTGCACATCTCCAACGTGTCCCCGGTTGTTGGCGGCAAGCCAACCCGCGTGCGGTTCACCAAGAAGGCCGATGGTTCCAAGGTCCGCATCGCCGCCAAAGACGGCAGTGTGCTCTCAACCCTTCGCGGTGCATCAAAGTAATTGATGCTCCCAGTCGGACTCGACCATCAGAGTTCGACCCCGCGATGCGGCCCAAGGTTCGGATGGTGCGGAAATCCGCTACTCCGTATCACCGGCGTTTCGAAGTTCGTTTCTTTTAGTACCAAGCTCTTGAGCTTTTAGTCCCCCCAGCTCCCCAGCATCCAGTCCTCCAGCCTCTGAAGGTTCCCATGGCAGACGATAATAAAAACAAGGCAAAGCCCGCGGTTGACGACAAAGCCGCCGAAGCGAAGGCAGCCAAAGCCGCCGCGTCCAAGGCCGCAAACGCAGCAAAGATGCCC
Organism: Phycisphaerales bacterium; assembly: GCA_038231815.1. GTDB lineage: Bacteria > Planctomycetota > Phycisphaerae > Phycisphaerales > UBA1924 > CAILKP01. The sequence goes on from JBBRKQ010000078.1 coordinate 7,273, forward strand.
AAGGCCCCCAAGGCCGGCAAGTTATCCAATGCTGCAACGGCCGATACGCAGCCCCGCGTTGAGCCCCGGTTGCAGACCCGCTTTAAGGACCATGTCCGCAAGGCCGTGGCCGAGAAGTTCGGCATCACCAACCCGATGGCCCAGCCCAGCTTCGACAAAATCGTCCTGAACGTGAACATGGGTCGGCACTTGGAGAACAACAAGCTCCCGCCGAACGTCAAGGCAACCGTTCTGGACACGATTGTCAAGGTCTCCGGCCAGAAGCCCATCATCACCATCGCCAAGAAGAGCGTGTCAAACTTCAAGGTCCGCGAAGGCGCCGAGACCGCGGGTATGGTCACCCTCCGCCGCGACAAGATGTGGCACTTCCTGGATCGGTTCTTGAACTTGGCCTGCCCACGTATCAAGGACTTCCGTGGCCTGTCCGACAAGTCGTTTGATCGCCAAGGCAACTACGCCTGCGGCCTGCAGGAGCAGGGCGTGTTCCCCGAAATCAACATGGCCGATGTGACTTTCACCCACGGCATGAACGTCTCGATCACCTTCCGCAACAGCACCCCAGAGCTCAGCCGCTTCATCCTGGCCGAACTGGGTATGCCGTTCAAGCGTCCCGAGGAAAAGAAGAAGTAATCCCCAACTGTTTCGCAGGCCGACGTCGCAAAGCGTGAAATCGGCACCGATACGAGTCATCAACCATGACCACCACCGCCCAGTTCGTCAAGAGCAATCGTCCCCCGAAATTCTCCACCCGCAAGGTGCGTCGTTGCCAGCTCACCGGTCGCGCCCGTGGCGTGTACCGCAAGTTCGGCATCTCGCGAATCATGCTCCGTAAGCTCGCCCTCGAAGGCAAGATTCCGGGCATGCGTAAAGCCTCCTGGTAAGTCCCCGGCCAGTTTCCTCCAGTTTCTGCGGCCAGCACCGTGCAGCCCGCAGCGGAACCTGCCTCCGTCGTCCCGCAACAGCGGCCGCCTCCAGCAGTTCATCCGTTCCAGCCGCTCGCTTCCGTCTTGTTTCCCTGTCCTCCCGAGTAAAGAGTCTCTCATGGCGATCAACGATCCCATCTCCGATATGGTCACCCGCATCCGCAACGCTCTGGCCGGCAAGGCCAAGCATGTTGACTGCGTCAACTCCGGCGTCTGCCGCGGTGTTGCGCAGGTCCTTCAGGATGAGGGCTACGTCAATGGCTTCGAAGTCATCGCCGATGGCCTTGGCGGCAAGCTCCGCATCAAGCTCAAGTACGGCGCGCGTGGTGAAGAAGTCATCCACATGCTCCGCCGCGAGTCCAAGCCCGGTCGCCGCGTCTACAAGCGCGTCGATCAGCTGCCCCGTCCCCTCCAGGGCCTGGGCATCTGCGTTGTTTCCACGTCCAAGGGCGTGCTCAGCGACCGCAAGTGCCGCGTCCAGAAGATCGGTGGCGAGCTTCTCTGCGTCGTCGAGTAAATATCTGTCAGCGCACCCGCGTTGCCCGTCCTCCGTCTTTCTGTTCTACAGAATCTAACGTGTCTTCACCCGGTTTGTAAGTCTTGATTCTCTGATCCGCTTCTGTTCTGAAAGGTACCACCTATGTCCCGTATTGGACGCAAGCCCATCACGGTCCCCGAGAAGGTCAACATCACCCTCAAGGGCCAGACCATTACCGTCGCCGGCCCCAACGGGACGTTGAACTTCACGTTCAAGCCCCAGATCGAAGTCGCATGGGATCAGACCGAGAAGGCCGTCAAGGTCTCCATGGATGAAGCCAAGTACGGCGATGATCGTTCGGTCCGTGCCCTCTTTGGCACCACCCGCTCCATCATCAACAGCATGATTCTTGGCGTCACCAAAGGCTTCGCCAAGTCGCTTGAGGTCGTCGGCGTCGGCTACACAGCCGCCGTCACCGGTACCAACCTAAAGCTGGTCGTTGGCTTCGCCAACCCCATCAACGTCACCATTCCCGCCGGCGTCAAGTGCGTCGTCGAGAAGCAAATGATCCACATCACCGGTCCAGACAAGCAGGCCGTTGGCCTCCTAGCTGCAACCATCCGGTCACACCGCAAGCCAGAGCCCTACCAGGGCAAGGGCATCAAGTACTCCACCGAGACCATCAAGCGCAAGTCGGGCAAGGCGTTCGGCGCGGCGTAAGTCTGACCCCATCCGGTCAAACCCGCTTTCCCGAACGAGTCATCCACCCACCTTTTTATCGAGCAACCAGTCATGGATCGCGCCAAACACAAAGTCGTCCGCCGCAACCGCCGCCACATCGGCATCCGCAAGATGGTCGACGGCACCCCAACCCGTCCCCGTCTCTCCGTCTACAAGTCCCTCAACCACATCTACGCCCAGATCATCGATGATCTGGCTGGCAAAACGCTTGCCTCCGCCAGCTCGCTGGATAAGGACGCCAACCTTGCTGGCAAGTCCGGCAACTCCGCCGCGGCTGGCGCCGTCGGTGCTCTGCTCGCTCAGCGGGCCAAGGCCAAGGGCATCAAGCTCGTCGCCTTCGACCGTGGCGGCTTCAAGTTCCACGGTCGCGTCAAGGCCCTGGCCGATGCCGCCCGCAAAGAAGGTCTCTCCTTCTAACTTTCGTTCCTGTCACCGGCCCGGCCGGTTTGATTGAATCCGACCCGCTTTTTCCTGATTCAGATTCCAATTCCAGCGAAACCGCTGGCGCTACCGAGAACACAAATGGCCGAGATGCTCGACGAAAAAGGCAGTATTGAATCAACGACCATCGGCGTGTACCGCACGTCAACAACCGTCAAGGGCGGTCGTCGGTTCTCGTTCGGCGGTCTTGTCGTCATCGGCAACCGCAATGGTGAGGTTGGCTTCGGGTACGCCAAGGGCACCGAAGTCCCCCAGGCCATCGAGAAGGCCCAGCGCGCTGCTGGCCGGAACATGAAGAAGTTCGCCCGCATCGGCACCACCATTCACCACCAGGTTGAAGGTACCTTCTCCGCCGCTCGCGTTCGCCTCATTCCCGCTGCCCCCGGTACCGGCGTTGTCGCCGGCACCGTTGTCCGCGCTGTGCTCGAACTCGCCGGTGTCGCCGACTGCCTCACCAAGTGCTTCGGCTCAACCAACCCCCAGAACGTTCTGAAGGCCGTGTTCGACGCCATCGACCAGCTGCACACCCCGGAGCAAATCGCTGAGCTCCGCGGCCAGACCCTCGAGGCCACCGAAATTTCTGACAAGATCGAGAAGGGCAAGGCCTTCGTGCCAACCGTCAAGAAGTCCGACAAGCCCAAGGGCCCTGTCAACACCCTCGGCAACGACCGTGGTGGCCGTGGCCGTGGTGGTCCCGGTGGTGGCAACCGTGGTCCCCGCCGTGACCGCGCCGCTGTCGCGGAGTCCGGTGCACCGGCCGCTCCCGCCAATCCGTAATCGCGTCTGCCCGTCGTCCACGTCCAATAACTATCGCAGTCTTGTGGCTGCCGTAAATCGGTCCCACAATTCCGCCTCCGCGGGCCGCAGCACGGTCTACCCTCTGCCCCGCTTTACTCAACCAGCCTCTGATTTGGCCTCGTTTTAGGAATCCCAGCCATGATGATCCACGAAATCACCGCCCAAGCCGGCACGTACAAGGCACGCAAGCGCGTTGGCCGCGGCCGCGGCTCGGGTAGCGGTAAGACTTCAGGTCGCGGTAGCAAGGGTGCAGGCTCGCGCTCCGGCACCGCCCGCAAGACGGCGTTCGAAGGTGGCCAGATGCCGCTGTTCCGCCGCCTCCGCAAGTACGGCTTCTCAAACGCCCGCTTTGCTGAGACCTACTGGATCGTCAATCTCAAGGACATCGTCGCCCACGCCTCGTTCGCCAAGGGCGGCTCCATTGACTGTGCTGCGCTCGTCAAAGCTGGCTTGGTCCGTGACGATTCCCGCAACCTCAAGATCCTCGGCAACATGCCCGAGGGTGGTCTGAAGGGCAAGTTCTCAATCGCCGCCAATCGCGTCTCGGCAAGCGTCCGCAAGGCTGTGATCGAGGCCGGTGGCACCGTCAATGAGACCGGCACCCGCCGTGACACCGTCCGCGGTGTTGATCGCAACAGCACGGATCGCTCACCCAAGAATCTCACCAAGAAGCTCAAGCGTGGTCGCAAGGCCGGCGTGGCTGGCAAGGCCGTTGCCCCCTCCGCTGCCGCGGCTGAGTGAATTGAGTGTGTCAAGTCAGTTAAAGTAGTGAAGCCAGTGAAGACGAATTTGTTGGGGTGTTCCCCAAGACAATAACCTCCACCATACATCGGGGCGCGATCGACAGGTCGCGCCCCGTTTTCTTTAGCCGGTTGTCACCTCCGCTGGTGTTTGCCAGTTTCCGCTCCCCAAGTTCCCGGCCTGCCAGCCAAGGCCAGTGAACCGCGTTCGTGTGGATGATTTGTGTATATGGGAGCCGCAGTGCCCGCATCCGCCGTCAACCGCGGCGTGCACCACGGCCCGCCGTTTGTAGCAGGTTCTGCCGCCCCGGTGCATCGCTCGGCTAATATCCGGGTTCTCCGTCGATAGGTCCTGCTCTGTGCTGCCGATTCGACAGGTCCTCCCGGCGAGGCGTCTGTCGTTTCGGGCGTCGCGTTCGCGTTCTTCAACTCGGCGGGCGAGCTTCGCCCTCCCTTTCCGCTGCCTCTCTGAGTTTCACGCATGTTCGACTCAATCATCAAGGCCTTCATCAACGCCTTCAAAATCGCAGAGCTTCGGAACAAAATCTTGTTCACGCTCGGCATGTTGGCGGTTGTCCGCATCGGCCACTGGGTGCCGCTGCCCGGTATGGATTACCGGATGATCGTTGACAGCTTCAACAAAAGCGCCGGAGGCGACGGTCAGGGCGGGTTCAACTTCGATCAAATCGCAGCCGCGGTCAACATCTTCTCGGGCGGTGCCTTCAGCCACTCCACCATCTTCGGTCTGGGTGTGCTCCCATACATCTCAGCATCAATTATCTTCCAGTTGCTGGGCACAGTTCTGCCCGGTCTAAAGAAGCTGCAGGAAGAAGGCCCAACCGGCCGCCAGAAAATTGCGGAGTGGACCCGCTACGCGACTATCTGCCTTTGCATCGTTCAGGGCTACGGCTGGCTCCAGTTCTTGGCATCCAAGAATATGATCGCGATTCAGTGGGCCCACAACCCATTCTTCTGGGTGATGGGCATCACCGCCCTTACCGCGGGCACCATGTTCCTGATGTGGATCGGCGAGCAGATCGACAAGCACGGCATCGGCAACGGCATCTCGATGATCATCATGGCCGGCATCCTCTCAAGCATGCCCCAGGCCGTCATTTGGATTGTCACCAACTTCAATCCGTCAGATCCTGACAAGGTAGGCTATCCCGGCCTGCTCGCACTGATTTCGTTCTTCGTCATCGTCGTCGCGGCGGCCGTGCTTATGACTGTTGCCCAGCGGCGAATACCCGTTCAGCAGGCCAAGCACACCCGTGGCCGTGTAGTGGTTGGTGGTCAGAAGACATACCTGCCGCTGCGCCTGAACCACTCCGGCGTCATGCCCGTGGTCTTCGCCAGCTCGCTGATGATCTTCCCCTCGATCGTCTTGGGTGGTCTTCTCAACTACGCCAGCTCGATTGAAGCTCCCGGCCTCCTCGGCTTCGTCCGCTGGTTCAGTGATCAGTTTGCCTTCGGCGGCTTCCTGTACATCATGGCCGAGGTGCTGCTGATCTACTTCTTCAGCTACTTCTGGATCACCGTGCAGTTCAACCCAGAGGACATCGCCAAGCAGCTTCGCGAGCACGGCTCGTTCATCCCCGGCCTCCGCCCCGGCCCGCGCACCGCTGAGTATCTTGAGGCCGTCATGGAGCGCATCACCTTTGTAGGCGCCGCATTCCTGGCAGTCATCGCGGTGCTGCCCACCGTCATCGCCTCCGGCCTGAAGGTTGACCCCACGGTCACCCAGTTCCTCGGCGGCACCGGTCTGCTCATCGTCGTGTCGGTGGTGCTGGACTTCATCCAGCGCGTTGAGGCCAACTTGCTGATGCGCAACTACGCCGGGTTCCTTTCCGGTGATGATGGCCGCGGCTCCAAGATTCAGTCCGCCCGCATGGCGTATTAATTTTCGGGCCATCCGCGTTATCCACGCCGCACGCACTTTCTTCCACAATCTCTTTTTTACCTTTCACCGCCAACCTTGCATTCCCCGCCCTCCCGCTGATTCGAGACCCTATGGCCAAACAGGACGACAAGCTGACGATGGAAGCCACCGTAACCGAAGCACTGCCAAACGCAATGTTTCGCGTCAAGCTCCCCAACGATGTGGTGGTTCTGGGCTACGTTTCAGGTAAAATGCGAATGAACTACATCCGTATCCTGCCTGGCGACCGGGTCACCGTTGAAATGAGCCCCTACGACCTGTCCAAGGCTCGCATCACGTTCCGACATTAATACTGTTGTTTCACTCGGTGAGGCCAGTGCAACAGGCACAGCCGATCCGTCATCGCGTCGGGGTACCCGGCACATGAGTGGGGGGATGAGGGCCGGCTGATATCCAAACGCACTCCGAACGCCGCACGGATCGCTGGCGAACGCCTCGCCCAACTCAGTCGGCATCGCCGCCAGTTTCGTTACCGCGGCAAGTCGCCCTCGACACACCGTTTTCCGTGGCCTATACTTCCCTCCTGTTTTGTTCCGATCGCATCGTACTTTGAGGCTTTTCCCATGAAGGTCCGCTCCAGCGTCAAGAAGATTTGCAAAGACTGCCAGATCGTTCGCCGTAAGGGAAAGGTCCGCGTCATTTGCAAGGCCGACCCGAAGCACAAGCAAGTGCAGGGCTGATCGGTAGCGGTCGCCTTTAATCTGATCCCCTGATTCCATTTCTGATCGCGTCGCCGCAAACCGGCTTCTCCCTCAGTAAGCCAGTGCAGATCTCTAGTTCAAGCAGCAACATTCGTGGCCGCCGGAAGTTTCCGAAAGTGTGCCAAGGAGTTTAAGAGTGCCCCGTATTGCCGGTATCGACGTTCCTGAGAACAAGAAGATCTTCTATGCCCTGCAGTACGTGCACGGCATCGGCTCCAAGGTTGCCGGCGATATCCTCGCCGAGGCCAAGGTTGATCCGGATATGCGCTCGCGCGATGTCGATGAGCAGGCCCTCGCCCGCATCACCGGCATCATCGACGCCACCTATATCGTCGAAGGTGAACTCCGCCGCAAGGTCGGCCAAGACATCCAGCGCCTCAAAGACATCCGCGCTTACCGCGGCGATCGTCACCGCAAGGGACTCCCGGTCCGCGGCCAGCGCACCCGCTCCAACAGCCGCACTCGCAAGGGTCGTCGTAAGACGGTCGCCGGCAAGAAGGGCGTCAAGGGCTAAGCAGTCCGTCGTCGTCCGTCCGCATCGGCCTCACCGCCCGCGGCAGACAACGACTTGCACTGCGACGCTTGGCGACGGCTTCCATCGCTTTGCGAAGTTCTGTCCTTTCAGTTCCCCAGTTTGCTTCGGTTCTGTTCCGTTTCGCTCCAGCCTCGTTTTCGTACTCTGAGAATCAACCATGGCCAAGAAGGTCAAAAAAATCCGCAAGAACGTCGTGCGTGGCATCGCCCATATCCGGGCGAGCAACAACAACACGATGATCACCATCACTGATATGAACGGCGAGGCTCTCGCTTGGGACTCTGCCGGCACCGTCGGCTTTAAGGGCACCCGCAAGTCAACCCCGTTCGCGGCCACCCGCGCCGGTGAGAACTGCGGCCAGAAGGCTCGCAAACTCGGCGTGTCCGAGTGCGAAGTCCGCATCAAGGGCGCCGGCGCTGGCCGTGAGTCCTGCGTCAACGGCCTCACCTCCACCGGCATCCGTGTCACCGCGGTAGAGGACCACACCCCAGTTCCCCACAACGGCTGCCGCGCTCCCAAGCGTCGCCGCGTCTAACCCGCAATTCCCGATCGGTCCGGGATACCAATCCTCGGGCCGGTCACCTCGATTCACCGGCCGCTGCGGAAACGTGGCGGTCTGTTTTTAGCCGGACAGTAGAGCCATCAGCCGTGGCGGCGGCCCGCTGGTGTTGCTCGTGCTCCGACTGCGTTTTTTCATCACCCCGTTGGTCGCCGCAAGAAAGTTAAAGAACTATGCCTGCTATTCGCTGGCGCGGTCTCGAACTCCCGTCCAAATTCACCCCTGATCAGAAGTTCAAGTCGCCCACCTACGGCCGCTTCGTGATCGAGCCGTTCGAGCGCGGCATGGGTACCACCATTGGTAACTCGCTGCGCCGCATTCTCCTCTCCGCCCTCGAAGGCGCCGCGGTATGCAACGCCAAACTCGATCGTGTTCAGCATGAATTCTCCACCATCCCCGGCGTGATGGAAGATGTCACCGACATCATCCTCAACATCAAGTCCCTGATCGTCCAGATCGATGGTGACTGCCCCGCAGAAGGCAAGACCATCAAGCTCGGCTTCCAGGGCCCCGGCGAGATCGTCGCCGGCATGATCGAGACCGACCCGTCCGTCAAAATCATCAACGCCGATCAGGTCCTGGCCACCCTCACCGAGAAGGTCGAACTCCGCATGGAGCTCACCGTCAAAAAGGGCCGAGGCTACATCCCCGCCTCCGAGGCCTACGCATCAAACGATGACCAGCCCGTCAACATTATCCCGGTCGATGCCAACTATTCCCCCGTCACCCGTGTCCGCTTCGCCGTCGAAGAGACCCGCGTCGGTCAGAAAACCAACTACGACAAGCTCATCCTCGAAATCTGGACCAACGGCACCATCCTGCCCGAGATGGCCCTGATCGAGGCCGCCAAGATCCTTCGCAAGCACGTCAACGTGCTGCTGATGAACATGGACATCGGCGAGCAGGCCGTCAGCGATCAGGTCTCCCTGGAGAACACCGCTACCGATGAACTCCGCCGCAAGCTGAGCATGTCCATCAGCGAGATGGAACTCTCCGTTCGCGCCAGCAACTGCCTCGAGTCCGCCGGCATCAAATACCTGGCCGATCTCGTCAGCAAGTCCGAGGCCGAACTGCTCAAGGTCCGCTCCTTCGGCCGCACCTCGCTGCGTGAAGTCGAGCGCAAGCTCGAAGAACTCAGCCTCAAACTCGGCACCCCGCTTCCCGATGGCTTCTCCGTCGAGGCCCGCTGAATCCGGTCAGTTCGATCGCATCCAAAGTCCTCAACACACGCTCCCCAACAACCCGCCCCTCGGTGGGTTTTTTGTTTTCGTGGATCGAATTGAGATACCTCGGCTAAAAAGGCAGTCTGTTCGGTTTAAGTATGGATTTAATTGATTTTTAAAACGGTCGGTATACTATTCATTCCAGTGAAATTTGATGGTTTTTTCTTGACTATTCATCTCAAACTGGAGTGGAAGACATGCCTTTAGATCATCATGGCCGGTTCGACGAAACAAAAAGGGCTCAGGCACGATCAAAGGCCCAGGCCGAGCAAGGGTGGTGTGGTGCGGACAAAATCACTCCACAACGAATCTCGAAGATTATCAGCCATCGCCGGCCTTCTGCTCAGGAAACAGAATACAAAGGTTGGGATGATCGAGTTCTTGTGCAACAAACCTCTAAGTTACCGAGCCAAGCTGTGATTTTTTCTGAGAATGCGGGCGACTTTCAGCCAATTCCCGCTCAACTTAAAGCGGCAGTATCTGAGCTTAACCAGATGAGCCGTAGTGCAGCGTGTGAAAGACTTCGCGAAGGCCTCATGTTCTTGTATTCAGCAACGCCACAGAATGACACCCGACTCCGGAACCATCTGCGACCGCTCTGCGATATCTTCGGCGGCACAGGTGGTAGGCCTAATTTTTCGAAGCTCTCGTTTTACGACGCCGTGTTGCTTTCGATAGAGCTGATGATTAGAACAACTATCCGTGATGCGATTGCGAAGCTAGGTCCCACTGAGTTGCGGCTTGCGATTCAACGGCGAAGTACTTTACTGTCTGATTTTGGCTTGGCGAAGGCTCCACTGTTTCTGAAACGACTCTTTGTTCTTAGTACCGAAGCGATGAGTTTTCAACTCTCGAGAGTTGACGCAAAAGCCATTGCTCAGGAATTGGAACTTGCTCGGTCACATTTCAACGCGATCGAGGCTTTCCGGTTTTAGTCTGCCCGCTGAACGTTCCAATCCCAAATTTTTTCAGCGGTGGTTGAATTGGCCTGAAAGCTTTGGGCCGCTGCGAATTGGTGCACTCCGAGACCCACAATTGATCGTAGTTGGTTTGACTTGCCAATGCCAAGCGGGCATTTTCAAGGTCTGGCATTTCTCCAACGGTCAATCAACTTCGATGTCCCCACCCGCTGCGAGCGATAGATCCCCGCGTGCCCGCTGCACAGGTACGCCATAAAGCACGCCACCGCAAAGTACAGCACGCAGCCGGGTCCAAACAGTTCCAACGCCATAATTGTGCACGCCAGCGGCGTGTTGGTTGCCCCCGCAAACACGGCCACAAATCCCAGCCCCGCCATCAGCGGTGTCGGCGCCCCCATCGGCCCCGCCAGCGTGTTGCCCAGCGTCGCGCCAACAAAGAACAGCGGCGTCACCTCGCCACCCTTAAACGCCGCTCCCAGCGTCACCGCCGTAAACAGCAGCTTCCAGAACCAACTCCACGTGTGCGCACCATCCGCCCGGAATGCCGAGACAATGCTCACCGCTCCAGCCATGCCAGCCCCGCCAGCCCCTCCAGCTTCTTGTGAGGTCACGCCAATACCCAAATAGTCTCGTGTCCCCAGTGCGTAGACCATGGCAATCACCAGCAGCCCGCCCACCACC
>JBBRKQ010000079.1:0-17765 GCA_038231815.1 Phycisphaerales bacterium
CAGTTGCTTGATGACATGGACATCGAGCGCGAGCGCGGCATTACCATCAAGGCATCGGCCGTGACGGTGATGCACCACCACATCAAAGGTGCCGAGAGCGATGCGCTCGAGGGCGATGACCCAAACGCACCCTCCGGCGGCGAAGCCTCCATCGCGGCATCAAAGACCGAGACCGGCAGCAAGGCCGATTCGGCCTTCATGCTCAACTTCATTGACACGCCCGGCCACGTTGACTTTAACTACGAAGTCTCCCGCGCCCTCAAGGCGTGTGAGGGCGCGATCCTGGTTGTCGATGCGACTCAGGGTGTGCAGGCCCAGACCGTCGTCAACGCGTATCTGGCCATCAATGAGAACCTTGAGATCATCCCGGTCATCAACAAGATTGACCTGCCCAGCGCACGCTGCGATGAAGTGGCCATGGAAATTGAGCAGGTGCTTGGCTTTAAGGCTGAGGATTGCCTCTTGGTCTCCGCCAAAACTGGCAAAGGCATCCCCGAACTGCTCGCCGCCATTTGTGAGCGCATCCCCGCGCCGCGGGCGCCGGTGATGAGCCAAACTCGTGCGCTTATTTTCGATGCCCAGTACGATGACTACCGCGGCGTGGTGGTGTACTGCCGCATGATGGATGGCTATTTACGAGTGGGCGATAAAATTCGCATGCTTGGCACCGGGCGGAGCTTCCAGATCACCGAGATCGGCAAGCGCCTGCCCAAGCCCACCCGCATGACCACCCTTGGCCCCGGAGAGGCCGGGTTCTTTTGTGCCGCCATTCGCGCACTGGGCGATGTCCGCGTCGGCGACACCGTCACGCTCGATCAGGACCCCGCCACCGAGGCGCTGGCCGGCTACAAAGCACCGGTGCAGATGGTCTTCTGCGACTTTTACCCAGCCACCAGCGATGCCAAGGGCAGCGACTTTGAGCGCCTCCGCATCGCCATCGAAAAACTCTCGCTCAACGACAGCAGCTTTACGTTCATCCCCGTGCACTCCGAGGCCCTTGGCTTTGGCTTCCGCTGCGGGTTCCTTGGCCTGCTGCACATGGAGATCATCCAGGAACGCCTCGAGCGTGAGTTCCAGATCGAAGTCGTGCAAACCGCCCCGACGGTGAGCTACCGCGTCAAGATGCGCGACAACACGTTTATTGATGTCCACAACCCGGCCGAGCTGCCCCCCGGTGGCACCTACGAGGAGATCTTAGAGCCCATCTGCAAAATCGAGATCATCGTCCCCAACGAGCACTTCGGTGCGGTGATGAAACTCTGCAACGACCGCCGGGGCGTGTTTAAGGGCCAGGCCATGGTCGGCGAAATCCGCCAGATGATCTCCCTTGAGATTCCGCTGGCCGAGATCATCTACGACTTTTACGACAAGCTCAAAGCCCTCACCAGCGGCTACGGCACGATGGACTACGAGGTCTTTGACTTCCGCTCCAACGACCTTGTCAAGCTCGATATCCTCATCAACGGTGAACCGGTCGAGGCCCTCAGCTTCCTGTGCCACCGCACCACCGCCGACTACCGCGGCCGCCTATTGCTCCGCAAACTGCAAAAGCAGATCGACCGCCACCAGTTTGAGATTCCCCTGCAGGTGGCCATCGGCGGCAAGATCATCGCCCGCGAAACCATCAAGGCCTTCCGCAAAGATGTAACCAGCAAGTGCTACGGCGGAGACATCAGCCGCAAGCGCAAGCTGCTGGAAAAGCAGAAGGAAGGCAAGAAGAAGATGAAAGCCGTCGGCCGCGTTGACATCCCGCAGGAGGCCTTCATGGCCGTGCTGGACCAGAGCGACGATTAAGCAGCGCCATCCGCAGCACCATCCGCAGCACCGCCCGTAGCACCGCCATTCCTGGCGGTGTCCGGCGTTCCGCTCAACTCGCACACCATTGCCGGCCCCCGATCGACGACTACAGCCGCACCATCGCTTGCCGGCACAAAATCCGAAGACATCGACAGGAATGTCGATGCTACGGCGTGCAACCGCGTGTTACTCCATGGCCGCTGGGCGCTTGAGATGATCGGCTCCTCATGGGATAGCAGGGCCAAGGGCAGCCGGGAACGGCTGCTGGTTTACCTTCGGGCATGGTCCATCATGGTTACCGTACTGGGATCGAGTGCGATCGTCATCACCTTCGCAGTTCTGGGCATTCGCGCTCTGTTTCGTGAAATTGGGATGAAGCCCGCCCGCCCGGCACTTCGCTTTCAACTATCCCGGCCTCCGCACCGCTTCCAGCATCTCACACCAAATGTGCAGGATCAGCATGTGCAGTTCCTGAATCCGGTCGCTTGTCTCACCGGGCACGCACAGCTCAATCTTGGCCATACCCGCACACCCACCGCCACCCTTGCCGAGAAGTGCGATGGTTTTGAGCCCGTGCTCTTTACCCGCCGAGAGCGCGTTGATGATGGTCTTTGAATTGCCCGAAGTGCTCAGCACGATCAGCACATCTCCCTTGCTGCCCAGCGCGCCGATCCAGCGCGAGAACACTTGGTCGTAGCCAAAGTCATTGGCAGTGCAGGTGATGTGGCCAACATCGGTGCAGGCGAGCGCCGGGAGCCCCGGCCGATTGCCCCGGAACCGGCCGGTGAGTTCTTCCGCAAAGTGGTTGGCATCGCACGCGGATCCACCGTTGCCGCAGATCATCACCTTGCCGCCCTTGGTGATGGCCATGGCGATTTCTTCACCCGCGCTGTCGATCAGGCCCACAAGCTCATCATCAGCCCGCAAGGTGGCCAGAACATCAGCAGCAACATGAAGTGCGTGGCGAGCGATTGACATAGCAGACCCAATCAAAGCGAACGGCGAGCAAACCACCGACCCACCCTATCTGTATCCCATCCCCCTGTCATTCCCCTTTTTCCTTTCTCCGCGCCCCTCCGATCCCTCCGCGTCCTCTCCACTCCCGCAACGCCTCGGGCTGAACCACCCTCATCCGCAATCAAGAATTGCGATTCAAGTATTCATACTCCAGCGGCTCAAGCTCGGTCGTCAGCTTCGTGCGTTCTGCCCCCAGCTTGTCGCATTTGGCCGGGTCGCGCCACACATCACCGCTGGCCATCTCTTCATCAATCTGCTTCACACGCGCTTCAATCTGCTTGATGCGGGTGTCAATTCGCTCAACCGTCCAGTTCGCCAGCGGGTTGCTTGGCTTTTTCACACGCTCCGCTGGTTGCTGAACCGCGCTTGGCCTGCCACCCTGCGCATTACCATTTCCGTTGCCATTTCCATTCCCGCCGCCGTTTCGATTCTCAGGCCGCCCGCCGCCCTGCGAGCTGCCGCCGCTGGGTGTGGCCTTAGCGGTCTGCTTGCCCGCATCAACACGTGCGGCTTCATTGCTCTTGCGGCGCTTCTCGGCATCAAACGCCTTGCTCTTGGCTTCTGACTCCTCAGCCGCCTGTTCCTTGAGCTTGATCTCGTTTTTCTCGTGCCACTCGCTGTAGTTGCCAGTGAACGCCGAGACGCCACCCTTGCCATCGAGAATCAACAGATGGTCGCACGTCGCATCAATTAGCGCACGATCGTGCGAGATCAGCAGCAGCACGCCCTCGTATCCCGGTCGCTTGGCTTCATCATCCGGTGGCAGCAGTGCACCTTCCAGCCGCTCTGATGATGGAATGTCCAGGTGGTTCGTCGGCTCATCCATCACCATCACGTTCTTGGCAGAGGCAATCAGCCCCGCCAGCACCGCTCTCGTGCGCTCGCCGCCGGAGAGCATCTTCAGTTGCTTCTCCTGCTCCGACCCGCTAAACAGGAACGCGCCAGCCAAGTCACGTGCCTGCTGCTCGCTGAAAGTGGCACCCGGCACTTCCTTCAAAATCACATCCTGCAAGTACTCTGAGACCGTGCGTTCCAGGTCAATATGCTCCTGAGACTGCTTGTAATAGCCCACCTTCACGTTTGATCCTACCACCACCACCCCGCTGTCGGGGTCAAGCTCCTTCAGCAGCATCTTAATCAGCGTGCTCTTGCCTGCGCCGTTCGGGCCGATGATCCCCCACCGCTCACCCTTGCCGATGATCAGGTCAAAGTTCTTAAACAACTGCAGCACCGTGCCATCATCACGCGTGTAGCTCTTAGAAATCTCGCGTGCGGAAATCACGATGTCGCCCGTGCGCTCCGCCTTCGGCAGGCTCAGCCGCATCGAGTCCATCTCCATCGGCCGGTCCAGCCCGCGCTGATCCTGCATCCGCGTCAACTTACTCAGCCGCCCCTGCGCCTGCTTGGCCCGCTGCCCGGCCCGGTACCTGTCAATAAACGCCTGCTCCTTCTTAAAGAACGTCTGCTGATTCTCAAACGCCCGCTTCTGCGTCAGCCTGCGCTGAGCGCGAATTTCTCTGAACGCCTCATAGTTGCCTGGGTAGTCAATCAGCCGGCCATCTTCAATTTCGATAATTCGCCCAACCACGTTGTCAAGCAAATACCGATCGTGCGAGATCATCACCACCGCACCCTTGAACTGGTCCTTCAAAAAGTTTTCCAGCCAGATGCGGCCCTCAATGTCCAGGTGGTTCGTCGGCTCATCCAGCAGCAAAATATCCGGTTCCTGCAGCAGCGCAATCGCAAGCGCCAGCCGAGACTTTTGCCCGCCCGAAAGCTTTGTCACCGGGATAGAAAACTGCGCATCAGTAAACCCCAGACCGTGCATGATGCTGTCGATCTTGTGGTCAATCGTGTACCCACCGGCAATGTTCATCTCCTGCTCAAGCCGCTCCTGCTTCTTCAGCAGTCGCTCCAGCTTCTCACCCTCGGCCGTCTCCATCTCCCCAAACACCGCATCAAGCTGCCGGTGCAGTTCATGCAGCTCCGCAAACGCCGTCTCCGCGGCGGACCGCAACGTCTCATCCTCACCAAATACAGGGTCCTGCTGCATATACCCAGAGCGGATCCCCTTGCCCAGCACCACATCCCCGTAATCAGGGGTGACGATGCCTTCGAGGCACTTGATGAACGTGCTCTTGCCGCAGCCGTTGCGGCCGACGATACCCATTCGCTCACCGGGCTCGACGGAGAGGGAAATACCGTCGAGAATCAGGCGGTGGCCGTAGGTGTGTTTGAGGTTGGTAGCGGTCAGAATGGGCATAGTGAGCAATCTGCAAAGTGAGGCAGCGCGGGCCACGCTGCATCCAAACATCAAACAAACAAACTCCGTGGCCAGCTTCCTAGCCAACGGATGAGCCACGAAGGCTTCGCCATGATATTGAGGCCGGACACCAAAGGCGCGGGCTGAACCATTCCGCCTCTCACTTCAAGCAGATTCAGGGCCTGCGCCAGCAGAACATCCCGTTCTGGCTACCAGCCAAGCCCCCAACGGTCAGCAGCTGGCGGGTTTGTGAAGACAAAGTCCCCACGCAGCGGGGCGGCACGCGGCGGCTGCGGACCCCACAGGCCCAGTGCGGCTTCGCCGGCGTCCTTGCCACCGTCATCAACTCCATCCGTTCCCACCGAATACAAAATAAACCCCCATCCCGGCCCGGCAAGACCTTTCCCTTCGCCGCCGTCGGCGACCGATGCGATGCTGTCGACAACTCGATATCGAAACTCCTTACCCGACCAAAGATCAACCGCAACCGCCGCCGCGAACTCAGGGACGATCTGGTCAAGTTGGCGAGGGAATGCTCCATGCTCTCGTTCAAACCGCTCAATCGCCACCAGCATCTTCGTTCCCTCCAGCATAGTTCGCCAGCGGTCATACCAACCGATCGTCATATCACAAATTGACCCCAAATACTGAATGTACCAAAGGGCGGAAGCTGGCGGCACCGGAAGCACTCCACTCACAGAAAACCGATCCACCGGGCGTTGCTGGCCCCACGCCTTCGCATTGTCCGCAGTCTGGCGCACTGCGGCCAAATTTTCAGCAAAGCTTCCTAGCGGAGGCGATGCCCACCACTCATCAAACCTCGGAAAGCGGAGCAAGTGGGCCTGCATTAGCGAAAATGCACCCCATCGCGTATTCTCCGGATGGCTAAAGAACTCGCATACTTGTTTCTCGGCAATCAGTCGTTCGGTCTCAATCGCCTCAACCACATTCGGACGGCTATCGGCCCGTTCCAGTTCCCGGGCAATCTCCCGCAGCGTGGCCGCATCAGCCGTCCGCAGAGCCGGCCAAATTGCATCGAGAAGCGCACACTGCGCCATGCTCGCGTATATCGGCAACGAACAAGCAGCCAGCCGAGATGCCGTCATTCCGGTACGGAACGCACGAACAACCTCTGGCATGTCGCCCGCCTTCGCCGCGAGTGCGATCCGCCCTGTGCAGAATCGTATGAGCTTTCGCAGCGACTCAGCATCGGCATACTGCGCGGCGTTGTTGCCCAAAGTTACCGATGCGGTATTCCACGGCGGGTCGTAGCGATCCATCGTCGCGAGCACATCAACACCATGAATCACCGCCGATTCCGAGAGTAACCGCTGGCCCTCCGCTGCCATTGTCGCATTGAACGCGGCTTGGTAACTGACCGTTCCCGCCGCCGCTGGCCATTGCAAAGCGCTTGGATCCGGCCTGCCCATCGCAAGCACATCCAAATACTCTACCCGCAGCAACGGACTTGTCGCCGATGCACTCACCGCGGCAGCCTTCAACGTGGCCTGCTGGTAAACCGTCGAGGCGATCACACCAACCTCCCTGCCAAAGTCGGCGATCACTAACCACGCATTCGCGCTTGTTGGCGAGCTGCCGAGCGGCTGCAATGAAGCATATCTTCGCGAGATGGAAGCACCGGGCTGGAGCATGCCATTGGCAGCCTGCGCTTCGCTTTCGGCCCGAAACCAGCGCCAAAGCACGCCCACTGTTACCACAAACAGCAACACAACCGCGGTACGCAGTGCCCATCTCCCCAACCGCCGCAGCAGCGCTAGCCGCCCGGGGTTCCAGAACCCTTCAAGAAAAATCGAACTCTGTTTCAACTGATTGGCCTGCCGCAGGGTCCGCGCTCCAGACCCCGCGATTGCAAGCTCCCCCAGTGAAGGATCAACCTCACTGGTTGCGCCACACTCCGGACAAGCCACCGTGTTCGTCTCCGACACCGGCAGGCCAAGCAGCAAGTACCGACAATTTCGGCAAACCCCTCGCGTACTGATGATGATCCGCAGCCGTCGCCGCAACAAAAAATCCCGCAGCAACACCGCTGAGAACACACAAACACCCACCACCAACAGCGTGGCACCACCCGAGACAAACCAAAAACCAACCCCATCGCTTTCCCGCGGCCGCATCGGCACCAGAGTCATCGCCCACACCACGAGCGTCATCAACACCACCATCAACCCACCACCAACCAGCGTGCTGACGAGCCACCGCATCACCCGGCGCCCCGGCCGAAGGGCGGCTCGCAGAAAGTTCTCGCATTGCTCGTCGCTAAACCGGTCCAACTCCTCAAACGCGCGATAGATTTTGGTTCCTGGGATTCGCATGATCGATATGCTCGCAGTCGCGCCTGGTACAGGTGCTTAAAGTTAAGGGCCATCGCTAAAGACAAGATCGCCAGGTGTGCCAACTGGAAGCCCATAGGACATAGGAGCGTTCGTGGTGATTTCAACTCTTGGCGAGCCGCCATCGTCGACACAGTCCGGACCTATCGAATACAAGAGATACGCACCGCTGGGCGAGGACCGTTTAAAAAGCCAGCGGTACGAAAGTGATTTTCCTGACCATGGATCCGTCGGGAGCGCCGCGAGGAAGTCAGGCACCAGTTCGTCCAGGGTCAGAGGGTAAAGCCCGGCTGTTCGTTGGTACCGTTCAATTGCGATGCGAGTGCGCACACCCGATCGCAACACCAATAATCGGTCAAAGCTTCCTATACTTCTCTCGCATTCGGGCGTCAAAATTGCACTTTCTCCAAGAAAGAAACGTCCGCCCGACACAAGCCGCGATCGGACTTGCAGCTTGGCGATCCGATCTACCGGCCGCAGCAGTGCCACCACCCTTACGAGCCCGGCAATTTCATCATTCTCGGCAAGATTTTCCTCGAAGCGGCCGAGTCGTCGCGAATCGTACCAAGTCTTAAAGTCAAGTGGGCTTAAAAACCACGATGCCGCGCTGACCACGCCCCAGCGGGTAAACTCAGTCTGGCTGAACACTTCGGACAACCGCTGCTGCTCTAAAAATCTCGAATACTCGATCGAGTCAAGCAATACCTGCGGCGAATCATCCGGACCAATCGCTTCGGCAAAGGCTCTGAGCGTCGGATCATCCGCACCGGAGAGCGTCGGCAACACCGTTGCCAACATAGTGACTTCAAGCCAGAATCCCAGCGGAGCAGCGTTTGCCCGGCAACATCGAGCGATACTCAAGCCTGACCGAAGTGCAATGATGGCCTCAGCGGCATCGCCGCTTCTCATAGCAACAGTGAAACGGGACTGATTGAGGTAAAAAAGCTTCAATACCGTCCCTAACCGCGAATCATACCACGATGCTGGTGGACGGAAAGACGGTAAGAGTCGAAACCCGAACCCCGTCAAGCCATTAATCGCATCAATACGCCGCAGCAAATCCGTGCCGGCCAGCTGCCGCAGCACCTTTGCGGTGAGCGCTTGATTACCTCTGAATTGTACATCCTCTCTCGAACCTTCGCGCCAATACGAATTATCCGTCGCCAAACCAAACCCGAACGTGGAGAAATCAATCACTGGAGAAACCAATGATCCATCAGGCAATTGCACTACAGACTCGAAACTCTCGAATTGCAAGCCGAACGCGTCAAGCTCGTCCTTGAGGCCTTGGAGGATGTCCATGGTCGACGGTCCTGCAACTTGCTGGCCGCCAACAGCTTTGCCCACCAAGCGGACCGGATCAAACAGTACCGCGGCTTTGGCCGCATCAGCCGCGACCACAGTCAGTCGATAGCCAATTGCCGATCCAGCAAGAACTACCAGGAGCACAATGAAACCCGCCGTTCCCCAAATGCCGCGGCGAAGATACTTGCGACGCCGGACCGTCCAATACGGCGGCTCGATAACAGTCGCATCCCCATCAAGAACCCGCTTATCCCGCGGCCGCGCCTCGCCGGTACCCATCGCCAATTCACCGATTGCCGAATCAACCTCGGAAACAAGGCCACACTCCGGGCAGGAAACCGTGTTCGCATCCGACAAGCTAAGTCCGAGCAGCGGGTACTGACACCCTCTGCACGCGCCGCGATTGCGTAGCACTCGTCGCAGTCGCCGACGGAGCAAGTAGTCGCGGAATAATAAACCCGCAAAGACACACATCGTCGGCGGCGGAATCACGATCAGATACGATAAATAGTCCAGCCGCCGTCGAAGATCAATCTGCCCGACCAAAGGTACGAGCACTCCAAAGAAAACGAAAAGACTGGCAGCAAAGCACAAAAGCAGTCTCAAAGCTTGAAGCCACCACGGCCGCAGCGCAGAGCGCATGAACCTCCGGCACTGCTCATCACTAAACCGGTCTAGTTCGTGAAACGCCCGATATACCTTCGTTCCCGGGATTCGCATGTAATTTCCTCAATACCCGCAAAATCTACCGACCACACACTCACACTCTTGCCCAAGCACATCTGCCCACGCACTCGCGCTCACACACGCCCGCAGCCAATACCCGCCGCCCCTACTTCTCCGCTGCTTCCACCCCAGCACGGCCTTTTTGCCCAAACCCAATATCGCCTTGCAGCCCAACGCCTGAAGTGCTATACGCACGTTCGGTCATCTCTGATGCTTCAACGCCAATTCCTCCTCCATCAATTTGGTCTGGCCCAACCGAATACAGCAGGTACCGCCGCCCCTGTGCATCCGCAGTGTCAAGCCGCCGATACACCAGCGGCCCGTACGACCACGCGTCCGGCGGCAATGCCTTCAGATACTCCGGCAAAAGTTGCTTCAAGCGCTCCGGATACTCACCCCTCGCTCGCTCGTACCGCTCAATAGCAACCTGGGTCACAAGCCCATCAAACGCCATCATCGCCATATCACACCGAGACTGCATTGCAACGGCGCCCTGTGGAATCCCCAATTCCGCAGTCAAGTAATGTTTCGGCGATTCAAAGCCCACTTCGGCGGGCGATGGTCGGTCAATCGCGCGCGTCACCGCCAATTGCTTTGCGGTGCTCATCCAATTCTCAACCTCAGCAAGGTTCGAATCCAAGCTGCCCAGCGGCAGGGCGTTCCACCAAGACGACGGTGTCATTCGTTGGCGTTGCATTGACGTTGTGCTGGCGATGCCCCATCGCACCGATGACTGTTCGACAAAGACTCTGCATACATCATCACACCTTCCGATGCGGATCGCCTCAAAATCCTCAACCAGCGGCGGCAGCGGAACGGCCCGTTCCAAAATCTCCGCGAGAGAACGCAATTGCTCAGAAGTCGCTTTCGGCAGCAACGGCAGAATCGTGACGACTAACACCGGCTCCGTGTTCCGAGCCCTAATTAAGTCAAGTTCGTTCTGGCTCCGCGTAGCCAGCCGAGTGAGCGCCATTGCACCCGCGAAGGCGTTGACGGCCTCCGACCCATCGCCCGACATCACCGCCAGGGAAATGCGGCCCTTCTGCATCAACATCAATCTGTAAAATGCTCGGTAGTCGCCACTGCCATAGCGCAGCCGGTCTTGGCCTGCTAGCGGCTGCGGCTCATACCGCCGGACCGAGACCATGTCATCGAGCTTCTTTAGCAGCCCGGATGCTCGCATCCGCTGCACTGCATCCTTAGCCAGCATGTTGTGAATTTCGTACTCACGCTCCGCGTTAACTATCGCATCATCAGAGCTCGCACGCTCCGGCCCGCTCACACCCAGATACGGAAAATGAATGTCGCCGATCGGAAACGAACTCGCAGTCTCATACCGCTGAATCGCCTCCTTATTGGCAATCATAGTTTCCCGGCAAATCATTCCAAATTCGGTGCTGTAATCCTGAAACAAATCCCATCCGTTTGTATTTTCCGGTTTCACGCCCGCGGGCTGTAAGCCTTTGATGTGCCGCTTCCAATCATCCACGCTAGCGATCATGCCTTCAGCCCGCTTAGCTTGCCTATCAACCGCTGCCAAGTGCCACACAACTCCACACGTCGCCAGCACCACCAGAACAGCCGCCGCAATGGCGCCCCGCTTGGTCCAGCGCATCAGCCACACCGTCCAGCTTCGCTTCCAAAAACCCTCCGCTCCAACCCGCACCACAGGCGTGAATGTTCGCGCCCCGTCTGCGGTTATTGCAAGTTCCCCCATGGCCATGTCCACCTCACTGGGCTGCCCGCACTCCGGACACACAACAACATTGCTCTCCGGCACCGGCAAACCCAGCAGCTTGTAGCCGCACCCGTTGCACGATGATCGATTGTTGATGACATAACTCATCCGCCGCCGCAGGAACCAGTCCCGTAGCAGCGCGGCAGCAAACGCCGGCACTGCACAAATGACAGCCGTACCAATGAGTGTTACCCAACCATCTTGGCCCATCCGCCAATTACCCGAAAAGGCAATCACTGCCCAGCCCACTACCAAAACTGAAAACAGCACTACAGCAAGTGCCCCGCACGCAGCCCACCGCGCTGCACGACGCCACCAAGGCCGCAGCGCCGCGGTCAAAAAACGCTGGCACTGTTCATCGGTGAACTTATCCAACTCCTCAAAGGCGCGATAAATCTTTGTCCCAGGTACCCGCATAGCCAAATGCTACGCCGCCGCCCCAATTGGGGGCCGCCTCAGCTTCCGCCTACTTCACCCGCCGAATCAGCTCCACCGCGCAGGGGCGGTAGCCCATTCGCCCAAAACGCTCGCGTGCTGCGGCGTTGTCGGTCATGGTCAAGGCTCGCACCTGGGTAATTCCAAGCTCGGCCGCCCAGGCCGATGCGGCATCCATCAGCTTTCCCCCGATTCGCAGATTCCGAAATTGCGGGTACGCAAAGATCTCATGCACATACACATTAGCTGGCGACCACGTCAGCAAGTCAGCCTCGTACGCCTCGGCCAAGGCGTAGCCTGCGGCTTGCCCCCCCACCATCGCCAGCCACACCCGTAAGCGCCGCGATTCGGCATCCGGCATCGCATTCCGTACGGCCTGCCTGTAAACCTCGCGCAGTTCCTCCATGCACCCATCCGCCACGCAAAACCGCTCAGAATCCACGGCCGTGTGCATGTCCATCAATTCGCGCTGCATGCGCAGCACCGCTTCAGTCTGAAACGCCAGATCAGCTCCGGGGCCCCCAGAGCAGACCACAGTGCATTGCAAATGGCCGGTGGGTTCATGTGGTTGATTCATAGTGTGTAACCGGCTTGTGATGACCCGGCCGATGGCCGCCAGACAGCGAACGTTTTCCAACAAATTTGCTCGCCGCGGCGGCAAGACAACACCATACGCTTGCGCCGAGTCAAAGAGCAGTTCCACCCTTGCGAAGCACACCACCCATGGCAAAGAAATCCGCGGCACGCAAAAAGACCTCCAAGCCCGCCTCTAAATCTGCGGCGAAGCCAGCCCCCAAATCTGCCCCCAAATCTGCCGCCAAGCCCGCCCGGCGGCCCGCCACAAAGCCAGCCTCAAAGGCCACGGGCAAGCTCTCCGGCAAGGTATCCAAAAAGCCAGCAGCCAAAGCCGGCAAGAAAGGCCGCAAGTCTCAGTCCGCGCCGCGTGAGTTCTCACCCAAAATAACCGAACTGCCCATCCTCATCATCGATGCGTTCACCAGAAGGCAGTTCCACGGCAACGCCGCCGCGGTTGTGCTCTGTGATGACAAGTTCCTCAGCGATGACCTCATGCAGTCCATTGCCGCCGAGAACAACGTTTCCGAAACCGCCTTCATCGTCGTCAAAAGCTTTGATGCCAAGCTCGCCAAGGTTGATATCCGCTGGTTCTCACCAACCATGGAAATTGACCTGTGCGGGCACGCAACCCTCGCCGCCGCCCACGCCCTGCTGCAAGAGGGCCGCCTTCCCTGCGACACAGTCAACTTCCGCTCGCCCATCTCCGGCCTGCTCCCGGTCCACCGCATGGAGCATCTCTACGTGCTGGATTTCCCATCGGTCATGGCCACACCCATGCGCACCGATGACAAGCTCGCTCGTGAAATCTCCGCCGCCCTGGGCTGCGAACCAAACGAGCTGTTCCTCGGCCGCGACATCATGGCCGTCTTTGACAACAAACGCGAGGTCCACGAACTCGCCCCTGACTTCGCCAAACTCGCAGCCCTCAGTCACACCAAGCACTTAGGCCTTGTTGCCACCGCACCCGGCGCCGGCCATGACTTTGTTTCCCGCTGCTTCTACCCGCGTGCCGGAATCAACGAGGATGCCGTTACCGGCTCCGCCCACTGCATGCTCACCCCCTACTGGGCCGCACGCCTGGGCAAGGTGCACCTCTCCGCCCACCAAGTTTCCCGCCGCGCCGGCGAGCTTTTCTGCGAGTTCAAGCCCGGCCAAGGCAACAAGCAGGACCGCGTCCTCATCGGCGGCCACGCAGTCACCGTCTCGTTCGGACAACTCATGATCGAGATGCCGTGACCCATGAACGACCCCAACTCCCTGCCCCTGCCCGATCTGTACTCGATGCTGCACGCCCACGGGCTCATCTCCCGGCTGCTGCACATTGCCCGTGATGAGGACCTGGGCACCGGGGCAGATGGTGGCGATGTCACCGGCCAGTGGTTCGTGCCCGCGTATGTGCGCACAACCGCGCGCATCGTCGCTCGCAAGCCCGCCACCATCAGCGGGCTGGCCTGCTGCAAAGAGATCCTCCACGCCTTTGAGTGCGATGCCGATGTGGACCTCATCGCCGCCGATGGTGACACCGTCGCGGCCGGTACACCTCTGGCAACCATCTCCGGCCGCCTTCGTGATATTCTCATCGCCGAGCGCACGCTCCTAAACATGGTCGGCAGGCTCTCGGGCATTGCCACGCTCACGGCCCGCTATGTCGCGGCGGCCAAAGCAGCCCCTGGCTGCCGCGCTGCGGTGCTTGACACCCGCAAAACCACGCCGGGCCTGCGCCACCTTGAAAAATACGCCGTCCGCTGCGGCGGCGGCAACTGCCACCGCCTCGGCCTGTACGATGCGGTGCTCATCAAAGACAACCACATCGCCGGGCTTGATGCCGGCATCCGGGCCGACCTTGGCGTCACGCCCGACCAGTTCAAACTCAACCTCGCCCAAGAGGTCAAACGTGCCGTCAAATCCGCCCGCGACAACGCGCCCAAGGCGGGCCTGCAATTCATTGAACTTGAAGTCGATCGCCTCGATCAGCTCGATGCAATCCTGGCCGCCGAAGGCGGCAGCGCCTGCGGCGTGCAGATCATTCTGCTTGACAACATGACCCCCGACCAACTCCGCCAAGCCGTGACCATGCGCAACACCTCCGGCGTTCGTGTACTGCTAGAAGCCTCCGGCAACGTTAACCTCGACACCATCACCGAGATCGCCTCGACCGGGATCGACCGAATCTCCATCGGCGGGCTGACGCATCAGGCCACCAGTGTCGATGTCGGCCTCGACATCGCCTGAGCAGCGGACGCTGATCCGGCTAGCGGAGACCGGCCCGGACAGCGGAGACCGGCCCGGTTCGGGGCAGTTCGCTAGTCGAATTCAACGACAGTGCCGTCCCGTACCGCGACACGCCCAAAGCTGCCGCGGCTCTGCTGGACGAGCCAAAGAGAACTGAGGGGACATGTTGCGAAAACGATAGCGAGCCGCTCTCGCAGGACCGCAGCCGCGCAGCGGCCTTGATCGGGTTCGCGAGAAAAGTTCAGTTGCCTTTTCACATCCACTACGGTACTAGATTACGCTCGCCTCACAAAGCAGCGCGGGGCATGCTTTACACGCAGGCATCGGCCCGAAGCATGTGTCGCAAGAGAGCCCCGCGAAAAATCCATGCCTTTTTTTACAAAGGCACGGCTTTGGCGAGCCAACCCATGACCGGGACGAAACTTCCCATGACCTCAATGACATTACCAGTAACTTGGTTGAGCCAAGCCATGAGGACGTTGAGCGAGGCCATGGTGACGAACGATCCCGCCACCGACCATCGGAGAAAAATCATGTCCAAAGCCATCACTTCAATCACATGCAGCCTTGCTCTGGCTGCGGGGTGCTCGGGTGCCCCGGACCAGAGTCTCGTGATACCGGCGATCTGCAGTGGCACGAACGCTACCCCACTTCAACCCCTATCTTTGACCCTACCCCTGACCCTGACCCTACCCCTGTGCCTCAGCCCCGATGGCATCATCGATGGCTCCGACTTCATCGCCTTCATCAACGCCTTCAGTGCAGGATGCTAAATCAAAGCAAATGCTGCGGCAACACCAAAGACTTTGCCGAGATGTCCCATAACCCGGAAGGCACTTCTTGTGAGTTTGTAGCGTCCTCCCATGGCCTCGCTACACTTCGTTTCGCCCACAGGAGAGACATATATGTTCCTAATGCACAATACCAGCACCAAGACAGCGGATAGGTTCAGTACGCCCAGTGACAAACTCGGGCGTCAGCACTCCGCCCCCCATCCGAGCCGATTGTTCACGCCGGGGGTGCTCCTCGCGGCCGTCATACTCGCATCAGCCGGGGCTCCGCAACTTGCCAGCGCTCAGTGCACTGGCGCGTGGGTCGCTTCACCCATCAGCCAGACCGGCTTTGACCGTCGCGTTACCGTTCTGCACTGGTGGGATGCCGATGGTGCCGGTCCTCTCCCGGGCTCAGTGGTTGCGGGCGGCGATGTAAATCTTTCCGGCACCACCGCGCTGGGCTATCTAGCCCGCTTCGATGCCGATGGATGGACCAACATCGGTACCGGCATGAACGGGAGCGTCAACACGTTTACCACGCTCCAGACCGGTGAACTAGTCGCGGGCGGGTCCTTCTCCACCGCCGGTGGCACACCCGCCGCACGCATCGCCAAATGGGACGGCGCCGCATGGTCCGCGTATGGCTCCGGAATGAACTCGACCGTTTGGACACTGGCCACGCGGGCCAGCGGTGAGCTCTGGGCCGGCGGCTGGTTCGGCACCGCCGGCAACGCCCCATCCACCCGGTCATTGGCCCGCTGGACGGGCTCGGCCTGGGCCTCCATTGCAGCGGGCGCTCCAAATGACTGGGTCTGGGCCATCGTCCGCATGCCCAACGGTGACATGATCGCCGCAGGAGCCTTTTCTACAATCAACTCCGTCCCGCGAGCAAAGATCGCTCGGTGGAACGGCACCGACTGGTCAAACGTGGGCGGCGGCGTCACCACAGGCTCTGAGATTTATGAGTTGTTCGTGATGCCCAACGGCGACCTGATCGCCAGCGGAAACTTCACCGTCATCGGCGGCGTGGCCGCACGCAACATCGCCCGCTGGAACGGAACAACCTGGTCGGCGATGGGCGCCGGGTTCCCAAGTCCGGCCCGAGACTTTGCCATCCTCCCCAGCGGCGAGCTTGTCGCCGCAAACGTCCCCAGCGCCGACTTCACCACACAGTCCATCGCCAAATGGAACGGAACCTCGTGGGACACGCTCGGCAACGCCAACGGCACCATCTTCGCCCTGCTGACCATGCCCAGCGGCGATCTGCTCGTCGGAGGTCAGTTTACCTCGGTCGATGGATTGCCCGTCAACAACATCGCCGTGTGGCGGCCGGGAGCAGCCCCATCAATCACGGCCGCCCCCGTGTCTGCATCGGTCTGCCCAACGGTTACCGCCACATTCAACATCACGGCTGCGGGCACCACACCCGCGTACCAATGGCAATGGCAACCCGCAGGCCCCGGCACCGCATGGACCGCGCTCAACAACGGTGACAACTCGGTCAACCAAGGCGTCGCCACGCTGGTTGCGAGCGGTGTCAACCAATCGCAATTGCGGATCACCGCGACTGTCCACTTCGTTGATGACTTCCAGGGCGACACAGCGTATCTCCGCTGCATCGTCACCAACGGCTGCGGCAGCAGCACCAGTGGCCCGACCACGCTCACAATCCTGACCTGCTCCCCCCAAGCCTGCTCACTGGCCGATGTCGCCGGCGCCGGCCCAAACGGCCTCGCCCCAGATGGCATCGTCGATGGCTCCGACTTCATCGCCTTCATCAACTCCTTCTCCACCGGCGACCCCGCCATCGACCCCCTCGCCGATGTCGCCGGCGGCGGCGCCGATGGCCTCAGCCCCGATGGCATCATCGACGGCTCCGACTTCATCGCATTTATAAACGCCTTTGCCGTCGGGTGCTAAACCCACGCCCGCCGCAGCAATCCCTCTGATGTGGGTGAGCCAACCCATCAACGGGAAGACGACTCCCCCGGCTTCGAAAACAATTCCCATGACCTAGGCGAGCCAAGGAATAGCAAAGTTGGCCGGGTCACGGGGTGGAAGCTGCTTAACAAGACTTACAGGAGAGTTTCCATGAACACAAACAGCAGATCCATGACCACAACACCGAAGCAAATAACCGATGCAACCATCGTCACGTCAGCAAAGGCCCCACGCTGGCTTGCCGCCGTAGGCATCATCTTGGCAACGGCCTGGCCCGCGCTGGCCCAGTGCCCGACGACTTTCGCCCCGGCTGCGAACTTCGCGGTGGGCACCACCCCGTACTCCGTGGCCGTGGCGGACTTCAACGGTGACGGCAGGCCCGACCTCGCCGTGGCGAACAGCAACAGCAACAACGTCTCCATCCTGCTGGGCACGGGCACGGGCACCTTCGGCGCGGCGACGAACTTCGCGGTGGGTACCAGCCCGGCCTCCGTGGCCGTGGGGGACTTCAACGGCGACGGTCGGCCCGATCTTGCCGTGGCGAACTTCTTCGGCAACAACGTCTCCATCCTGCTGGGCACGGGCACGGGCACCTTCGGTGCGGCGACCAA
>JBBRKQ010000080.1:0-17760 GCA_038231815.1 Phycisphaerales bacterium
CGTACTTGCGAACCCCCGCTTCAAAGTACTTCCTAGGCAGCGGCAGCATCGTCGCAATCCGCGGCAGCCGGGCATGAAAAACCGTGTCAAAGCACGCAAACTGCGGCAGCTGCCCAAAGTGCTCCTGACACTGCCGAATCAGCCCAATCTCAAGCGGCAAATGGGCCGGATCCAGCGGCACCGCCCCCTCCAACGCCGCCAGCAGTGGGGCGGTCACACGCTGATGTTCCAGCAACTGCTTCCCCCCGTGCACCACGCGATGCCCAATGCCAATCGGTAAGTCACGCCGCACACCTTCCCTCACTGCTCCCCGCACACCTCCCTCTTCCCCGCGATCCGCAGCCAAGCCCTCCGCAAACCGCCCCTTCAGCCAAGCAATCAGCTGCCCTCCCGCATCCGCGGCATCCACAGCCTTCACCGGCTCATCGCACAGCACGCCACCGCCCTCATCAAACGCCGCAAGCTTTGCCCCACCAGTCCCAATTCGCGAAAGCGCGCCATGCAACAGCCGCACATCGTTCCGCTCCCCGCCAAAGAGTGCAAACTTGATACTCGATGACCCGGCGTTCAGCGTGAGTATCGACATGTCCAGACAGTATCCCACAGCCCACCGCCTCGACAAATTCAAACCAGTCCCGGCCTCACGCCGCCCCGCCTCCCGCCAACCAACATCCCCGCTCCCAGCACAACCATCAGCAGCGCCGCAATCCCAAACTCCGCGGCAATCCCCACGCGGTCTCCCAGCGGTTTGGTAATCAGTGGTGAGAGAAACTGCCCAAAAAAGATCGCCGAAACAAGGTACCCCGTCAGCCGCCCGCGCAGCGCTGGCGGCGCAATGCTCTGCATCCACGTCATCGCGTTGGGCAGCATCAATCCCTGCCCAAGCCCCGTCAGCGCACACCCCAGCAGCGTCATCGCATAGTTCGTTGCCAGCGCAATCGTGCCATAGCCCACAGCCATCAGCAGCATCTGCACACCGGTAATGCTTGCAAACGCCAGCCGAGCGCGAACCCGAAAGTACTGCATCGCCACCAGTCCGGCCACCAGCCCATTCACCGCAATCGCAATCCCGCCCCATCGCCTCTCCAGCACGCCAATCTCCACGAGCCGAAACGGCAGATGCGTCGGAATCATGTAAAACAGCACCATCCCCACAAACCCAACGCCAAGCACAAAGCAAATCAGCCGCAGATTCACCGCTGGCGAATTCACCGTTGCGTGTTCATTGGAAGTGCTACCCCCTTGCCCAACTCCCGCCCCCCGCAAATGCGCTCGCCCCCGCGGCACACTCGCCAGCACGCCAATAAGCACCACCAGCGCCGCAAAGTAAATGTAAAACGGCGTCCGCCAAGACACATCCGCCAAAAACCCCGCCGTCACCAAAAACCCAACTCCACCAAATGACATGCACGCCCCCTGCAACCCCGTAAACCGCTGCCGCGCAGGCCCAGCAAACAAGTCCGCAATCAATGCTGAGGTCGCAACCATCACAAGCGCCACCGCCGCACCCAAAAACGCTCGCCCAATCAGCAGTTGCCAGATGGACTGCACATACAGCCCACTGGTTCCCGCAACCACGTACAGCACCAGCCCCAGCGCAAGCGGTCCAAACCGCCCAAAGCGGTCAACCAAGTTGCCCGCAAACAGCGACACAATCGCAGTAAACAGCCCCGGCCCCGTCAGCGCCAGCCGCACCAGCAGGCCCGTGTCCTCCGTCGGCCCATTCGCCGCGGCCTGCATCTCAAAGTACGTCGCCATCGCCGGCAGCGCCGGCGCAATGGTCGCCCCAGCCATCACCGTCAGTGATGATGCAGCCAGCAGCGTGGCCGAAAGTTTCGGCGAAGGCAAAACAATTGTCGGATTCTCCGTTGTCACAGCACAGTCTAGTTTCACACCACCAGCAGCCACCCCGTTTGGATGATGTTTTTAATTATGATGCCAAGTACGGCTTCACCACCGAGACAACCTCCACCACCACATACCGCGTTTCCCTCTCCTGTGCACCTGTGATCGTGCAATCCTGTTCTCCTGCGATGCCAGTACTTTCCTGATTGCTCCAGCCCCTCCCCTCACCCCCTGCCTTTCTCCGCGTTACTCTGCTCCCTCCGCGTCCTCAGCGTTCCCGGACGGTTGCCCGACCATCACAATGTCACGTCGGCTCGCGCTCACCCCGGCAACCGTGCATCCTACTTCCCTTCACCAGCTCCCGTCGCAATCCGCAGCTTCGATACATCCACCCCAATCGCAAACAACGTCACGCCCCGCTCCTGCTTGCCATTCCCTTCGGCCGCCACGTCGCGAACCACGCGGATCTTGTTCACAGCGTTACCAAAGTTCGCCGGTCCCCACGTCTTGCCGCCATCGGCCGTGTAAAAGCCGCCCGGCATCGCGCCAACCCAGCCCTCATTTTCACTCACAAACGCAACCCCAAACTGGCGAACCTTCGCATCATCAACCAGCGGGATCTCGGCCCACGTCTTGCCTCCATCCGTAGTCTTGGTGATGAACCGCTTGCTCGCGCTCGTGTCCGGGTTGTATGACTGAATCGTCACGTACCCGGTCTGTTTGGTCGGAAATGAAATCTTCCACGTCAGCTCGTACGGCCGTGATGACTGGTACACCGGTGCCCACGTTTTCCCGCCATCACCAGTCGCCAGTATCAGCGCGTTTGATTCTGCAACATCCGTGGAAGTAGCCCCGGCGATAAACCCGTGCTCCCGATCGGTAAAGTGAACATCAAAGATCATCTTGCACGCTTCGGGCACCGTCACCTGCTGCCAGGTCGTTCCCAAATCGTCAGAGTAAATGTACGCCGCCGGTGACCCAACCCGCCCGCCCGCAACAATCCGCACCCTGCTTTCCAGCTTGCCCGCGTTTACAAACTCACTGCGGTCAACTTCGATGGCGCACAACCCAACCACCGCCGGTCCTTCAATCGTCGTCACCGGCGTCCACGTCGTCCCGCCATCCTCAGTGCGGTACAGCGGGGCTGTGTCCGTCACATTCGGGAAGTACCCCGGGCCAATGTTTCCGGCAAAGCCAAGCTTCTCATCAACAAACCCAATGCAGCGAAAGTACGTGCCCGGCTTGTGAAGCTGCATCACCCACGTTGCGCCCCCATCCGTGGTCTTAAAAATCTTCCCCGCACCATTTACATACCAGCCCATCGCTGGTGAAATGAAAAAGACATCGTCCTGCTTGCCCGCATACCGCTCCGTCTTGAACTTCTCCCACACCGGCGAAGCGCTTCCAGTTGCTCCAGCTGCTGCCCCGGCACCCGGCGCCGCCTCAGTCTTTGGTTTCTCACCCTCCGCCAGTGACGGCTTCGCCACAGCCGGCTTCTCACCCGCCGGCTTCTCACCAATTGGCTTCTCACCAATCGCCTTCCCACCAACCGGCTTCCCCGCATCACCACCCTTCTCCAGCGTGTCAATCCATCCCAGCGCCGCAGTCGGCAGCCCATCCGCCCACCTGCCAGCCCCCATCGCCTGCAAACTTCCCGCCAGGTCATTGTGCGTCGTAAACGCATGGTCCGCCTTCGGCAACGTCAGCATCGTGCCCGTGGCCTTGCCGCTGCCCGCGTTCTTCCTGCCAGACACAATCGCCGCGATCAGCTCGTGGTCCTGCCCCGTCGTCACCCAGTCATACTCGCCATGAATCGCCAGCACGCTGCCCGTCCCTTCTTCCCAGGCCCTGGCAATATTCTGGTCCTGAAGCTGATGGTAAAAACCCATGCTCCTGCTCGAAAGCCGGTCCCGCGTCATCATCGGGTCACTCTGCTCAGGCTTCAGCTCCGGGTGCTTGTCCCAAATCTCTCCCAGCGTCATCTTCTGTATCAGCATCATCGTATCAATGCGTGACTGCTGCTGCACCATCTCGCTAACATCCCCTTGGCTCTCATCCACACCACGCAGTGCCGCTTGCCGCCTCGTGTTCTCCAGCGAGTACTCAAGCCACGTCCGCGCCAGTGTCCCATACACAATCACCCCTTTCACCGGCACCGCCTTAGTCACAAACGGTGCCATCACCCCACCCATCGAGTGTCCAAACACAAACACCCGATCCGGATCAACATTCGGCAGTGACTTCAGTTGCTTCAGCGCTGCAATGTACCCGGCAAGCTCGGTCGCAAAGTCAATCTCGCCGCACGGTGGCCCCTCAGAGTCGCCCAGCCCCGGCTTGTCCACCCGCATCGTCACAAACCCCGCATCCGTAATCGCCGTCACCAGCTTCGTGTCCACCGCATCCCGCGCCTGCGGCCGGTCCAGTGATGCGCAGTAAATCCCCTGAATAAACAGCAGCGCTGGCCGCTTGCCATTGGCGGCCGTGACCTTTGCCTCCGGCTCCGAAATAATCGTCCGCAGCCGGTACCCCGCCGGCACCTCTACCGAGTCATACCGCACAGCCGAGCCCGCCATCGTCTCCGCTGCCGCCGCAACCACCGGCACTTCCAGCGTGCTCCGCTCACCGCCCCGCACAATCTCCACCGCAATCGTCGCCCCCTTGGGCGAACGCAGCGCCAGCATAATCGCCTCAGAATCGGGCGTCTTTGCCCCGGCAACAGCAACAACCTCATCTCCCACCTTCAGCCCCGCCTTCGCCGCCGCTCCCGTTGGCACCACCGTTGTCACCGCCATCCCACCCGCATTGCCTGGGCGAAATCCAGCCCCAAGCGTCGCCCTCCGCGGCAGCGGCTCGCCCGCCCCATCGCCAAAACCAGCCACCGCCACCGACACCGATGCGCCCGCAACCACCAGCAATCCGCACACCAAACCACGCACCCAACCCGTCAGCGGGCGATAATTCAGCGCACATCGTGGTGCCGCTACGCGCTCGGGCCTTGCAAATTGAAGTGCCAATGAATTCGTCGCTTGTGATTGCATGAAAAACTCTCCTTAAAAAAATCAGTCGCGCGCGTTCCCACGTGCCGCTCAACCGGTGTTCTTTGCCTTCCCCGCCTTCCGCACTTTCGCCCCCGCCACCTTCGCCGGCCCCGTTGCCCCCGTTGCCCCCGCGCTGCCAGCTTTGCCCGTCTTCCCCTCTTTCCCCGCTTTCCCAGTCTTGCGCACCGTGCTCGCAGCCGTCGCAACCGCCACCATCGCTACCGGCTCAGGCTTCGCCCCGCCGCCCGCCTTCGCCTTCGCATGCCGCGTCCGCACAACCGGCATCGCCATGCACAAGACTGAGTACAACGAGGCCAACGCCGCTGCCCCCTCTCCGCTCCCACGCTTCTGCCTGCCCTTCTCACACAATCGGTGCACCGCCGTCACCAGCCGCCGCAGCTCCGCAAACTCGCCATCATCAAGCCACGTCAGGTCATACTCAATCATCAGGTTCCGCTCGCCCGCCGCCAGCTTTATCGCCTTGGCATCCGCCGCCTTCATCGTGCACCGCGTCAAAGCGCGGCAGAAAGTCCCGGCAGTTTCCACAATCGCCGCCCGCTCCGCATCCCCCGTAGCGTCGGCAAAGGCAATCCGGTAATCATCGGCCGAGAGGTCCAGCACCGCCTCCACATGCTTGCCACGCTTTAAATAGCCAGCACTCACAATAATCCCAGCACCCTGCAGCGCTCGAATGTGCTGGTACAGCCCATCAGCCGGGCGATCCAGCATTTCAGCCAACTCCGCGATCGAGCACGGCGCAATGCACCGCATCGCCTCGATAATCTCCATCCGAGCCGGCGCCAGCATCAGCCGCCAAATGTCCGGAGAAGTTACAAGATGTTGTGCAGGCCTAGCCATAGGTCAGTCCATTTCAACGGTTGATTATAGCCGTTTAATATCAACAGTAAAGAACACACGCAGCGATTCCCACTTCGTCGCACCAGCGCAAGCTGCCAGCAATCGCACATTTTACGGGCCGCCCGGCCACACACTGCCCCGCCTGCCCCGCCTGCCCCGCCTTCCCGCCTCCCTCCTCCCTCCGCCTTCCTTCCCTCGCGATCTTCCCGATCTTCCCAATCTCCCCGTTCATATCGCCATTTCGCTTCCCCCAGTTCAGCACCCCGCTCAGCCGCACACCCAGAGGGAATTCACCCCAACGCCGCCTGCTGCCCGATATCATCGGTAACCCATGCTCCGCGCCGGCCACATCGTCATCGTCTCCGCCCTCGCTCTGCTCGTCCTTGGCGTGGTCATGGTCAATTCCGCCGGTATGGAAATCGGCAAGGCCGCCGTCACGCTCGAAGGTGTCCTGCTCAGTAAGAGCACCATCTACATGGCCGTCGCACTGCTCACCATGGGCTTTGTCGCCCGGCTCACCCCCGTCCGCCTCATCGCCTCGCCTCCTTCCCTGCTCACACCAAGCCTTCCACCCACACCTGATTCCTCCGCCCCCATCTGGCAGTTCAAGCTCTGGCTCAAAGGCTGGACGTGGGGCGGCTGGAGACTCCCCGGAATGTGGATCATGGTCATCGCCGTGATCGGCCTCCTGGCCATGGTCTATCTCCCCGGCATTGGTGATGCCCGCAAAGGCTCCCACCGCTGGGTCCAGCTTCCAATTCGAGACCTCACACTCCAGCCCTCAGAGTTTGCCAAGTGGTTCTTAGTCGCCCTCGTCGCTTGGTACAGCGTGGTCATGGGCTCGCGCATCCGCAGCCTGTTCACCGGCCTGCTTCCGATTTTGGTCGCCGTCGGCATGGTCGCTGGCTTCGTCGCGGTCGAGGATTTGGGCACCGCCATCCTGCTCATGTGCGTCGCCGTTGTCACCATCCTGGCCGCCGGCGCTCGCCCCTGGCACTTCTTGCTGCCCATGCCCTTCGTCGCCGCGGCGGGCTACCTCATGGTCAAGCTCGAACCCTATCGCATGGCCCGCATCACGGCCTTCATGGACCCATACGCCGATGCCCGCGGCACCGGCTTTCACATGATCCAATCACAAGTCGCCATCTCCAGCGGCGAAATGTGGGGCCGCGGCCTGGGCAACGGCCTGCAAAAATTCGGCTACCTCCCCGAAGACACGACCGACTTTATATTTGCAATCATCTGCGAAGAACTCGGCCTGATGGGCGCTGTGGTCGTCGTCGTCCTCTTCTGCACCCTCGTGCTCGCGGGCCTCGCCATCGTCCTCAAGCAGCGCACGCTCCAGGCCAAGATTCTGGCCCTGGGCATCACCGCAACCGTGGGCATCCAGGCCGTCATCAACCTCTTCGTCGTTGTCGGCTGGGGTCCAACCAAAGGCATCGCCCTGCCCCTGCTCTCCTCCGGCGGCACCGGCTGGATCCTCACCGCAGGCGCCCTCGGCGTGCTCGTCGCCCTCGACCGCCACGCCAGCAAAGAGCTCGTCACGGCCGTCTCCGATGATGCCCGCAACCAGCCCGAAAATCTTCCCCAGTCCCAAACCCGACCCCAGCCACAGCCTGCCCAGTCCCCAGCCACCGCCGCCGCACCAGCCACGATTAAGATCATGCCATCAATGGCCCCGGCCGGAACATAAACACACTCAGGCAAGTGCATCGGCCAACGCGGAGGCCCCACCCGTCGCCGCCAAGAAAGTGGCTCACCAAGCTGCTAACCCCGCCGCTTACCCAGCCGCCGACTCATTCACAAGCGAAGTCACTAGCACAGGACCAGCCATGGCAACCTCCCCGCTCACGCCCCAGCTCGCCCAAACCTTCGCTGCCCGCTGGTACGCCGCCTGGAACGCCCACGACATCGATGCGATCATGGCCTGCTACGACCCGGCAATCTCACACTCCTCCCCCTTCATCAAACGCTACAACAATTCTGATGCCACCGAACTCCTCGGCATCCCCGCCGTCCGCGACTACTTCACCCGCGCCCTCGCCCGCAACCCCACCCTGCGCTTTGACCCGCTGCACATCACCACCGGCCTGCAAAGCGTCCTCTTAGTCTACCGCCGCATGAACGGCGACCTCGCCGGCGAAGTGTTCTTCCTCAGCGATGCCGGGCTCATCACGCGTTCGGTGTCGCACTATGGGTAACAACGGCATCAACCTTGAGATCGGATTTGAGCTTGACCTTTCCCCCCATCCCCCCTTGACTACCCCCCATGCATTTCACCCTGATCGATGCCGTGCTCGAACGTTCTGATGATCGACTCGTCGCCATCAAGCAGGTCTCACTGGCCGAGGAATACCTCCAAGACCACTTCCCCGACTTCCCCGTCCTCCCCGGTGTGATGATGCTCGAGGCGATGGTGCAGGCGGCACGGGAATTGGTCTCCCCCAAAGCTCCCGGCATGCGGCTGGTGCTTGGGCAGGTTCGGGCGCTTAAATACGGTAAGTTTGTTCGCCCCGGGCGGGCCATCCGCATTGAAGTCACCCTTAACAAAATCCCCGGCGACGGCACGTTTGACTGCAAGGGCGAGGTGTTTTTGATGGCCGCACCCGGCACCGACTCCGCCGCGGCGGGCGCGGGTGCAGCCTCAACGCCTGATCCCACGGCCGCCTCTGGGCGGTTCACGCTGCGGCCGATGCGGATTTCGTGAGCCAAGGCCACCATCGCCCAGCGGCGATATTGGCCTGATTTCAGGCTTTTGGCTCGAAGCCAAGCTTCAGGGTTTGATGGCCGTCGTTTTACGTTTGTAACGGCTAACATACCCCCCGGCGGGAATCTCGCCGCGTAACTGATCTTGCCTCACCTGCCAGCGCTCCAAGGATTCTGCCCATGACTCGTGACGACATCTTTGCCAAAGTCCGTGATGTACTTGTTGATGCCCTTGCTGTTGATGAGGAAGATGTAACGGCCAAGGCCTCGCTGGTGAAGGACCTGCGGGCTGAGTCTATCGATTTCTTGGACATCGTCTTCAAGCTGGAGCAGGCCTTTGGCTTTAAGATTTCACAGGGCGAGCTGTTCCCTGAGAGCGTGGCGCAGGATCCTCGCTATGTCAAAGATGGCAAGGTCACGCCAGATGGCATGGTCGCGCTGAAGGCTCGCCTGCCCCATGTCGATTTCTCAAGCTTTGAGAAAGACCCGGTCATCAGCAAAGTCGCGGATCTGTTCACTGTTGACACGCTCGTGAACTTCGTCGAAAAGAAGCTCGCCAAGTAACTCGCGCAGCGCTGGTTTTTCTCTCCTCTTTCATGCTTTCCTCCTAACTTATGCGTTGGATGTGGATTGATCGCGTGACCGAACTGCTGCCCGGACAGCGGCTTGTCGCTGTCAAAAATGTCTCGCTGGCAGAGGAGCACCTGCACGATCACTTCCCCGCAGATGCCGCGGCCGGCCTGCCCGCTTCACCGGTCATGCCCGCCTCGCTGATAGTTGAGGGCTGCGCCCAGACCGGCGGTATCTTGGTGGGGCATGCCGAGGCGTTCAAGCACAAGGTCATTCTGGCGAAGGTGAGCAAGTTCCAAATCGACCGTGATGCCACACCCGGCTGCACGCTGCGTTACACCGCCGAGATCGAGCGAACCGATGACATGGGCGCGAGTGTGAACTGCAAGATTGCGTTGTTTGACTTCGCAAAGCCCGAGGCGGGGTTCATAGACATCGGCTCGATCGCGCTCATGTTCAGCCACCTGGACCACAACATGGGCGGCGCAGGCCAAGCCGGCGAGGACTTCCCCGCCCACAACTTTGTGTTTGGTGAGGCCTTCAAAACCTTGCTGCGCTCAAGCGGCTACGCCGTGTAGTAATCGTTATCGCGGGCGGGTCTGGCCGAGTCAGTCGGTCAAATTCTGGGGTTATTTCATCTCTTTGCTCCATCATCGGCCTGGTTGGCTGCGCTGGGCTGGCGGTTCCTCTACACTCCGCCATGCGCCGCGGCATGGAATCCACCGATGATCTCTACGGAAACGATCCTTCAAAGGGTTGGACCAAGACCGTACTTATTGAAGTCAGCGGCCTCTCAACCAAGACCTTTGACACCATTCGCAAGGCCGCCCGCGTCAAAGGGCCCAGCCACGGCGGGCGCAACTGGGTCTTCACGCCCGAGGACTTGTTCCTGATGATTCGCAAGGCCGAGGGCGGCACCTTCACCGAGCGCGGCAAGCCCGCGGCCGAGGCGTGGCGCATCCTCGTCGCGGAGCGCGGTGTTGATTTGCCCGAAGAACTCAAGCGAAAAGAAGGCGGCGGCCGCAAGCCGCGCACCATTGGTTGAGATGTGCGATGCGGCCAAAAATGGCCGCGGGCCTGTGAGGTGTTTTTGTTGCACTCCGCAGGCCCGCGATAAGCCAGGTTGGGCACGGCCAATAAGCCGAGTTTGGTGCACCTTCGCTGGTTCCCGATGTCTTGCGATGTCGGGCCTTTCGATGTGTGCGGCCATTTCTCTGGGCGGGCACCTCGCGGTGTCGCTCGAGCGGTCAACCCGCATTCATTTCAGCCGAACCGGCTGCTGTGCTCGCTGCTTTCGCAGCGTGCGCACGAATGCTGCATGACCTTGCACGCGGTGGGGTTTGCATATGCCCCGACTGTCACCAGCCGGGCGGTGCGCTCTTACCGCACCTTTTCACCCTTACCTGATCTCCGGTTTCCATTGCTGGTTCCGGAGCCATCGGCGGTTATTCTCTGTGGCACTGTCCCTCTGTTACCCGTCAACCTGATACCGGGCGGGTGGGCGTTACCCACCACCGTTGTCCTGTCGTGCTCGGACTTTCCTCTGTGCCTTGGCGTGTGCCAAGGCCCAGCGGCCGCGTGGCCGTGCCGTATTCGGTTTTCAAACTCCGTTCGCCGTTGCGGCAGGAGTGCAAGAGACACTCTCGCAGCGGAGTGTAGCGGGAGGCTTCGCGGCAGATGCACGGGGGATGGGCCGTTTACACCGCGTGTCCGAGCAGCGATCCGGAGTTAGAACCCTCGACCCTGCGGCGGAGGTCGCGGAGTTTGGCGTTTTGTGGCGTGGGAGCGGGGGTGAGCGCCGGGGCAATTGGTGAGGCGGAGGTGCCATCGGGGCTGTAGTCAAGGATTGGGCCGAGGGGCAGTGGCGAGGTTGCGGGCCAGATTGCTGGGGCTGGGGCTGGGGCCGGCACTGGGGCTGGTGCTGGCGTTGGCACTGGTGCTGGCGTTGCGGGCGCATCGGCTGGCTGGGCGGCCTTGGGCGAAGCTGCCGGTGCGGCGACTGCTTTGATTGTGGTGTCGCGGGCGGGATCTGCGTTTGCCGGGGCGGCGGCGATGGGGTTGAAGTCTGCCGGGTCCAGCAGCGGCGTGGCCAGCCGAATGAGAATGTTGGTCGCAGCGGTTGTGTTGCTGGTGGAGGCGCTGCGGTCCTTTGAAACCATGGTGAGCAGGTTGATGGCGAATTCGCGGCCTTGCTGCAGCATGCCGTTGTGGTCGCGGGCGATGCGGACATACTCGGCGTGCGTTGGTGCGCCGAGGGCACGCTTTGGGATGTGGATGTACCGCATGCGTACGATCACGGCCAGCGCGGTGATGAGCTGGCAGACGTGCCGATTCAGCTCGCGATTGAGCTCTAACTCAAGCTCGGTTGCCTTGGTGCCTGCTCCATCGGCATCGGGCGAGTTGTTCGAGCCAGACTGCGCTGTTACCGCAGCGATGGCGGCTGCCTTGGTGGGTTCAAGCAGGCTGTGGATTTTGCGCTGAATGTGATAGCACTTGTGCACCGTGGTGATGGCGATGTCCCGACGTGCAAACAGGGGCAGCAGTGCAAAGTCTGCCGGGGGCGTGAAGGTGGGATCAAACTTGGGCAGCAAGGGAGCGTGAAACAGGGTGTAGGCCATGGGATCCTCCGTTTGGTTTGTTAGGTATACGGATGGATAATGCCATGAGTTTTGGGTTTTGTCAAGGTATTTGTGGATTTCTTTGAGAGGCGGAGCGGGCAGAGGGACAGCCGTGTGTCCTTGTGGAGCATCTTTGTTGGTGTGGGACTCTGGCATTGGCCAAACTGCGGTGACATTCGAGAGCGGTTTGGCGGCGGGGGGGCGTGGCAGTTCGGTGGTCGGCGAGGTTGATTTGCTTCGCGGTGCGACACTGAATGCGGCTCAAAACCCCCTTCAGGACGCTTCAGGACGTTTTAGGACTGATTTAATCGTAAATGCGACATTAAACTTGACATCGTGCCATGTCATATATATGCTTCCTCGCCATGGACCCCGTTTCGTACTCACTTCAGGATCTGGCCGACCGCACCAGCATCGAACCTCGGACTATTCGCAGCTACGTTGAACGGGGGCTGATGCCGGGACCGGACAGCAGGGGGAGGAACGCGGGGTACTCGGATGAGCATCTTGATCGGCTGCGGGCTTTGACGCTGCTGCGGGATGCTTCGCGGAACCTCTCGCTGGAGCAGATTCGTCAGATTCTGCAGCGACTGAAGCCGCGGCAGATTCACGACTTGGCGGAGGGCGTGCTGAGTGTTGCGGATGTGCTGGAGACCCAGCCGGAACGACGTGCGAGTTCGGCACTGTCCTACCTGAGCGAGCTTCGCGATGGCAAGCCGATGCCGCGGGGGATGCAGGGTAAGTGGAGCCCGGGTTCGCTGCCGCAAGCGCGGAAAGCGACGGTTGATCTTAGCGAGCCGCCTGCCGCCGAGGAGGGTTTGCGGTCTCCGGCGGGTTTGCCGCCTCGGAGTGCGGCTCATGTGCCGGACCTGCCGCCGCTTGAGCAGTTGCTGGCCTCGCTGATGGAACTTGGCGGACCCGCAGCGCCGCCGCGGTCTACGCAGACGGAGGCGTGGCATCGGATCGCCATCACGCCGGATATTGAACTTTCGGTGCGTGATAGTTTTACGCCCGAGCAGATTGTGCAGTTTCAAAGGGTTGCGGATGTGCTCCGCATATTACTAACCAGAGGAGTGCGAAAATGAAAGATCGAAATGTGCCAGCCATGCCCGCCATGCCCACCATCTCCGCCAGTCTTGACCGCAAGCTGATTGCCACCGCTGGCAAGTCGGTGCGATTTGTGGTTGTGGAGATCACCGCCCCCAAGCTAAGTCAGCAGCCCGGTGCTCGTGTGCCGCTGAACCTGGCGATGGTGATTGATGCATCGGGTTCCATGTCGGGCCTGCCGATTGAGGCTGTAAAGGCCGCGGCGGCGGGGGTGATCCGGCGTCTGGCGGCCGATGATCGTGTGTCGGTGGTGTCGTTTGCGGATGATGTGCAGGTGCACTGCGATGCGGTGCTGCAGGATGCGGAAGGTCGGGAGCTGGCGGTATCGCGGACGGTGAGCATGGCCACGCGGGGCAGTACGAATCTGGCGGCGGGGTGGCTCAGCGGGTGCGAGTGCGTGGCGCGGGTGATGGAATCTGAGCCGCGGCTGCGGAATCGGGTGGTGCTGCTGTCAGATGGGCACGCCAACGCTGGCGTGACGGATCCGGCGGTGCTGGAGCGGCATGCCAGCGAGCTGCGGGCTCGCGGGATCATGAGCTCGACCATTGGCATCGGCGAGGGTTATGCCCCGGCTCAGCTGCAGGCTATTGCCGAGCAGGGCGGCGGCCGGATGCACGATGCGGAGGCTCCGGAGGAGATCATCGAGATTCTGCTGGCGGAGCTTGATGAGGTGGCCATGACGGCGATGGAGAACGTGGAGCTGCGGCTTGAGCTGCCGCCGGGCGTGACGGCCGAACCTGTTGGCGGCCTGCCGTTTACCCGAGATGGCGCGGCGGTGCGGGCGGTGGTGGGGGCCTTGGTCTCTGAGGGCAAGCGGACGGTGGTGTTCAAGGTCACAGCGCCCGCGGGCCCCGAGGGCCCGGCGGTTGAACCGCTGCGGATTGGCGTTGGTGCCACGTGGCGGTGGCCGGGCGAGACAGCGAGCCAGCGGGCTGAAGTTGAGACATTGGAACTGACATTCGCCTCGACGCAACGATGCAAGAATCAGGACCGCGATGTGCGCACATCGCTGGCGGTGGTCAGGATCTGGCAGATGGCGATCGTGCGCCGGGTGATGTCGCTGAACACCGACGGCGCGTATGAGGAGGCAGAGCGTTATGCGGGTGCGGAGAACAAGTGGTTCACGCGGTACTGCCAGGGCCTGCCGGGCGCGGAGAGCTTTGTCGAACCTCTGCAGCGTCTGGAATCGAGGGCGGGCGTGAGATGTTCCATCGGCACATCCAAGGAAATGATGTTGGCATCGTACAAGAGCATCCGCGGTGAAGAGGACAAGCGGTCACGGAAGCGGCCATCGTGGGTTGACCAGATCCAGCCATAAGTACGGCGGGAGTGAAGCGGGTGAAGGGCCGGGGGGTGGCGGGGATTGGCGGGGAGCGGCGGGGAGTGGCGCGTGGGCCCTCTTGGAATGAGAAATTCCGGGAGGGCTCATGTTGTTTTGGCTGCATTGATAGACGCGTGGTGCGGGCGCGTGTTTGTCTGCAATTTTCTGATGCAGGCGCTACGCAGGCGCTGCGGTGTAAAAGGCTCCCGACGCCACGCAGCGCCGCGAGGTCGGGGCACGGGTGGACTTCGCCTCGATCATGGACCCAGCCAACACTTGGATCATGCCCAGCGGCCACGACAGTTCGCCGTCAACGCCTGATGCCTCTCAGCGAGGTGGTGGCCACTACACCACTACCGCTGCGATGCGGCCGGG
Source organism: Phycisphaerales bacterium (assembly GCA_038231815.1). GTDB lineage: Bacteria > Planctomycetota > Phycisphaerae > Phycisphaerales > UBA1924 > CAILKP01. The sequence continues at coordinate 14,439 of JBBRKQ010000080.1, forward strand.
GCCGCAGCCTCGGCCGCGTGTTGGGGGCGGCGGGTTGAAGCCTGGGCGTGGGCGCGTTTCGGGTTGGCTGTGGCAGGCGTTTGGGGCGATGTTTGCCGGCAGGGCGGTGCGGTTGGCGATTGTGGTGAGCTTGGTGGGGCTGGGGATGTGGATTTACGTCGCGGCGAGCAGGCTGGCGGGGGTGGAGGCTGCGGGGTTGTCGGAGGCTGCCTCGGGTTTGGCGTCGGGATTGATTGGCGACGGTGGAGTGAATGGTGCGGATGGCGCGGATGGTGTGAATAGTGCGGAGCGGACGAAGCGGGCGATTGATTCATCGGCGCCAGCGATGTTTCGCTTTGGGTTCTCGTTTGTGGTGGGGTTCTTCGCGGGCTGGTGCTTGCGGCAGGTTTTAAAGGTGACGCTGCTGGTGGCCGGGGCGATTGCGGTGGTAGTGATTGCTGGTGAGAAGCTGGGCATCACCAGTATTGATTGGGCTGGAGTGCAGACTGCGGCTGGGCACTCGGTGGCGTGGGTGAAGGGTGAGGGGGAGATGTTCGGGAAGTTTGTGACGGGGTATGTGCCATCGGCCGTGACGGCGGCGGCGGGCGGGTATTGGGGGTTTCGGAGAAGGTGAGGGAGCGTGATGGACAAGTAAGCAAATGGTCAAAGGGCCAAATGGCCAAATTTTGAGGTGGGGAAGGGAGGCTGGGTAGTAAGAGGATGGGGTGGGGGGCTGGGAGCCCGGTTTGGGTGAGGTGTGGGTAAGTGTGTGGGTGGTGTGCCTGGATCGAGGCATTTAGAGCGGGCGGTTAATTTTAGTGTTTTGTTTCGGCCGACCGATAGCCTTTCCGCGTAGCATTGCACTCGTGTTCTTGCCTGTGTCGCGTGGTCCCTTCGATTTGTGAAAAACCCCGCGCGGCTTGGGCTCCGTTTTCCTCTTTTGATGTTGAACCCGTGCCGCGGCGTTGTGTGATGGGATTCGCCGCCGGATCAGGTTCGATGGTAAGGTCAGCCCGCGTGTCCACCCTTCCAGTTGGTTCGTTCATGCCGGAGGTCTCCTCTGAGATTTCCACTCCAAAAACCGTTTCATCTAAGTCTGCTTCGGCCGAGTTTCTACAAGAAGAGATTGCCCCATCTGAGGGCATGACCATGTCCAGTGCCACCTTTGGCACTCGCGCAACATGTCTGGCTGTGATTATTTTGCCCATGCTGGCGGTGGTCGCCGGGACCATCTTCGCCTGGCAAATGGGCACGGTGCATTGGGTTCATTTGCTGATGGCCTTTGTGGGCTATGTGGCCACGGGCATGGCCATTACCATTGGCTACCACCGTTTGTTTACGCACAAGTCGTTTAGGACCAACCGGTTCATGACGGGCTTCTGGGCCATTTTGGGCTCGATGGCTGTTGAGGGACCGATTGTTCGCTGGGTGGGCATGCACCGCTTGCACCACCAGCACAGCGATCATGAGATGGACCCGCACTCGCCCCACACGCACAACGAGGAGGGCATTAAGGGGTTGCTCTCGGGCCTGTGGCACTCGCACATGGGTTGGATCATGTTTGCGGTACCGGTTGATTTGGATCGGTACACGCCGGACCTGCGCAAAGACAAGCTGCTGATGTTTATTGATCGCACGTTCTTTTTGTGGGTGATTCTGGGCCTGCTGATTCCGGGCTTTATTGCCTGGGCTGTGACGGGCACGATTGTGGGCGGTTTGCTGGGTATTTTGTGGGGCGGCCTGATTCGCATGTTCATGGTGCACCACGTCACGTGGAGCGTGAACAGTGCGTGCCACCTTTGGGGTCCGCAGCACTATGTGAGCCATGACCACAGCCGCAACAATGCGGTGTTTGGAATCTTTGCCTTTGGCGAAGGCTGGCACAACAACCACCACGCGTTCCCGGCCTCGGCCCGGCACGGCCTGAAGTGGTGGCAGATTGACAGCAGCTACATCGTCATTAAATTGATGAGCTGGGTTGGCCTTGCCAAGGACGTCAACGTTCCGAGCGCGGAGCGGCAGGCTGCGAAGGCGATTCGATAAGGCAGAGGGAAAAGGGGACGGCAGGGAAGTTTAGACGCATAGATTGTGTATATGCGTACAAAGATCGGGTTATGATGCTTTGTGAACCTAGGTGATGGGATTCGTGTATCAACCAAGGCCGTGCGCTGCAAGCGCACGGCCTTTTCTGTCACCCACTGGTGGCTTAGACATCTAAGCAGTGGGGGAAGATGGCTTGGTTTCACTCCGGAGTTGTTGGCTTGCGAGCGTGTTTGAGTTGGCGTTTAACCTACTACCTGTGTCTGGTCAAATTGAGTGCGGCGAAGGCGAGCACAAAATCCGGCTGGCACGTACGAGACGAAAGACCTATCAATGAGACCGTCAATTATGAGTATCACTTCTGCGATTGTTGCTGTGACTGCCCTTGGTGTTGGCCTTGCCGCGGCGGCGTTCATGTGGACGCCGGGTTCACCGGGGAGGAGCGATGGCTATGAGGCACTGATTGTGCTGGGCAACCAGGCGAAGCTGGACAAGAAGCGTGCAGAGGTGGAGAAGGTGCGCGGGGCGGCGATGGCCGCGATGAGCAAGAAAGATGGCAAGGAAGGTAAGGATTCTAAAGACATGAAGGATGCGACTTCCATGACTGAGACAACAGCTACTGCGATTCCGCGGATCATCAGCCGCGCGGGATATGACATCACGCCGTTTACTGAGGCTGAAGTAAATGAGATGGCCAAGAAGCTGTCGCCGGAAGATCGGCGGATTGTGCTGGCCAAGGGTACTGAGCCGGCGTTCTGCGGCACGCTCCTAGACAACAAGAAAAAGGGCGTGTATGTGAGCAAGCTTGGCGGGCTGCCGCTGTTTGCCTCGGGTGATAAGTTTAACAGCGGTACGGGCTGGCCTAGCTTCTTTAAGCCGGTGAGCTGGGACCATATTCGCTACGTGCGTGACGCGGCCCATGGGATGGATCGGATTGAGATTCTGGACACCAAGAGCGGCGCGCACCTGGGCCATGTGTTTGAAGATGGCCCAGCGCCGACGGGCCTGCGTTACTGCTTGAACTCCGCATCACTTGACTTTGTTGAGGAAGGACAGACATTGCCACTGCAGCCGATCAAGATGGAAGCCGCGTACTTTGCTGGTGGTTGCTTCTGGGGTGTTGAGGACCGCTTCCAAGAGGAGGTGGGCGTGATCAGTGCGATCTCTGGGTATCAGGGTGGCAAGCTGGCGAACCCGACGTACAAGCAGGTGTGTTCGGAGACCACGGGCCATGCCGAGACGGTGAAGATTATGTTTGACCCAAGCCAGACCAGCTACGAGAAGCTGCTGGAAGCGTTCTTTA
>JBBRKQ010000081.1:0-17704 GCA_038231815.1 Phycisphaerales bacterium
CTTCCCAGTTGCTAAGGCTGCTCGAGACGCGGGCCGAGGTTGACGGGCTAACCGAGCTGGCCAACCGTGCGGCGTTTAATCGTCGCTGGGAACAGGAAGTCAAAGAGAATCACCGCTATGGCAAGCCGCTTTCTATCGCCATGATGGATGCGGACCACTTCAAGAAAGTCAATGACACCTACGGCCACCCCGCAGGTGATGAGGTGCTGGCGACGCTGGCCCGGATCGTGCGCAAGTGCTCGCGATCCTCGGACATTGCCTGCCGCTACGGCGGTGAAGAGTTCGTGCTCATCATGCCGCACACGCATACTACAGAAGCTGGGATCGTATGCGAACGCATCCGTGAAGCGGTTGAGGCAACCGTGTGGCCACGCCATCCGGAGCACAAGATCACGATCTCAATCGGCGTTTCCGGGGCCGAGGCGGCGCTGCCGCAGACAAGCCCTGAGGCTTGGCTGGAAGCCGCGGACAAGGCGCTGTACACCGCCAAGAAATCTGGCCGCAACCGGGTGGTTGAATCGTTCTTTGATACGCGCGGGCCCGGGCTTGCTATTGCGAGCTGAGCCGCCGCCCGATTCAGAACGGCCACGTAATACCAATAAATCCGAGCACACCGTTGAAGGCGGGGTTGCTGCTGTCACCGGTGATGCGGGCGTTTGAGACGTGCTGCCAGCGCAAGCCGCCGATGAGCCGCGCCCGCGACTCGCCCAGCGCATAGGTAGCGCCGAGGCCAAATCCCGGCATGAAGTTAAACGAAGTGCCGCCGTCTGGAACATCATCAAACGAACCAAGCATGCCGATGCGGGCTTCACCGAAGATGGTCCACTGGTGATCATCGGTCGCGTAAAAGTGCCATTTTAAGTCGATGATCGCCGAGACGCCGCTGGTGTTGTTTTCCTGATTGAAGTACCAGCCGCCGAGTTCAGCACCGATTTCGAGGCGGTCGGCCAGGAACGTTGAGGCCATCCCCGCGACGTTGTAATGGCTGTCGGACTCTAAGTCCGTCGCAGCGCCCAGGGTGACCGTCCAACCTGACCAGCCTTTGCTGGCGTACAGCTTGGCGGCAGCCGCGGGTGATGCGGTGGTGTCCTTCACGGCGGCTGCCGGCTTCTCGGTTGCCGAGAGCTCTGGCTGGGAGAGCAGTGACAGTGAGGTCGAGGTGGCAAGATCAGCGGAGGGCCAGGCCTCAGCCCCAGCCGCGGCGGCGGCGCCAGCAACACACAGAACAATGGCGGCCGGAATGATTGTTCGGAGAATTTGCATCGGCGAGCGTACGCGTCCGAGGTGACGGGTGCGGCGGGGCCGTTATGATCAGGCATGCTCGAAATGCAACAACTCGCTGACCGGATCTCACGGCTGGAGGAGGTCCTGATGTTTACAGACCAGAAGTGTGACGACCTCTCAGTGCAAGTGTTGCGGCTAAACACCGCCGTCGAGCGGGCTGAGCGGCGGGTTGCGGAGTTGGAGGCGGCCAGTAGAGCGGTGGCCCATCATGGCGAGCTGAGTGGCCACGGGGCCCATGCTCAGCCAAGAACGGGTGAAGACGGAATCGATGAGCCGTTTGGCAGGCCAGGCAAGAACGTGGCGACGGATGAGAGCCATAAACCGCCGCACTATTAAGAGTCACCGGTCGCCCGGGGTAAGTCGCCAGAAGGAGGGCGCGATCGTAACTCTCTGACCTTGACTCTGGCTGCAAAGTAACACCTGGCACGCTTGCCTCGCGACGGTTTGCTTCACACCAGCAACGTGCGCCCGGTCATCTCCGCCGGGCGTGGGATGCCCATCATGTCCAAGGCTGTTGGCATCACATCGGCTAGGCGGCCGCGCTGGTTGCGTTGCTGCTCGCTGGTAACGGCCCCGCGCAGCGTTCGGTTCTTAAAGGCCTCGCCCACGATGTACAGCGGCACATCATTCATGGTGTGGGCGGTGTGGGGTGAGTTGGACTCGGGGTCGAACATCTGTTCGGCGTTGCCGTGGTCGGCGGCGATAATTAGGCTGCCACCCCGGCTAAGGGTGGCGGAGATGATCTGGCCGACGCACGCATCGGTGACCTCCACGGCTTTGATGGCGGCCTGGAGGTTGCCGGTGTGGCCGACCATGTCGCAGTTTGCGAAGTTGACTAACAGCAGATCTTCACAATCGGGTGCGGCAAGGCGAGCCAGGACTGCATCACGCACCGCCGGGGCGGACATTTCAGGCTGCAGGTCGTACGTCGCGACTTGGGGCGAAGGTGGGTTTGTCCGGTGCTCACCGGGGAACGGTTCCTCGCGATAGTCGTTAAAGAAGAAGGTGACGTGGGGGAACTTTTCGGTTTCAGCGCAGCGGAACTGGGTGAGGCCAAGGCCGCTGAGTAGTTCGCCAGCGATGTTGCTCAGCTTGGGCGGCTTATCAAAAGCAACTTTCATGTACGGCAGCAGATTCTGGGCCCAGGCCGTCATGGCTACAAAGTGCGTGACCGGCCGCTGCCCACGGTCAAAGCCGATAGTGCCCGAATCCGGCGAGGGCTTGACCTTGGCCCACTGATCATCCGGCAGGATAAAGGCCATTGAAATTTCACGCGGACGGTCGCCCCGGTAGTTGTAAAAGATCACGCTGTCACCGGTGGTGATCCGCGTCGCCGCGGCGGCATCCCGCGAGGCTGCAATCACAGTGGGGGGGACAAACTCGTCGCCACCTTGCGACGGAGTCTTCGGGTTTTTGTAGTACAGCTCCAGTGCCGCAGCGGCGGTGGGTGCAAGGGCTTGGCCGCCAGACATGCTGTGCCCGGTCAGCGCATCGTACGCGAGTTTGACGCGTTCCCAGCGGAAGTCGCGGTCCATCGCGTAGTAGCGACCCATGACCGTTGCGATCTGGCCGAGGCCGAGTTGTTTGATCTGCTGCTCAACTTGCTCGATAAAGCCTGAGCCCGAAAATGGCGGGGTGTCGCGGCCATCGGTACACAGGTGAATGGCAACCTTGGTGTGGCCGTGGTGCTTGCAGGCACGCATGAGAGCGAAAAGGTGGCTCAAGAGTCCGTGAACACCAGCATCAGAGGCGATACCAAGAAGGTGGACATAGCGGCCCGCGGATTTGGCGGCCAAAATAGAATCGCGGATGGCGGGGTTGTCACGGATTTCAGCGGAGTCGCACGCTTTGGAGATGCGAACGACTTCCTGATCAACAATGCGACCAGCGCCGATGTTCTGATGACCCACTTCGCTGTTGCCGGTTTGATCTGGCGGTACGCCCACATCAAGCCCGCAGGTTTTAACCAGCGTGCGGGGCCAATTGGCGCGAAGCATGGCATCAACCGGGGTTTTGGCCAGCGTGATCGCGTTAAAAGCATCGTGCGCAGGGTTGGGGTTGTGGCCCCAACCATCACGGACGATGAGAACCAGCGGGGTATTGGCGACGGCGGATTTTGAGGGAGTCTCGGCCATGAGCCAAGATAGCGCGCCGGTAAGGGATGCGGCAACGCGGGTGGGTGCGGATGTCCGGGCTTTGGGGTGCTCGCAAAGCCTTTATCCGTCCTTGGTACTTAGATTCCCACGGTGGCGACTTGGGCAGCGGCAGGCCTGAAATTTGGCATTTTTAGCATCGGTCGAGATGGCCATTTCCCCGCCCTTGCTACGCTGTACCACCTATGTCCGCACACCCAGAATCAAGCCCCGCCGCCACAACTCACGCGTTTCAGTCGTCTGCCAACGAACTGCCCAAGACGTATGTTCCGCTGGATTACGAACCCAAGATCAGGGCGAAGTGGGAGGCCTCCGGAGCGTGGCACCCGGAGGCGGGGCATGTGACTTCGGGTAAGGCCAAGCCGTTTGCTATTTTTATTCCGCCGCCGAATGTAACGGCCGCCCTGCACCTGGGCCACGCCCTAAACAACACGCTGCAGGATGTGCTGGTGCGTGCCCATCGGATGATGGGATTTGAAACGTTGTGGATGCCGGGCACAGACCACGCGGGCATTGCCACACAGGCAATGGTGGAAAAGCGCGTGCAAAAAGATGAGGGCAAACGCCGCAAGGACTTCACACGCGAAGCGTTCGTAGCCAAGATTCAGGCCTTTAAGGATGAATACGAGGCAACGATCACCGGGCAGCTCAAGGCCATGGGCTGCTCATGCGATTGGGATCGCCAGCGGTTTACCATGGATCCGCAGTGCATCTCGGCGGTGTACGAGGCGTTTTACCGGCTGTTCCGCGACGGTCTGATCTACCGCGGCAAGCGGTTGGTGAACTGGGACCCAGCCCTGCAGACGGCAGTGGCCGATGATGAATGTTACGAGGAGGATGTAGATACCTCGTTCTGGTATATGAAGTATCCGCTGGTGCAGCCCGCGCGGGCGGGCCTGCATTTTCAGGCACTTAGCGGCAAGGGACTCATCGGCGGTGAGCCCGCGCTGCCAGTGACCTGGGGCGAGCTTGCCCGCCGCGGCTATGAAGGTGCTGAAACCCACCCGGCCGATGATCAGGCGTACGTGACGGTGGCCACCACCCGCCCAGAGACGTACTTTGGCGATACAGCGGTGGCGGTGAATCCGCATGACCCGCGAGCCGGTGCCTTGCGCGGCCTGTTTGCGGAATTACCACTGGTTGGCCGCGTGATCCCGATTGTGGAAGATGATTACGTTGTGCTGCCCAAGGCGATCGCGGAGCGGCTTGGCAAGCTCGAAGAGGCCAAAGATGCCAAGGCCGAATTTGCCAGTGGTTTCCTGAAAGTAACGCCAGCCCACGACACCAACGACTATGAACTGGGCCTGCGGCACAAGCTGCCGGTGGTCAACATCATGGCGCCCGATGCAACCATCAGCGACAAGCACGGATGGACCGACATCGGCGATGCGGCCATGTTCCTCGGCAAAAAGCGTGAGGAAGCCCGCAAGATGGTGGTCAAAGAGTTTGATGCGCGCGGGCTGATGGAGAAGATCCGTCCGTACAAGCACAGTGTGAAGCACTCCGATCGTTCCAAGGCGATTGTCGAGCCGTACCTCAGCGATCAGTGGTACGTGAAGGTGACCGACCCCAAGCTCGCCGCCGCCGCAAACGCAGCGTTGGTTGCAGACCAGCGCACCCACGGGCAGCACAACGGGCACACGGCCCACGGTGCGGCACCCAGCGATGGAAAGCTGCGGTTTGTGCCAGCGCGCTACGCCAAGATTTATGAGTCCTGGCATGAGAACATCCGGGATTGGTGCATCAGCAGGCAGCTTTGGTGGGGACACCAGATTCCGGTGTGGAGCGGGAAGTTCAGTGGTGACGCCGCGGCCGAAGCCCGGCTCCAGCAGCTCCAGAGTGCTGGCCGCCTGCACGAGAGCGCACCGGTCGCGGTCGCCGATGCTCCGCATACCGAGTCGGCAGTGATTCGCACAGTTTGCCTCAATAACCCCGGTGATACCGAGGCGGCCACACTGCTGGAAGCATGCGGTCTGGTCCGCGATGCAGATGTGCTGGACACCTGGTTCTCCTCAGCTCTATGGCCCATGTCCACGCTGGGCTGGCCCAACGCCGCGGCCTTCCCCGGCAACGAAGGGCTGCTCGAAGCCTTTAACCCATCGTCCGTCCTCTGTACTGCCCGCGAGATCATCACCCTGTGGGTCAGCCGCATGGTCATGTTCAACCGGTACTTCTTAGGTCAAGACTCAACATTTGGGCCCGGTCGGGGCAGGTTACCCTTTACGGATGTGCTCGTACACGCCGTGATTCAAGACGGCGAAGGCCGCAAAATGAGTAAGTCGCTCGGCAACGGGGTTGACCCGCTCGACATCATCGCCTCGCACGGCTCCGATGCGATGCGCTACACATTGGCGGCCATGGCCACACAAACGCAGGACCTACGGATGCCGGTGGCCAAGGACAGCAAAACCGGCAAGAACAGCAGCCCCAAGTTTGATGCGGGCCGTAACTTCTGTAACAAACTGTGGAATGCCGCTCGCTTTACCTTGTCGATCCTTGAAAAGGCAGGCCCATCAACCGGTGCTCCGGTGACCACGGCCGAGCTTGGCGAGGTCGATCGGTGGATGCTCTCGCGACTGGCCGCGGCTACGGAGTCCGTCAACGCTGCGATCAAGAGTTATGAGTACGCCGACTACGCGACGGCGACCTATGACCTTCTGTGGCGAGATTTCTGCGACTGGTATCTCGAGTCCATCAAGCCAACGGTTGGCGCGAGCGCTGCCCAGCAGGCGGTACTCGCGCACGCGCTGGAAATCATCATCCGGCTGCTGCACCCGATTGCCCCGTTCGTGACGGAGGCTATCTACGAGCGAACCAGCTTGCTTCGGACACGGCCCATCGCCGGCATCACACTGGGCGGCTCGCGCAAGGGCGAGCTACTGGCCACGGCTGCTTGGCCGGTGGTTGAGGGAGCGCTCCGCGACACCGCAGCGGAGGCCCACTTCAAGTTCGCCCAAGAGTTGTCAAGCGTCATCAACAACACCCGCGCTTCGTACAACGTGCCGCCGAAACGGAAGGTGACGCTGCACGGACCGCAGGCGATTGCCGACCAACTCGGTGATCTGCGGCCGGTTGTAATGGTGATGTGCCAACTTGATGCGATCACCCGAGGCCCACCCCCGGCGGATAAGCCCGCGGCAACGCTGAGCTTTGCCGCTTCGGAACTCAAACTCTCTAACCTTGCCGATGAAGCCGCACCCGCCGATGCATCGACCGAGCGCGACCGGTTGAGCAAATTGGTGGCCGAGAAAACCAAAGCCGCCGGCATCATCGACACCCGCCTGAGTAACCCCGGCTACGCCGATAAAGCGCCGGCAAAGCTGGTCGATCAATCCAAAGCAGAACTCGCCAAGCTACGGGCCGAGATCGCCGCGGCCCAGGAGAGTTTGGCCAAGCTGTAGTCGTGAGTTCCGTAAGCGGATGGATCGCGAATCGGTCCGGTTGCCAGCTACCCCCGATAACCGGGCAGCTTTTTGTGATCAGAGGCACAATCTGCCCGCAGTTTTGACAGATCGGCTTGCCGTTTGAAATTTATGGCGCATTGTACGCGAGCGTGGCTTTTGCTTCTGGTATTCCCGGCTCGAGTCGTTCTGATCGCGCCCGAATAACCTGCCAGTGGCAACTACTTGGCTACCCTCTCTGCTCCCGTTCCTGCATCGTCCTTCCCGCCAGTCATTCCTGCTGCTATGCACTCTGTTAGCACAATCTCGTGTGTGCCTGATGCGCGATCGCTGAAACGGCGGGCGGCAGTTGCGCGGCTCATCTGCCTCGCCGGTGCGGTCTCGGTCGCTTCGCTGCTGGGGGCCTGCCTCGGACGTCCCGAGGCGGCGGCGTCCACTGGGGCAACGGGCCTCAGGCAGCCAAGCGGTAGCGAAGGCACACCATCCGCCGCGGTGTTTCGAGGGTCGGAGGTCCGCTCGCTTGAGCCGTGGTCGTTTAACGGCGTGCCGGGCAAGATCATCACCACCGATCACTTTACCATTTACACCACCGAAACCAGCAACGCCATCACCGACCGTGTGCCCAAGTTCCTGGAAGTGGCGATGCGCCAGTACATCACCGCCTTTGGCCCAGGCGCTGCACTCCAACCGCCGCCGGGTAAGCTGGAATCGTTTGTGATGGGCAACCGCCAGCAATGGAAGGAAATCACGCTGGCGATGCTGGGCAAGCAGGGTGCGGAAATGCTCAACATCACCGCGGGCGGGTTCGCGGTGGGTGGCCGCGCGTTCCTGTTTGATATCGGTATCGCCTCAACATTCTTCGTTGCGGCGCACGAGGGGTGGCATCAGTACACGCAGCGCACGTTTGCCGAGCCCATGCCCGTGTTTCTTGAAGAGGGCGTCGCAACATACATGGAAGGCCACCGCTGGGATGGGGCCGAGGTGCAGTTCCTGCCGTGGGCAAATCTGGAGCGGTTTGAGCAGCTCCGCACCGCAAGCCAGGGTGGCCGGCTGATGAGCATTCGTGACCTGATCGAGACTACTCCGCGGCGGCTGATTCAGGAGCCCGGTGATGCCGCCGTGACCTATTACGCCCAGTTGTGGTGCCTGCTTCATTTCTTAAATGAAGGCGATGGCGGAGCGTACCGACCCGCGCTGCAGCGGCTGCTGCGTGATGCACAGGCCGGGCAGCTCAGCCAAACCGTGGCGGCACAACTTACGATGAACGAGCGTGGCGGCATGCTCGCACGCAGGCAAGGAAACGCGGTGTTCCGCGCCTATTTTGATCGTGACATCGACGGGTTCGATAAGCGATACCAAGCCTTCGTGCAGCAAATTGTGCGCACAGGTGCCAGAGACTGGATCACGCAAGGGCGGTCTCCTCTGCCTGTTGCCACAGTTCCAAGTGTCTCCCCCGCCGCCCCGCTATTTGCTGAGCGTCTGGCCATACCGGCCCGCGGAGTGCGTCGCGTGAGCGTGCCGGCACCGCCGATCAGCGTGAACTGATCTGTATCAGCTATTCCCGCAGCGCGACAAGCAGCCCAACAAGCACCGCAAAGCTTCTGCCAAGCATCCGCCGCTTCAATTGCTTATGCCGCTTCGATCGGTCGCCCTCAACGTGCCGCCTGCGCCGTGACAACTTTTCCATCCACAAGCTTGATGATCCGGTCAGCCCTTGCCGCGATCTCCTGATCGTGCGTGACCATGACCAGCGTCAGCCCGGCGGTTTTGCGATACATGTCAATCTGATCAAGAATTGAAGCCCCGGTAACGCGGTCCAGATTTCCGGTGGGCTCATCGGCCAGTAGCACCGGGGGGTTGTTAATCAGTGCCCGGGCGATGGCAACACGCTGGCGCTCGCCGCCGGAAAGTTCGGCCGGGCGGTGCTTGAGGCGATGGCCTAGGCCAAAGGTTTCCAGCAGGGCTTTGGCGCGAGGCTCAACCTCGGAGGCCTTGTACCCGAATCGGCCGTGCCGAATCATCGCGGCGATGGTTACGTTTTCAACAACCGTCAGTTCGGGCAGGAGGTGGTAAAACTGAAACACAAATCCCACACTCTTACGGCGATACATGTCGGCCTCGGCTACCGAGAATCGCGCGATGTCTTTGCGTTCAAAGAGCACACGCCCCAGCGAGCGGGTGTTGCCGTCCTGTAAAGGAGTGGGGCGGTCCAGCCCGCCCAGCAGGTGCATCAGAGTGCTCTTGCCCGAGCCTGATGCACCCAAGATAGCGACAAAGCCGCCGCGGTTGACCGTGACATCAACGCCCCGCAGCACAGGAACATTAACGATGCCAAGCCGGTACGTTTTGTACACGTTCTCAGCCTGCAAAATGATGTCGTCACCGCTGTTCATGGATTCTACCTGATGCTGCTGCACGCAATTGATGCGGGCCACGAACTCTGTAAACCTAGCACTTCTTCTCCGGTCAACCAAAGGTGGCCCAACACAACAGCCACACCGGTCACACTCGTCTATCACTACTCAAACCGCAGAGCCTTGACAGGGTCAAGTGTCGCCGCTCTAATGGCCGGAACAAGCGCGCCAAACAGCGAGAACACCAAACCACCAGTGAGCACGATGATGGCCTTGCTGGTCTCAACCTTGTTTGGAATATCGGTAAAGTAGTACACCTTGGGATCCCAGATGGACAGCCCAAGCGCCGTGCCCATCCATTCATGGATGGCGTTGATATTAGAAACGATGATAAACGCCAGACCGAATCCGCAGGCCGACCCTACCACACCAATGGCAATGCCGTAGCGAAGCCAGATCCACGCAATACCCGTTCGCGATGCGCCGAGTGAGCGGAGAATGCCGATGTCCTTGGTCTTCTCGCTGATCATGGCCCAGAAAATGGCCAGAATCAGAAAGCTGGCCGTCAGCGAGACAAAGCACAGAATCAGCAGCACCAGCGAGGTCTCTTTCTTGACAGCACCAATAAACGTGGCCTGCCGCATCTCCCAGGTTTTGATGAGATTCGCATCCAGCATGCTGTCCAGGCTTGGCACCTTGCCCGCGTGCCGTTTGGCGAATCCGCCGTAGATCTTTTCAGCTATTTTTCGAAGTTCATCGGGCGTGGTTCCCTCGGCAGCCTTGATCAGCACTGTGGTCACGCGGGCTGGCTCGGTGCCAATAACTTTGGGCTTGCTCAGGCTGGTGCCCGAATCACTAAAGTCATACGGGTTCAGCGGTTCGGTGGTCTCCGCAGCATCCATCTTCAGCAACTGCTGGCCCGCCGCCAGCGGAATAAACATGCTCTTGCGGTCGTTCTCATAAATACCGGTGCGAAACTCATTGGCCACCGGAAACACGCGGCTGGAAAGCTGGATGTCGCGACCGCGTTTGTCAATCGGCAACATGCGAAGCGTAAGTTGCTGGGTTGGCATCCAAGCACCAACGGCCTGCAACTCTCCGTTGGCCCGCGGGCGTGAGAGGTACTGGGTTTTGTAAACACCGGTCTCCTGCCGCTTGCTAAAGCCGGTCATTTCAATGCCAATCACCGCCGCGGCGGTGAGTTTGCCGCTGGCCGGGCTGATCTCGGCCAAACGCAGCCCGTCTTGGTACACATCTTCCATCATCTGCTTGCGGGCCGGATCCAGCCGATCATCAGTGCGATTGACATCTTTGCGTAGCGGCTCGGTCGTGGGCTTCCACCACAGCATGGCGGGGTAGTCCACAACCTTGCTAAAGGACTCTGGGTCAATGGCGCGAACGGTAACGCCCTCGACGCGGTCATCAGGCAGGCTCACAACGCCAAAGGTCTCGATCATGGGCGTCGCGGCCTTGATGCGCGGATCTTTAGCCAGATCGCCCAGCAGGTCGTCGTAGTAAGCAAATCCGCTGCTCGGCCATTCAATGAACACATCACCGACCAGGGTCCGCCCGCTGTCAAGCAGTTTGTTTAAGAACCCGCCCATCACCGACCAGACGATGAGCACCATCGCGGTACACAGCATGACCGCCGTGGCGGCCAGCAGCGGCATGATCTTGCTTGTCAGATAACGTTTCGTCAGCAGTGATTGGTACACAGGAGCCGAGTGTAGCGTGCATACACGCGGACTTGTACGGTAATTCCCGAGCTACCGGAGGTAGCCGGCAGCAATGGCCGCCTCCTGCTCAAAGCACGTGTTGCTGACGAAATCACGAGGAAAATGAACCCGGATGAACCGGAAAAGATGGCCGCAGCGAAATGCCAGCGGTTGGGGCCGGGCTCACTTCGCCGCCGGGGTTGCCGGAGGAGCTGGCTGTGCTAGTGCGGGCGGCTTAGCCCGGATCTTGGCTAGGGCCGTGCGCACGTCCTCAAGCGTGCCGACGGCGACATACATGCGATAGGAATACTCGCCGGCTTTGAGTGATTGCTGATCACTGACTCGAAACACGCAGTTCCATTTCACAACCTTGGCCCACTCAAACGCCCAGCGACCGTACCCGGCCGTTTCAAAGCCCTTGCTGGGCTGGTCCGGCGAGTAGATGCCCATCGCAAACTTGGAATCGGCCGTTGAGAACACCAGCGGGCGGGTTTGTTCACCCGGACCAGCATCGATCGATTCCAAGGTGCCATCGGATTGAAGGGTCCAGAACTTCTGGAAATCCCAAGGCATGTAGCCGGTGAGGGCTTCAAACACAGCGTGGGTGTGCTTTTCGTCGTTGGGTAGCGTGAACGTCACGTCGTAGCAGATGAGATTCTCGATCCCGTCGGTGCCAATTTGTACCCGCTTGCGGAGCAGGTGGTTGGAAAGCACCGTCGCATTTTTGGCTTGGTGGCCTTCAGATTTCTCACCGGGGGCCAGCCAGAAGGCCATCTGGCTTGAAGTTTCAAGCACGTTGTCCACTGCTTTGAGGCTCCGCAGCTTGCCTGAAGAGTTTGGCCCGGCACCGTCTTTTCGCGAACCTGCCTCGGTTGGGTTATAGGTTTCACCAGTAATTGGCGTGCCGCAGTCCAGGTTGCTGGCAGATTGAAGCTGGCGGCCATGGTCGGCGCTGTCAATAAACTCGCGGCCGTTCCACGTCAGCGAGTGAATCGCCCCGGCACAGCGGGCGGTGGTGGTGATCACAATCTCCGAGCCAAGCGCCTTGCCCCGTATTGCAGAGTCGGCCGCCACGGCGGTCGGCACGCTCGCTCCGTCCGCAGGCAGACTTCTCTTGCCTGCGATTGCTACCGATGCCGGCGAGGTTGGGCTCAGTGCAGCTACCGCTGCGATGCTCGCGAACAGGACAACGCCAGCCATCACCGCGGTAGAAAGAACCCGCGATGTGCGCAAATGTTGTTTGTTCAGTCCACCAGCTTCAGATGGCAGCACGTTCATGCTTGAAGGCTACGCGCTCCGACGAACCCGCCTGCGAACCGCCATCATCCTCGCAGCCACGCCCCGGCGATTCGCTGGATGTCTTCCATAAGCGGGCGATCCTCGTTAATCGGAACAAACTCCGGGAACCACGCAGGGTTCTGCGTTGGCGCTCCTTCAGCTCGGCCTTTGCGCCGCAGGTAGCTGAGCTGCGCGGTGCCCATTGCCGTAATCGCCAGCACAGCGCTCAGTCGCTCGGTCTGGTTCATGGCATGACGGGCGGCCATGGTACCCATCGAGACAATGTCCTGATTGCGACCGTTGGTAGGCACACTGGCCGTGGCGCACGGGCCTTGATGCTGGCGCAGCTCGGCAACCAGCGAACTGGCGGTGATCTGGGCACCGGCAAAGCCGCTCGTCGCTCCGGGGTTCCACGCAAGCAGCAGGGGGCCTGCCGAGAGATCCGGATTGCACAGCACATCAAGCTGACGCTCGATAAGTATCGCAGCTTGAACGCAGGCGGTGTTGATCATGTCGGCAGCAAAGGCCAGCTGCTGGCCCTGGAAGTTGCCACCATGCAGCACCGCGCCAGCTTCCGGTCCGGTGATCACTGGGTTGTCGTTAATCCCATTGAGCTCGCGCTCAATGGTCTGCCGTGCATAGCTCAGCTGATCGCGGCATGCACCAAGAATCTGCGGCGCACAGCGGAGGCTGTACACCTCCTGCAGCGGTCGCGAGGTATCTTCCCACGGCCCAAATCGCTCCGCCTCAGCGCGAATCATCGAGGCGCTACGGCACTGCCCTTCATATCCCCGGGCCGCGTGCAGGCGAGGGTCCAGTGCCTGCTCGCGTGCACCCAGCAGCCTGTACATCCAACCGGTAACACCCTCTGCCCGGCGCACCAATCGTTCGGCCCGCGCAAGTGCAATCGCCGCGTACGCGGTCATAAACGCGGTGCCGTTGACCAGCGCCAGAGCATCGCGCCCACTCAGCGAGATCGGGTTCAAGCCCGCAACGGCCAGATGGCCGGCACAGGCCTCAGCCTTGTCGTTGATCACAACCGTGCCGGTTCCCAACATCACGCGGGCAATATGTGAGAGTGGAATCAGGTCGCCTGATGCGCCTACGGAACCCAGTTCCGGCACGGCGGGTGTCAGCCCGCTGTGCAGCAGCGCAGCAAACGCATCCGCCGCGGCCGGGTCAATGCCCGAACCACCGACGCCAATAGTGTGCGCACGAATCAGCATGGTCGCTCGAACCACCTCAGCACTTGCAAACTTGCCATAGCCCGCCGCCAGGTGGCAGATCAGGCCCTCACCCTGCTTGTTCGCATCCGAATCTGCGGCGTATTTGACGTGGGGTCCAAAGCCGGTCGTTAAACCATAAATCGGTTCGCCACGCTGCTGTGCCAGTTTCAGCCACTCGGCAGATTGGGCCATGGCCTCGCGGGCAGCTTCGGTGAATCGCACGCGGCTTTCGGACTCGGTAGCAAACGCCTCCACACGCTCTGCCGTCAGGTTCGCGCCACGGCCAATGTTCAGCACAATCCCCGGACCGATGGAGGAACCCGCAACGGCCGCGGCAGACCCTTTGCTCGGAAACATCGCGCGCGCCGCAATCGTGTGCATCGGCGCATCGCTCGTTGTCTTGGATTCACCTGTCACTGTCGCTGCGATACCAGCCATGTCTAGGTCCTTGATTCTAACCATCTTTGATCCAAACACCTTCACCGCTGCCGCGTAATACGAGCTGCCTGCCGATGAGGCAACCGCCCTACGCCGCGGTACGTGGAGCCGCCAAAATCGCGGTCCGTCGCTGCACAAGCAAATTCAATGCCGCGGCTCGGTCAATACCGCCGCCGCTGTGTCGGGCAAGTTCGCCACCCGAAGCAATGACAAGCCCTGCCGGGTGTTTGTCGAGCGCAACGCTCAGCTCGCCCATTGCCGCGGCGACATCGCTCTTCACGCTTGCGTGAGTGACCGCAGGGCTCGAATGCGATCCAGCGGTAATCAGCAGCACGCTGAGAGTTTCCCCATCAAAGCTGCAAACCACCGCATCGCTGATTCCGTGGGTCGCAACCCGGATTGCCGCTTCCAACTCCGTTGTCTGCACAACTTGCCCGCCAGAGAGTTTGATGTTCCGGTCGGTGCGGCCCGCCCAGATGAGGCCTTTGGGGCCGCGGAGGGCCAGATCCCCGGTAATAAAGGTGCGGTCGGTATCGAGTAACTCTGCCCCCAATTGGCCCCATTTGGCGGCACAAAGATTGGGACCCCGAACGTGTATTTGGCCATCATCGCCCAAGTTGGCCTCGCATCCAACCGGCGAGCCAAGGTATCCGGCCTGCCACTCACCCGCTTCACCCAAGCACACTCCGCCGCAGCTCTCGGTCTGGCCGTATCCGGATCGCAGGCGAGTGTGATTGAGGATGTCGGCGATCTCAGGCGTCACCGCGCCGCTGCCCCCAGTGCCACCACCGATCACGCCGCCAAAGAGCGATTGCAGCAAAGTCCTTCCGTCAACGGCCTCGGCCAGTCGGCGCACAAGGTGCGCTTCCATGCTGCAGTACGTGGTGTCCCAGTGAATGGCCAGATCAATAAGCAGTTCAATATCCCTGCCACCGCGAGGATCCCGAACGATCATGCATTTGCCGAAGATAGCCGGCAATAAATCTCGCAGCAGCCCGGCTGCCTGGTGCCACGGCAGGACTGAGAGCACGCTTTGACCGTCAATGTTCAGGTGTGGCTGATGGGACATCAGGATCGACAGGAGATTCTCGGTGCTCATGCCCCACCAGGTTGATTGTCCTGAAGTGCCCGCGCTGCGAAGCCATAGTCGAATATCCGGCGTTGCGGGTAGACGGCCACTCGCCGCGGCGGTCGTGCACTGCTCTCGAGGCTCACCGGCCAATTGTGGGACCAGCACGCCCGGAGCATTTTTCATCTCAGGGTGCCGGTGGAGTACATCAGCATCGACCACGGCGATCCGCGCATCAAGCTCTCGCTGCACGGCGGGTGCATCGGCGGCGGGGTCAAGCACAACAAGCGAAAGGCCCTCCCAAAGGCACGCCACGAGAACCATTACGAAGGCGGGCGAGGGCTCCACGCAGAGCAAGACGCGATCACCGGCGCTCAGGCCCATCTCACGAAACTGCTTGCACCACATGCGGGTGCCAGTCCACACGCTGGCGCCGGGGATGATGCCATTGCCAAAGGCAAACAGGGGCGAGGGCTTAGCGCGCAGAGAGTCATACAGCATTTCTCGCAGTGAATCATGACCACCAGCCTGCATCGCCAAACTCCTGTAGTCCACGCCGTTGTTCAGACCAAAATTGACCTGTAAAACGTGGCGCGTAGCGGGTCCCATACCACGAGATTCAACGCGACATCGCCACATTACTTATCGGCACGACCGCAGCCGTGGTGAACGAACAAAGCACAGAGGATTGAATCTCGGCAAGGCCGTGCACGACAGACTCCTGCTCGCACCGGTCGCGGAGCGTCCTGGCTCTTCAGCGGAAAGCGGGTGGCATCACGCAGAACAATGCCAAAAACGCTAGAGGCTAGCGAAAATTGCGCACGCACACCTCCCCGCGCGATGGGGTGTTTGCCTCGCCAACGCGGTGAAATTTGCGCCAGTGCTCAGCCCTAGCAGATATCCATTCTGCGGCAGGTGATTTCGTCATCAAACACCGGATTCCAACCGATAGCGCTGGTGCCTCATCAGCGGGCTTATGGAATCGTTACGCCTGATGCTGGTGATGGCGTCGCTTCGGCAGTGCGCGCTGCGGAGCAGCCCGCCCGACCGCGACGACGACACCCGCATCTTGTGTGAGCTTCGCCATCTATGAGCAGCATCTCTCTTCCGGTCATCCAGCCGACGGCAAACCCCGCTTCCACGACAACCAAAGAAACCACGGTCGGCAACTACTTCGTTGCCAATTACCCGCCGTTTGGTTTCTGGAAACAGGAAAATGTTTCAACCCTAGATTCTGTACTGAACCAGCCGCCCGTGGCAGGCGTTGATCTGGGGCTGTACGCCCACATTCCCTTCTGCCGCAAACGCTGCCACTTCTGCTATTTCCGCGTGTACACCGACAAGAACTCCAGCGATATCCGTAACTACATCGATGCGCTGCTCAGCGAACTTGCGATGTACACCAAAAAGCCAGCAATTAAAGGAAGACTGCCGAGTTTCATCAACTTTGGCGGCGGCACACCCAGCTACCTCTCCGTCGATCAACTCAAAGGACTCTTCGCAGGCATGCGCCGTCTGATGCCGTGGGATAATGCGAGGGAGATCGGTTTCGAAGGTGAGCCGGGAACCCTAAACGAGGTAAAACTACGGGCCCTGCGCGAGCTAGGCATCACGCGGCTGAGCCTTGGTATTGAGCACCTCGATGACCACATCCTGGGTATCAACGGTCGTGCGCACAAATCGAAGGAGGCGTACGCGGCGTACGCCTTCGCACGGGCCGCGGGCTTTGCGCAGATCAATGTTGATCTGATCGCCGGCATGGTCGAGGAGACCGAGCAGAAATGGATCGAGACCGTCGCAAAGACGATCGAGCTTGCTCCGGACTCGGTCACCATCTACCAGATGGAGATTCCTTACAACACAACAATTTACCAGAAGATGAAGGCCGAGGGAACACTGGTTGCCCCAGTAGCCGACTGGGAAACCAAACGCCGCTGGGTTGATTACGCCTTCGGCGAGTTTCAGAAAGCCGGTTACACCGTCGCGACCGCGACCACCGTAATTAAAGATCCCAGCACCCAGTTCATGTATCGCACGGGTCTGTTCAACGGGACAGATCTGCTTTCCGTTGGCGTGTCAAGCTTCGGGCACATCAGCGGCGTGAACTACCAGAACCAGCATGATTTTCAGCCCTACATCGATGCGGTCGGCAATGCCGGCAGCGCTGCGTTCCGGGCCTATGCCCTTTCGCCGGAAGAAAATTACATCCGCGAATTCGCCCTGCAACTCAAGGGCGGTAGTGTGAGCATCGAGGCTTTTGCCAGCAAGTTCGGGCGTGATCCACGCGAGCAGTTTGGTTCTGCCCTTGATTCCATGAAAACCCGCGGATTGGCCACGATTGCCGATGGACGGATCTCCGTCACACGTGCAGGTCTGCTGCAGATTGACCGGCTGATGTTCGAGTTTTTCCTGCCCGAGCACCGCACCGGCCGCTTTGCGTAAGCCATCCAAACCAGATCATTCAAAGCGTGCGAGATCTACGGACTCCGGCGACTCTCTTGCTTGAAAGTACACGTATGACCAGCAAACCAGAGCGCTTTATAGCCGATTCGCATCGTCCGTACACCGGAGCAGAATATCTCAAGAGCTTAGTTGATGAACGCGAAGTGTTCCTTGACGGCCAGCGCATCGCCGATGTCGCCTCTCACCCGGCCCTGCGAAACTCCGCTCGATCACTTGCACGCATGTACGATGCGCTGCACGACCCTGTCAAATACCCCGGCATCACCTGCGAAACCGATACGGGTTCGGGCGGGTACACGCACAATTTCTTTCGCATCCAGCGC
>JBBRKQ010000082.1:0-17564 GCA_038231815.1 Phycisphaerales bacterium
CTGATGGGCAAGCTCGTTTGGGCCCAACGGCTTTCGGGTGCTGGCGAAAATACGCAGTTGGTCACCGGGGCCGGGCGCGGCTTCGCGGAGGTCGGCCAGAAATCGGGCAACGCCGTTAATGTCGGTCAGGGTGTCGGTGAAAAGAGCCAGTCTCATACGGACCACACTTGGCGGCGGGACAACGCGCTTCGCCGCCCGTCACCGGTGGCTGGGATGCAACGAGCTGCGAACGTTGCGGGCCAAAGTAGACACGTGCGGGTGGAGACGGCATCGGTGGGCGTGCGTTTGACGGAGAAAAGCGGGGGCGATGAACAGCCCGGACGAGGTTTCTGGACGCTTGCGAGTCTGTCGCGTTGGAGCAAGGCTTGTGGCAATTTGGGACGGGCCAGAAGATTATATAATTTGCATATAAATATTGTTGAAATTTCTGAAGTTGATTGTCAGCAGTCCGGGCTTCGGCTAAACTGTTACATCAGCGGACGAAGCTGTAATCAATCCTGACCCCTCCCCCCTGGCCGCCGGTTGTCCTATGGATGACCGGCGGCTTTCTTTTTGATTTTTATGACGCATCGCCGGCTGCTGAAACGGGGATTCCATCCCGAAAACAAGGCTTTCATGCGGGGTATCGGGCGGCCTCTGGAGATTCCGCGGGTCGCCTGTCCGGACGCTTAGCGGGGCCCGGTTGCTGCTCGGAATGAGGCGAGCGTGGCGTACTTTGCCGCACGATCGGGGTATCCGGCGCGGGAGAGCGATTGAAACGCATTTGTCAAAACCTCGTTGATTCTGGGGCTGTTTTCCCCCACATAATCCACCGCTGCCAACACAGCCTGAGTAAACGCTAGATCGCCTTCGGCGGCTCGACCGTTGGCAAGAAGGGCATCGCCCAGCAGCCGCCGCATTCCGATTCGAAATGCACTGTTGTTGGCTTCTGCCAGTGCGACGCCGTCCTGAGCGACTTGGAGGGCGGGAGCATTTTGGCCTGCCAAGAGCAGTACTCGGCCGTAGCGACGAGATGCGGTCAGGGTGTTGTCAAGGTTGGTTGGTCCGAGTGAGCTTTCAATGGCTTGTGCGCGTTCGGCAAGTGCGACTGCCTCGGTGAGCATGCCAGCATCGGCAAAGGCCTCGGCGGTTGTGCCCAGCGTGGTGCGAGCGACGATGTTTGTTTCGCCCAGAGCAATGATGGCGATGTCAAGACATCGCATGTACGCCGCAGCGGCCTCGGCGTCTCTGTGCTGACCGGCCAGTGACTTTGCCAGCAGCCGTTGTACCTCTGAAGCTTGCACGCTGTCGGGGGCGAAGAGGCGATCGGCCAAGGCCTTGTGCTCAAGCATCAGTCGCTCGGCTTCTTGGAAGCGTGACTGATCGAGGTACGCGTATGCGAGTTTGATTCGGATTTCATGGTTGCGCGGATGATCTAAGCCGAGCAGTTGCACGTTCTTTGCCAAGGCCTGCTCGAGAATCGGCGCACGCTGGCTCAGGTCGGTCGAGCCGCGGAGCAGGTCGGACTTCAGGATGAGCGCGCTGACGGCGAGTTCGGACTGATCATTCTCGAGCGGTGAAAGCCGGTCGAGCAAGGCTCTGGCATCTGCAAGATCGGTCATGTATCGCTCTGCGTTTGCCAGTGCCAATAGGGCCCTGATTCGCACCGGCGAATTCGCGGCGAAGTTTGCCTCGGCAATGCGGAGAGCTCGCCGGGCCAGATTCTGCTGGGTGGAGTGCTGACCGGTGAATTCCAGCGAAGCCGCGTAGCCGATGAGCACCTCGACAAGCTGTGGTGCATCGCTTCCGAACAATTTTTCTGCGAGCGCGAGCGTGTCGGCATAGAGGTCTCTGGAGCGCTGGTTCTCACCAATTTTGAGCCAAACATCCGCCAGGGTGGTCTGCACGATGATGCGGGTTTGATCATCATCGCCAAACTGCTGGGGGATGCGGTTTGTTGCGTTCTCGGCGATTTCCCGCACGGTGATCTCGCGGCTGCGAGTGACCTCCGGACGCAGCGAGCCGAACATGTCATCAACCAGAAATCGGGTGACTTTTTCTGCCCGGCCGGCTTGCCGCTTGGCTTCACTGGCCGAGGCTACGGCCGAGGCACGCTCGCGACCGGCGTGGTACAGCGCAACGCCGGTGCCGGCAAGCCCGGCGAGCAGCGTTGCCAGCACGGCAAGTGCGGCGATGGCGAGTCCGCGATGGCGACGGAGCCATTTGCTTGCTGCGTACGAGGCTGTGAGCGGTCCGGCTTCGACGGGGCGATGGTCGATCCAGCGCTGGAGATCATCGGCCACGGCGGCTGCGGTCTGGTATCTTCGCTGCGGCTCTTTGGCGAGGCAGCGCTGCACGATCCAGTCAAGCTCGCCGCGGAGCTGTGATTTGAGGGTGCCCAGCGTGACGCGGCGCTGAATTGCAATGCTGTCAGCATCGAGCAGCCCTGACAATCTTGCGCTGGGGCGTGGTGGGTCGTTGGTCCGCACGACCTCGTGGAGTCGCTCGAGTGACAAGCTTCGGAGCATGACAGGGTCGAACGGTGTTGTGCCGCACAGCATCTCGTAGAGCAGAGTGCCAAGGCCGTAGACATCGGTGCGGACATCGGCCGTGGCGGCGTTGTCAAGCTGTTCCGGCGCCATGTACTCGGGAGTGCCGATCAGTTGCCACTGCTCGGTATGCACCCGTGAAAGCGTGCCGGGGCGCACGGCTTTGGCGATGCCGAAGTCAATCATCTTGGCGCGTGCGACGCCATCGACCTCGGTGACAAGCACGTTGCTGGGCTTGATGTCGCGGTGGATCACACCCTTGCCGTGGGCGTGCTGGAGGGCCCGGCAGACTTCGATTGCAAGTTCGATACGCTGGCGTACGGGCAACTGCTTGCGGTTGCAGTAGCTGGTGATTACCTCGGCCTTAGTGCCAGCGGGGCTTGCACCATCGGCCAGCTCCGAGGCGGCATCGTTTTTGCCAGCTGCCTGCGCGACAAGCTCCATGACTACAAATGGTCGGCCGCTGGGGGTGCTGCCAGCGTCAAGCACCTTGGCGATGCCGGGGTGATCCATGAGCGCCAAGGCTTCCTGTTCAGCACGAAAGCGCGACACGACCGAGCGGGTGTCCATACCTGGCTTCAGCAGCTTCAAAGCGACCTGCCGTTTGACTGGCTCGCTTTGCTGAGCCCGATATACCACACCAAAGCCACCCTCACCCAGCACCTCCAACAGCGTGTACTTACCAAAGACAGTGCCCGGCCCCTCCAAGCTCCAGAGGCTATCAGCTCCCTCCATCCTGGGATCAAGCTGATCGGGTTCGCGCCCGGTGGCCAGCGCGGCCGATGCATTGAGTTTTCCGAGTGCCGTGCCCCTGGGTTCTGCAAGAAGGTCGGCATTGACAATCGCTGCGCGGAGCAACCCCAGTACTGCCGCTGCAATCTCGGGGTGTTTGGCGGCAGTGTCGCGGACGAAGGTTTCGCGCTGTGCTTCGGGCAGCTCGATGGCGTCTGCGAAAAGGTCCTTGATGTTTAGGTTGCTGGCGGACATAGCGGGTACGCAGGACTGAAGCTGGCCATCGGTGCATCGCACACGCTCATCTAGAGAAACCGGGAACGACCCGATTCTCATGTTTTACCCGCCGCCGGAACTCTTCGGCGGCTCATCGTCGCTGGGGTTGTGATCGGTCAGGTCCTTGGCCAGCCACGCGCGGGCGAAGGCCCAGTCGCGGCTGACCGAGCGAACGGTCACACCCAGCATTTCAGCGACCGCTTCGAGTTCTAGACCTGCGTAGAACCGCAGGCGGACGACTGAAGCGGCGCGCTCATCCTCAGCCTCTAAGCGGCAGATGGCTTCATCGATGGACAGGAGTGCATCAAGATCTTCAGGTTTTGCTAAATCAATTCCTTCCAGGCTTACTCGCTTCCAGGAACCGTCGCCGCCGCGTTTGGCGCCGCGCCGGGACCGGGCGTAATCAATGAGCACCCGGCGCATGGCCTGGGCGGCGGTTCTGAA
Organism: Phycisphaerales bacterium; assembly: GCA_038231815.1. Lineage (GTDB taxonomy): Bacteria > Planctomycetota > Phycisphaerae > Phycisphaerales > UBA1924 > CAILKP01. Next base: position 3,981 of record JBBRKQ010000082.1, read on the forward strand.
GAAATGGGCTCGGTCGTTGAACTGAGGCGCCTCGGATTCGGCTGCGAAGATCTTGGCGTAAACCTCGTGCACGAGGCCGGTTGCGCCCAAGGTGTGGCCGGTGCGTTCGCCGGTCATTTTCTGGCGGGCGAGGCTGTGAAGCTGCGCGTAGACAGCGTCTAAAAGCTCACTATCAGCCCCGGTTTTACCGGCGGCCACATCGCGCAGGAGCATGGTGACTGCCACCCGATTGGTCGGGGGAGCAGGAGCAGCAGGAGCCGCCGAAGCAGCGGGGGTGAGAGGGCCCTTCTGGTCGCTGGCGGACGCGGGATTGGGGGGTACATCAGGCAAATCAGGATTCTTCAGCGGTCACTGGCGGTTTGGAAGTGGGTGGGGAGTTTGGGCGGAATTGAGGGAGAAACTCCGGTAGCATGGTACGGGTTGTCGCCGCGTGTTTAGGTCTGGGTCGGGCCGGTTCGGGCTGGGTCAGGCTGGGTCAGGCTGGTTCGGGCTGGTCTTGGCCATGCAATGGGCGGTCGGGTGCCACTGGCCAGCGGTGCGGGCTTTGGTTTGGGTGATCAGATTTCCCCTTTTCGATGGGTCGTGAAGCGTGACGGGTTGAAATAGACCACGAGTTTGCCACCGCGGCACACAAAGCGCGGGAAGAGCGGGGCTGGGTGGCCCTAAACTTCATTTCACTATGGTTATAACCCCGAATCGGTTTAGCCCCGTCCCTGCTTCTTGCCCAACCTGCCATGCTGGCCGCGATGGCCGTGGTGGACGATTTGGGGTTTGGTCGTACCGGGCGTTGGTGGCCGTGCTGGCGGCGGGCACGTGTGGCGTGCTGGCTGGGTGCCCCGGGGGCGGCTTTTCAACATGGCCGCCAGCGGACGAAACTAGAGTGAATGGTGGGAGCACATCGAGCAATGACATCAACCGGCCGCCGGTGCTGCAGGTTGTGGGCACTGCTGTGAACTATGCCTGTCGGCGTTTTCCGCCGATTGCCAACGCGAACCCAGAGGATGTACCGACGGAGCCGTTTGCGATTAACTTGCCTCCGGGCACGACGTATCGCGCTGCGCGGGAGATTTGCGACTTTGTGCACCCGCTGTGCCGACCGCTGACGGAGGAGACACGCAATCTGCCGATTTACCACATTGCGCGGATCAACGTGCGTGGGAGCGATTCTGAGGTGCTGGTGCAGGTGCCGGTGGTGGGGATGATCTCACCGGAAGGTGGTAATTTGTACAAAGGTGTGCGGATTGTGATGCGCTCGGGCACACAGAACTGGCGCGTGATGGGCCACAGCAGCTTCCCGGTGGCGGTGCTTGATGTTCCGGAGCTGAATGTGCTCGAGGCGGTGCCGCTGAATCAGGAGGAGTGAGGGGAAGTGAGGCTGGCCGAGTGCACGAAGTTGGCTGCTGCTGAGTGCGGGAAAGTTGCTGCGTGTTTTGGATTGATTCGTGCTTGCGCGGAGTAAGAATGTGGAACGGGAAGTGCGGGCAGTGAGGCGAAAATTGAGGCGAAGCCTGACCCGCAGGCAAGCGATGGTTGACCATCACCGGCCCAACTGCGCAGGCCGCCGTTTGCTCGAGGTTGACGCTGAAGATTGAAAGCCAAGAGACCTCCGCCTGATGGTCTGGCACTGAAGATCTGGCACGGAATGAGGTTCCGTGCTGTTGTTCTTGATTATGACGAAAGCACAGGGTTCGTGCGTTGGTCCAAGCCTGCGAGGTCGAGAAAGTGGTGAGGCACCAGCTGCGATGATGGTTGCTCAGCATTTGAATGGATGATGGCAACGGGACCGACGGACCTGCGCGATTCGTATGAGGTGCAGAGCAGCGGTTGTCTAGAGCAGCGGTTGTTTAGAGCAGTGGGGGACACCGCGAACCCTTGCGGTGCGCGTGGCGTAGCGTGATTTAATCGTCGCTGTCTCGCCGCAGTCGGTGTTATTGGCCCAAATGCTCGACCCTAACGCTCCAACTCGCTTGCCAACCGATGCCGAACCGGCAAACGTACCGTCGCGCGAATCGGACTTGCGAGAGGTGGCGGCCCGGCGGTGGATTGCTGAGCACGGTGACGTCCTTTGGAAGTTCGCCCTCGCCCGGACCAGATCGCGTGACATTGCTGAGGACATTGTTCAGGAGACGGTGCTGGCTGCGATGCAGGGCTTTGGGTCGTTTAAGGGCGGCTCATCGGAGCGAACATGGCTGCTCGGGATCGCGGCTCATAAAATATCCGATCATTTCCGACGCCTCCGTCGGGTGCAAGCTCCCGCCGGAGGCGATACCTCGACAGAAGCGGCTTGCCAGTGCGCTACGTGCCGGGGCATGTTCAGCGAGAAGGGCACGTGGGCCTGCATCGCGGGCAAATGGCCTGAAATGAATCTGAGCGAAGCGGAGAGGCAGGAGCAGGCCCAAATCCTGCGGGCGTGCATTGATGCGCTGCCCCCTGGCCAAGGTGAGGCGGTGTGGTTGCGGGACATTTTGCGCATTCCGGCGGGCGAAGTGTGCAAGGCAATGGGTCTGACCGATACTAATCTTTGGTCAAGAATGCACAGGGCCCGCGTGGCGCTGCGATCGTGTCTTGAAGCCAAGTTCGGCTCGCGTAAGGAAAAAGGACAGTGATTCGGTTCGTTCAAGACATTTTGCGGGTCGCTGGCTTGCCCTGCCGGGAGCATGTGGCCCTGCTGAGCCGTCAGCTTGACACGCCCCTCTCCCGCGGCGAGGCCGCGGGCTTGCGGCTGCACACGTTGTACTGCGGCGGATGTCGCCGGTTTACGGAGCATTTGCGGCATTTGCAATCACTTGGCCAAACAATGGCCGAGCAGGCCGAGAACGAACCGGGCCTCCCGGCAGATGTTCGCGCGCGACTGAACGACCGCGTGGGTCAGAACACAAAGAAAAACTAAATCGGGCTGCAAGGCGGGGTCCCCGCCAGCGACTCATGTACGGGTAAGCGGTCGTCCGTCATGATGACCCAATGCCGCCTCTGTGCTGGTACAGCGCGGGCGGTATCACTCGTGCCCCGATTATTTGTTGTTTTTGCTGAGGAGAAGTTCATGTCCATCCCGAATCATGTCAAAGCTGCCGCACTGCTCATCGTCGCCGGGCTGAGCATTGCCGCCCACGCCCAGCCTGTGCAGCTGCGCGTTACTGTACAAAATCTTGCGCCAGCCAACAGCCTGTCGTTTGCCCCGCTGCGTGTGGGCTTTAACAACGGCACCTTTGATGCATTCAACAACGGGCAGACCCCGACGGCGCCGATCATCTCGATCGCTGAGGGCGGGAGCGGCAGCGACTGGTTCCCGGCCTTTGCCGCTGCGGATCCGACGGCGACTCTCGGCACCGTTGTTGGCATGCCAGCCGGCCCACTCCTGCCCGGTGCCACGGCTTCAACCATGTTTACGGTTGATCCATCGATTAACCGCTTCTTCACCTTCGGATCGATGGTGGTGCCCAGCAACGACCACTTCATTGGCAACGACAACCCGATGCAGTACATGCTGTTCGACGCCATGGGCCAGCTCAATATCACCACCATCTCCCAGTTCGGGCGGCAAATCTGGGACAACGGTTCCGAGACCGAAGACCCCGCCAACGCGGCGTTCTTGGTTGGCGGTATCAACGCCAACCGCACGCCACAAAACGGTGTTGTCAACTTCAACTTTGACAGGCTGGACACCTTCAACGGTCTGACCACCGCGGCGGGGTACGTCTTCCAGCGGCAGATCGGGGCGAACGATGAAGTGTACCGCATCTCCTTCGAGGTAATCCCAGCTCCGGGTGCGGCTGCTGTTCTTGGGCTTGGCGGACTGCTGGTCGCTCGTCGTCGTCGTCGCTAATCGCTTCACGCACTTTGATCTTCGCTTCAGCCCCGGCCCTTGCCGGGGCTGTTGTCGTGGGGGCAGATTGCTTATGCACGGCCCGTCAGGTTGCCCTGCGAGGAGAACGAAACGAAGGCGGTGGACACCAACTAGTCGAGGTCGGTCGGTCTCAGCGCCGCGTCGTTGTTTAAGACAGCAGACAAGTCGCGTCTGCGGGCCGAGTACAAGCTCGGCAGAGGCAGCGGTTCGCATCCCTGTCGGACCAAAGCTGGCAACAAAAGGGCCCGCCGTGGTGGTCGCAGGCCACGATTGCGCCGATCATCAGAGCGGCATAGTGTTATTTTGCCCAAGTGACCGAGTTCTGCTGCCCGCTGATCGCTGGCTTTTAGTTGCTTTAACGCACCATGTTCCGCCGCATTACTCCCATCCTTAGCCTTGTCGCCCTGCTGATGCAGGTGGTGACCGGCGGGCTCCCCGCAGGGGAGTTCTGCATGGGTCGATGCGACAAGGAGCCTGCTGCCGACTCATGCTGCTGTAACGATCCGGACGAGGCTGGCGTCCGGCAAGCACGGTGCCACTGTTCTGTGGGCGATACGCCGGATACAGGCGACTGTGAACATTGCGCCGTCGTGCAGGTCCCCCAGCGAGAGACCATTGTTGCCCAGCGCATAGCGCCAGCAGCGGATCAGGATGTCATTGTCTGCGTCGAGCCCACTGCTGCAGGGCCCGCGAGCCCAGCCGAAGCAAAGATGTGCACCCCACTCCGCCCGCGAGCGAATGAATCGCCGCCGCACCTGGGAACTCTGAACATCACGCGCCTGATCATCTAGCTCGTCCACGCTCGAGTGGCGTGCTGCAGCCGTTGTGCCCAGCGCGCCGTGTGTTGCCGCGTGTACCCGCGCCAGTTGCTGGCGTGCCTGTGCGAGATGTCATCATGGCCAAAGCCGAACTTTCCTCGCTGAGCCGCACCGGTGGTGCCGCGGCGGCGACCATCCAGAACACTCCCATGCCCTCGCGCCGCCTGCTTACGCGACTGGGCATTCCGTTGCTGGTGCTGCTGATCGCGTTGGGATTACTTGCCTATGCGGCTCGTGAAACCCTGCGGCCAGCGCTTGCCGTCACGACCGCGCCGGTGGTCCTGAAGGTGGGCGGCGCTTCGGGCGGGACAAACGCTGTACCGGTCGAGATTGTGCAGGCACCGGGGTGGATCGAGGCCGACCCGTACGCGGTGAGTGTTCCGTCTCTACTGGCGGGTGTGATCAAGGAGATCACGGTGCTCGAGGGTGAGCGTATCGAGAAAGGGCAGGTCGTCGCGCGCCTGATTGATGATGACGCTGTGCTGGCCCGGAGGCGTGCCGAGCTTGAGTTGGCGCGGGCTCAGGTAGCGATCGAGCAGGCCCGTGCCGCTGTGTTGGTTGAAGAGGCCAAAGTCGAGGAAGCACGCGAGCTATGGGAGCGTGTCGCGCCGCTTGCCGGGGGGCGAGCGATAAGCGAGGAGGAAGTCGCCGCCAGACGTTTGCGTTTGGCCTCTCAGCGGGCCTCTGTGGCGGTGGCAAACGCCGGGGTCAGTCGGGCCTTGGCCGAAGTTGCTGTTGCCCGTATCATGCTGGAAGAGGCCGAACTGGCTTTGTCACGGACAGAGGTAAGGGCGCCGATAGCGGGTATGGTGCTGGTGCGGTTGGTTGAGCCCGGGCAACGGCTTATGCCCGACGCCAACAACCCGTACGCGGGTGTGGTAGTGCGGTTGTACGACCCGGCCCATCTCCAGGTGCGGGTGGATGTGCCGCTGGCGGATGCCGCCAAAGTCGCGGTAGGCGACACGGTGGAGGCCTCGACCGAAGCGCTCCCGAACCGAACCTTCAAGGGCACGATCTCGCGATTCGTACACGAGGCCAACCTTCAGAAAAACACTGTGCAGGTCAAGGTGGCCATCGCCGATCCGGCGGCGGAGCTCAAACCCGAAATGCTCACCAAAGTTCGAATCTTGACTCAGGGCCGGGCCGCGACGGCGGGGTCGGGCGGATCGCCGGCCGCATCCAGCGGGGCCGGCGGTTTGGCTGGCCCGAGCGGGCCGGTGGTTCTTGCCCCGCGTGGGGCAATTGTGGAGGTGGCAGGGACCGAGGCGTGGGCGTGGGTGGTTGACTTGCCGACCGGCTCAGCGCAGAAACGGCGGCTGAAGTTGGGCCTCATCGCCGCTGAAAGTGCTGAAGTGCTCGACGGTTTACGCCCTGGCGACCGTGTGATCCTGGACCCACCCGCCACGCTCGCTCCCGGCACGAAGGTGCGGGCCACTGAAACCACCAAGGAGCTTTGAACATGGCCCTGATTGAATGCCGCGCTCTGACGCGGAAGTACACGCGCGGGGAGAGCATTATCACGCCGCTTGATGGGCTGGACCTTGATGTCGAGGCGGGGGACTTTCTCGCCCTCATGGGCCCCTCGGGCAGTGGTAAAACGACGCTGCTGAACCTGATCGCGGGGATCGATCGCCCCAGCGCCGGGACGCTGCGCATTGGCGGGACCGAAATCGGGACGCTCTCGCGAGGCAGACTGGCTGACTGGCGGAGCGAGTCGGTGGGCTACATCTTCCAGCTCTACAACCTCGTTCCCGTGCTCACGGCGTACGAGAACATCGAACTGCCATTGCTGCTGCACCCGCTTTCCCGCAGGCAGCGGCATGAGAAAGTGGCAACCGCCCTTGCGCTGGTGGGAATCGCTGATCGCAGTGGTCACTACCCGCGACAGCTCTCAGGCGGGCAGGAGCAACGCGTTGCCATCGCCCGCGCCATCGTCACTGATCCGGGCATTCTCGTAGCCGATGAGCCGACAGGCGACCTTGACCGCGCCTCGGCCGCGGCAATCATGGACCTGCTCAAGCAACTCAACAGTGAGCTTGGCAAGACCATTATCATGGTCACGCACGACCCTAAGAGCGCTGACCACGCCCGCCGCACGCTGCATCTGGAAAAGGGCAGACTCATCGAACAGACCACGGCCGCGGCACACTGACGGCGCCTGAAGGCAGAGGAATTTCACATGCTCGGTATCAGATACATCCCGCTGCTGTTCAAACAGGTGTCCCGCCAGCGAGCCCGAACGCTGCTGACGGTGCTGGGCGTGGCGACTGCGATGTTCCTGTTCATCAGCGTGCAGGCGCTGGAGCAGGGCGTGACAGCCGCGACGGTGGCAACGGGCAAGGAGACCACGCTGGTGGTGTATCGACAGAACCGCTTTTGCCCGTTCGCCAGCCGCCTGCCGGAGTCTTACACAGCCCGCGTGGGCCGCATCGAGGGTGTGGCGTCCGTGGTTCCCATGAAAATCGTTGTGACCAATTGTGGGGCATCGCTGGATGTTGTCACCTTCCGCGGCGTGCCGAGTGAGAATTACGATGTCGTGGCGGCCAAGTTCACTTTCCTGTCCGGCTCGATGGCGGAGTGGCAGCGTCGCAGTGATGGTGCCATTCTTGGAGAGGATCTGGCCAACCGACGGCGCCTGAAGGTGGGCGACACGCTGGTGGCGGCGGGGATCACCGCGTACGTTGCGGCTGTGATCCGTTCTGATGAGGCTCAGGATCAGAACGTGGCGTATGTGGGGCTCAAGTTTCTTCAAAACGCCGCGGTGCGAGGGGGCGACGGTATTGTGACTCAGTTTAACGTGAAGGTTCATGACCCCGCCCACCTTGAACGGGTCGCCGCGGCGATTGATGAAGAGTTTCGTCATGACCCCGAGCCCACCGACACGCGCCCCGAGAAAGCGTTTGTGGCTCGGGCTGCGCATGATTTGGTGCAGATCGTGGGCTTTACGCGGTACCTGGGGTGGGCCGCGCTGGCGACGGTGCTTGCGCTGGTCTCTAATGCGATCGTCCTCTCGGTGCAGGACCGCGTCAAAGAGCACGCCATCCTCCAGACGCTGGGCTTTCGCGGAGGTCTGATTGCGCGGCTGATCATGGCCGAGGGCGTGCTGCTTGGCGTGACGGGGGGCGTGCTTGGCAGTGTTGCTGCATTTGCTGTGGTGTACTTCGGGAAGTTCAGTTTGTCCGTCGAGGGAACCACCGTGGGGGTGCACGGCGATCCATCGCTTTTGCTGCTCGGGCTGGCGCTCTCGGCGGGGGTGGGCGTTGTTGCTGGGCTGGTCCCGGCGCTGCAGGCCTCTCGCCGCGAGATCGCGGCATCGTTCCGGGCTGTCTAGACCATGAAGATCCTTCCGCTCGATTACGCCGTCCGCAACCTTGGCCGGTCGCTGCTGCGCCTCGCTCTGAGCGTGCTGGGCAGTGCGCTTGTGGTGGTGCTCATCCTGGGCGCCGGGGGGTTCGTGCGTGGCATGAACGAGGGGCTGCGCCGGGCGGGCGATGAACGCAATGTGGTGGTGCTTGGGGTGGGCAGCGAAGAGAGCTTTGAGCGCAGCGAGATCCCCGGATCAACGGCGGGCCTGGTGAGCGCCAGTGTGCGGGGGCTGCGTACGCGAATGGGGGTGCCATTCGTGTCGCCGGAAGTGCATGCGCAACTCTCGGTTGGGGTTGGCGGAAGCTCGGACTCAGGCCGGTTGATTCTGATCCGCGGTGTGACGGCGGCGGCCATGCTGGTGCACGGTCAGGTACAGATTGTCGAGGGTCGGCTCCCGCAGCCGGGGCAGGATGAAGTCCTCGCTGGCCGCCTCGCCCACACCAAGCTGGGCCTCTCTGCCACTGCTTTTGCGGTGGGCAGCAAGGTCCACATCGAGGGACGCGACTGGACGGTGTCAGGGCGGCTGGCGGCTCCGCAGTCGGTGATCGACGGCGAGATTTGGATGCCGCTGCAGGACCTCAAGCAGCTCATGAAGCGAGAGACCGACTCGTGCGTGGTGGTGACGCTGGGCGACGGCCCCGGCGCTGCGGAACTGGCCGATGTGCTGGCCTTTTGCCGGCAGCGGCTTGACCTTGAGATTACGGCCATAGCGGAATCTTCTTACTACAGCCGCTTGGCGGACTTCTTTGCGCCGATCCGAACCGTGACATGGATTACTGCCGGGCTGATCGCCGTCAGCGGTCTTCTGGGTGGGCTTAACACCATGTACGCCGCCTTCGCATCCCGCGTCCGCGAGATTGGGATGCTGCAATGCCTGGGGTATCGACGGGGCGCAATTCTGCTGAGCCTGATTCAGGAGTCATGCCTGACCGCCCTGAGCGGGGCGCTGCTGGCCTGTGCCGCAGCACTGCTGCTGCTCGATGGTCTGGCCGTACAATTTTCCATGGGGACGTTTGGCCTGCGCATCGATGCCCCCGTGCTGCTGCTTGGACTGGCGGCAGGGTTGCTGCTGGGCCTGATCGGTGCGTTGCCCCCCGCGCTTCGGTGCTTGCGAATGCCCATTCCTGAATCGTTGAAGTCGATCTGATTTTGAAGACATCGCGGTGTGTGCCGCGTGTACCCGTTTGTGTCCGGCCCGTTTCTTTGTAGGAGTTTACGCCATGTGGAAGAATGCAATAACCGTTTCAATGCTTGCCATTTGCTTGGTAATTGCTGCGTGCGAGAAGAAGCCCGCTGTGCCAGCTGCGCCCGCAACGGCGGGCGCATCAGGTTCGGAATTGGCGCTGCCGTCGGGGTTCTTTCTAGCCGCAGCGCCCAAGGAGGCTGTCGAGGTCAAGGATTCCAAGCCGAAGGCAAAGGTCGGAGAAACGGTGACGATCATCGGTCGCATCGGTGGCAGCAGGGAGCCGTTCGTGGATGGACGTGCGATTTTTACGCTCGTTGACACCCGCCTCAAGGCGTGCGGCGAGGGGGCGGAGGAAGACGGATGCAAGACACCCTGGGACTACTGCTGCGAGCCGCGGAAGGAACTGACCGCCAACATGGCAACGGTGCGAATTGTCGGGGCTGACGGCCAGCCGCTCAAGTCCGGCCTGAAGAACGTGCAAGGCCTAAAACCGCTGGCTCGCGTTACGGTGGTTGGAACCGTGGCTGAGGCCGAGGGGGGTGTGCTGGTTGTGAATGCCAGTGGCGTGCATGTCGGTCAGTAGCGCCGGTGAAGATGGGGCGGCGAGAAGTTCGACCGGCCCTAGGCAGGCGATGGCTCCAATTGGTGCAACCTTTGGGGGCCGCCATGGGCTGCAATTTGCAGCACGGTGCGCCCCACTCTCGCCACCGGCTTAGCATCGTACCCGATGTGTCATGGGGGATGCCGGTCCGCGGGCCACCACTCGCGGCAATTTTGCGTACTCTTGGGGAGAAGTTCTCCGGAGTGACTGTGCCAGCCCACGTCCAATAACTGCGGTATACTCGCCCCGGCTTCACGATCTCAACAACATCCCGGCAAGTTCCGGCACACCTCAGGCAACCGAGGCGATACACTCAGCGAATCGGAGTTACGACCATATGCCCACAAGCGAAACACGTATCAGAGTCAAACGCGAAGGCGCGATCATCGAGGTGTTCTTCCGCGACCGGAACATTCTTGATGAGGCGAACATTCAGCAAATTGAGGAGGAAATCCGCGCTTTGATCGAAGCGGAGAAAAACCCCAAGCTGCTGATTAATTTTACAGATGTTGACCATCTGTCTTCGGCCGCCCTCGGCAAGCTGATCACCATCAATAACAAGGTGCGATCGCTGACCGGGCAGTTGAAGCTGTCCAACATTGACAAGCAGATTTACGATGTGTTCCGGATCACGAAGCTGAACAAAATCTTCGATATCCACGACACATCGGAGCAGGCCCGAGCGACCTTCAAATGATGGTGACCACCGCCATCGGAGGCTAACGCCTCTGCCATACCTTCCGCCGCGGTGGCTCTGGCCCGCGGCAACGCACCCCCACCGCGGCTGCCTGCTACGCAGCCGACGTCGCAATCAGGACCACGTGTGAATTCACGCAACACGACTGACCAGCACGGTGACCGATGGGCCCAGCCCGAGAAGGGCCCGGGACAGGAAGGAAGCGGGGGGACGAGCGGAAGTTTGAGTGGGGTGGGATGCGGTGGGCAAGACTGCGGGGTGCTTCACCCGACCAACACGCGTGAGGACATGACCAATGCCGAGACCGCAGTGCTTGATGCGCTGACGCGTCATGGCTATGACGAGGCCAGCCGGTTTGCCGTTCGCCTAGCACTGGAGGAGGCACTCGTCAACGCCTTCCTGCATGGCCATCGCGGCTTGCCGGCCAACACGCCGCTGACGGTACGGTTCACCGTTGATCCTTCGGAAGTGTTGATCTCAATTGCTGATCAGGGTGCCGGGTTCAATCCGACATCAATCCCGGACCCGACGCTGGATGAGAACCTGGAACTGCCCTCGGGGCGGGGCCTGATGCTGATACGGGCGTACATGAACGGGGGCGTGCACCATGAAAATGGTGGCAGCACGATGGTGATGAAGTACTTAAAGGATGCGGGGGAGTAAGGCGTTTACAACTTTGCTTCGCTTGCTGCTGCATCTGTCCCGGGCAATGCCGGTTATTGCATGCGATCCTTCGCCCGGCGCTTGGCGGCGAGCAGGCCGCCTTCCTGCTCTGCGGCACGAACGGGCTGCTCAGAAGCAGCCGCAGTGGGCGCCTCGGCTGGCGGTACCGGGTTGATGGCCGGACGAAACGCAACGCGGCGGGCTCGCGCCTCGGCGACGAGTCGTTTAGCTTCCTCGCCGCCCAGCGGTGTGGCTGCATCCTCCGTGGCCCGTGCGGCAGCGGTGGCCTCACGCTTGCCACGCGGGTTCAGGCCAGCGAGTGCGCTGGCGGCCTGCTGGCCGCGGGATGCGGTGGCGGCCCGTGCCTCAGAGAGAAGCTCAGCCCCGAATTGCTTGCTGAGCAGCCGGTCCCACGCGAGGCGGCGGTTGGCCAGATCCAGGTACACCAACGCTGCGAGCAGTGGCGCGAGGTATGGCCAAAGGGGAAGCCGCGTCTGCCGGGGTGTGATCCCGGCTCGCAGCCAGAGCGGACCGTTTTGGCCCGCTTGGGTGGGCGGCGCATCAAGATCAAATATGCGGCCACCGGTCAGGGCGGCGAGCTGTTCGAGCGTGCGCTCATCACTGGTGGTGGCCCGAAGTTCCTGTCCTTGCGGGCGGACTACGCCGGTGATGCGCGGGGCGAGGCCGCCGGCAATTGCGGTAGCCTCAGAGGAGCCCGCCGGGCCAGGCTGGCGGGGCGAGACGACCACCACCGCGGTGCCAGTCTGACGCATCGGAGCGGAGGCTTCGTAGATTCCGGGTGCGGTTTGCACCAACTGGAGTTCCTGCTTGCTGTTGTCTGGCCGGAAGATGGTGGCGGGTACGAGTAGCCCATCGATGGGGCGGTTGGTCTGATCGCTCGCCTCGTACCGGACGATGAGCCGGTCGCCATCGAGTGAGGTGGTGAGCTCACCGGCCCGGCCGGTGCTGTCGCGGCCGATTTGGCGGGCAAGCTGCGACCAGAATTGTCTGTACCCAGGCCACTGCACCCAAAGCTTGGCCCACTTTGATGCATCCGAAGTGAACGCGGCAACCTGACCGAGGCCGACTTGCCAGATCGCCAGAACCGGATCACCAGTGGGGGCGAGCATCGGATAGCTCACGCCGCCGGTGAGCAGGTCGGGGGCGTTTTCATTTTTCTTGTCAGCAGCGCTGGCGGCTTGTGGCGCTGCGCCGGTGCGGGCCGCTTCAACCTGGCGTGGTGTGGTGATGACCAGCCCACCCAGCGGCGGAACGCCGCCGGGCAGCTGCGCAAGGCCCATGGTGGCGCCCATGATGGCCGGAGAAATAATGGGGACAAACGGCGTTTCGCGAATCTGCGGCTGGCGCACCACACGCATGGCTTTTAAGAAGACCCTTGGCAGGCTCATGGGGTTCTCGACCCGGTAGTACGTGCCGCCGCCGATGATGGCCATGTTTTCAAGCGTTTCAGTGTCCGCTTCATCTCCCACACAAATGGTTGAGACCTTGATTCCATCGACCGCCATTGCGCGGGCTTTGGCCTCCAGCTTGTCGCGACCGGCCGAGACACCATCGGTGAGAATGATGCAGTGCTTGGTGTTGGCCTTGGCGGCTTTGAGCTGCTGGTGGGCGGTTTCCAGGGCCGGGGGCATGTTGGTGCCGCCACCGGGCGAGATGCCGCGGATGCGGCGGACGGCTTCGGCGGGGTCGGTGTTGGGCGCTAGGTCCATGACCACTTTGGCGCGGGAATTAAACTCGATCACGCCCAGAAGGTCGTCTTTATCAAGTGTGCGCACCGCCATGGCGGCTCCCTCGTTGGCGATGTCCTGCTGGCTGCGTGTGCTGCCTCCGACACGAAAGCCCATCGACCCTGACGAGTCCATGACGATGGTGACGGCGACGGCGGGCATGACCAGACGCTCAGGCAGCTGCATGAGCACGGGCAGGATGGGCTCTAACTGCGAGCCGCGCCAGCCGCCGGGGCCGAAGCTGTCCGGCCCGCCGACCATGACAAACCCGCCGCCGAGTTTATTGACAAACTCCACCAGGATTCGCTGCTGGATTGGCGAGACGAGGTCTGCCCCGACGTTCTCAAAGATCACCAGATCGTGGCGCTGCAGATCGACAAGGTCAGTCGGCAATGCCGCGGCGGTTATGGTCTGCACATCGCCCACCTCCGCGCGGAGCACACCTTCGAGCGTGCTGGAGGCCGGGACGGTGGCATCGTTGTCTGTATTGCCGCGAACCAGCAGGATCGAGCCAGCGCCGGGGGTGACGGTGACGGCCTCAGCGATGAGGTTTGATGGCGGGGGACCGCCGGGGCCGTTCATGGTTGGGCCATCAAGCTCAAGCCGGGCCTCCATGCGATGGACGCGGCCACGGGGCAGCGGCGCTGAGAGGATCACAACA
>JBBRKQ010000083.1:0-17452 GCA_038231815.1 Phycisphaerales bacterium
CTGTCGACGATGGTCGAGACCAGCGTTCGCTTGCCCTTTATCACCGCAGACCAGAACGGCCCCAAGCACCTCGAAGTCACCATCACCCGCAGCAAGTTCGAGTCGTTGTGCGCTGATTTGTTCGAGCGTCTGCGCGAGCCCTGCATGAACGCCCTTCGCGACGCGAAGATTGATGGCAGCAAGCTCGATGAAGTGGTCTTAGTCGGCGGCTCAACCCGCATGCCCAAGGCCCAGCAGATGGCAAAGGAGATCTTTGGTAAAGAGCCCAACAAGTCCGTCAACCCCGACGAAGTTGTGGCCGTTGGCGCCGCGATTCAGGGGGGCGTGCTGACCGGCCAGGTCAAGGATATTCTGCTGCTTGACGTCACCCCGTTGTCGCTGGGTGTTGAGACCATGGGCGGCGTGATGACCAAGCTCATCGAGCGCAACACCACAATCCCGGCCAGCCGCAAAGAGACATTCTCCACCGCCGCGGACAATCAGAGCAGCGTGACCATTCACGTGCTGCAGGGCGAGCGCGAGTTTGCTAAAGACAACCGCACGCTGGGCCAGTTTGAACTCAGCGGGATTGCCCCGGCTCCCCGCGGCGTGCCGCAAATTGAAGTGGAGTTCGCCCTCGACGCCAACGGCATTCTTACCGTGGTTGCCACCGAGAAGGCCAGCGGCAAGAAGGCCGACATCAAGATCACCAACTCAGGCGGCCTTGACAAGGCCGAGATCGACCGCATGAAGGCCGATGCCGAGAAGCACGCAGCCGAAGACAAAGCTCGCCGTGAAGTGGTGGATCTCAAGAACCGCGCTGATGCATCGCTCACCCAGGCCCGCAAGGACCTCGAAGAGCACGGCGGCAAGGTAAGCCCCGAAGTGCGCCAGCAAGTTGAGTCAGCGATCTCCGCCGTAGAGACCGCCATGAAGGGTGAAGAGAAGGACTCCATTGAGAAATCAATGAAGACCCTCGAAGCCGCCCGCAGCAAGATCGGTGAAGAGGTGTACAAGGCCGCCGGTGCCACAGACGCCCCGGGCGCAGCTGCGCCGGGCCCAGATGGAGCAACGGCCAATGCCGGTGCAGCCGCAGGCGGCAAGAAGGACGATGTGATTGATGCGGAGTTTGAGGTCAAGGACGAGAAGAAGTCGTAAGTCGCATCATTAATTTACGCTAGGGATCTAATCTAGGGATTGCATTATTTCCAGTTTGGTTATTGATAATAGGATTTTAGTATGGCTAGAAAAATTATGAATGATATTATATCGTACGATGAGCTCGGACCCGAGGGCTCTGCTCAGTTACATCGGAAGAATCACCCCGCAGCGATTCACGCTACAGGTGTAACAAGATGGTGGAATCATGGAAAAATTCATCGAGCACATGGCCCGGCCTTTACGGACAGCTCGGGAAAAATGGTCTGGATCATTGGTGGAAAGCCGGTTGCTGAAATGGATGCCGCGGGAACAATCACGTTCCCAATATCTACAGGACCTTGAACGCAACCAAGCACAGCAGGTAGGATTCTTATTGCGTGGAATACCAACTAGTTTGTGGTGCACTAGCTTATTCCGAAACGCTCTCCCGATAACACCTACGGGCTGAGACGTTGTGATCTTTGAGATAGATATTAATTACCTAAGATGTACCAGACGGTGAGAGCTTCAACTTAAGCAGTGGGGAGCTGGCCATCGATTGCCCGCGAAAGATTGCTGAAAGTTACTGGGTCGAGCGGCGTCAGAGCCCTGGTTAATCGTCGGGACCAAAAAGTCCAGGTTCCTGCGATGGCCCTGCAGCATGAAAGCCATACATGTTTGCCACTACCCAGACTTGGCCGCGTTTGTCTATCACCGCATCAAGGTCAACGGGACTATTGGCATCTTGCCACTTCAGAGCCTGACGATACTGCGGCGGCAGCAGCCGAAGCCTTACCAATCGCCAATTCGAACCAGCCTTGACCTCCAACGTGATTTCATGGCTCTGTTCGGAATCGGGTATTGGACGGTCCTTATGGAGATTGACGATATACCCACGAAGCAGCTCGCGCTCGAACTCTTCCGCCTTCCTGAGGCGATCCCTTACGGCCTGCGCACGGCTGTAAACAAATGGCCCAAGATCCAGAGTTTGCACCTCGGCTCTCGGCACCATTTCAGCGTTCTCGTCATCTCTTCGCGGTAGCTTCGCAAATCGCATTCCCACCTCCGTACTTAGCCCGAGCGTCAATCGCGGCTGTAGTCGGGCCACAGCATCTGCTACTTGGCGGTTTAGAGTCGGTGGCAGCGGTTCGGCCAAATCCTCCGACTTGGCGCTTGAAAGGAAGGCAAAATTCTCAAGTAACGCCCGTGTCGTTGCTCTTCCAAACGGTTCGCCAAGCAGGTCGGAATCGCTGAGCCCGATCGGCTTCGCTGGACAAAATACCTTTAAGACAAAGCTTCCGTACTCGGTCTGGCCGAATCGACATTGGTCAGCAAACCCTTTAGCTGACTCAGAAATTCCGCCGCGGTAATCCAGTTTCCTGCTGGATACGCCTGCCGCAGTGAATCTAAGCATTGTAAACAAAGCTTGCATCGCCTCCTGCGTATAGGAAAGCCTAAGTTGCCCCCAAACGCTCTCTGGCGTCTCGATGCGGTACCGAAAAATATCCGAGTTTGGCAGGACGACACTGGCGACGACATCGTCAAGGGTCATTGTCGAGTCAACGAAGACTTCAAGTAAATCTCGAAGCTTTCGTGTGTATCCGCGATCACGTTGGTCGGCTGGCAAGAGCAAAACCACGCCTGCTGCACTCTCATAAATCTCGGCGATTTCTGGTTTCGAGCCGACGAGCCCGTAGCCCTCACGAACGAGGAAACTACCCACGGATGCTGGATCGATCGCGGCGAGAACAGAGTCGATGTTGCCGAAGTCATTCATGGCGGCACCTCATCTGACGGACCGTCTGGCATGCATCCTCGAAGAGCGAAGCCAGTACTTCGGCGGTTAACCGGTTCGCCACCGGTACACGCACCGTCTTGCTGTGGTGCGGTTCCCCGTCGGTGCCGAGAGCGAGTGCTGGGCTGCCAGCCAAATTGAGATAGTGTGCAACATTGAACATCCTACAATGATCTGCGGCATAGGTGAGCCATTGTGCCTTCGATTCTGGGAGCGTATACAGGACAAGAAACTGAGAAGGTATAGTTGCGCGACGTAAATTGTCGTATGTTTTCGCGTTTAACGAGAACGCGATATGGTCGTCCTTAATCTCCCATGCTGCCGTCGCCTTCACCTGGATTGGAATTGCCAGATTGGGAAAACTTATGCCCTCGATCGGCTTGTTCGTTCCGACTTCCATGTCAATCCCATCATCCCAGTCCCAGCGACGTACGTTCAGACCGGCCTGCGCGGTGATTGCCTGCATGTACGCAAGGCTTAACCGCTCTTTTGCGTGCGTTTCGGGAATGGCTAAGGCAGGTTCGATTGTCTGCACCCTAAATAGTGTAATGGAGACCCGACACAGTCTATGCCTTTCCTCTTGGAAGCGAGCATGACCCATCCAAATCACCATAGTGAATCGTCGCGATGGCCAGCCCGACTCCGGTCGCAGCCACGGAGTCGGCAATTGGTGCCGTGACACCCTCGTCTTATTGCTAGATCCAACGTAGGAGCTACGGCCATTGGCTCTTTTCAGACTTGAGAGCTTTTTCAGCTCGCGACCGAGCCACCGCGCACCAAGGGTGTCAACGCTAAACCTCGTCCAGACCTCAGCGACTAACTATTTAGCCCTTCGGACTCTCGGAAATACGGCTTCACTCCGCCAGCGGATCCGGCTTAAACAACTTCGTGTCCAGCGCAAACTGCCGCTCCGTAAAGTTGCCGCCAAAGTCATTGCTTTCATCGCGGTCCGGCCTCGCCGCCGCCAGCGACATCGTCGCTTTGGCATCCAAGTTGTCCAGCACCGCCACCAAAATCGCCTCAGGGGTAGATGGCAATTTGGCCGCACCAAACTCCGGAACGCCGTGGTGCGAAATGATGATGTGCTGCAGCACCGTGTACACATTCTTTGGCAGCCGCACGCCGCCCACCCGCATCAGGGTTTGCACCTTGTCGTGCAGCATCACCGCGCCATCAACGATGTGCCCGATCAGTTCGCCCCGATCGGTGTACGCAAAGGTGCGGTCATACATCAGCTCGCGCGTCTTACCCAGGTCATGCAAAAACAGTCCGATCAGCACCAGATCACGATTCATCTTTGGGTACAGCGGGCACACCACATCCGCCAGCTTCATCAGTGACAGCGTGTGTTCTAGCAGTCCACCAATGTACGCGCGGTGAATGCTCTTCGCCGCCGGAGCGCGGCGGAACTGCGTCATCAAATTCTCATCGTCAAGATACGTCTGTCCCAGCGCCTGCATGGCCGGGTGCTTCAGCGTGCCAAGCAAGGCCACCACTTCCCCGAACATCGCATCAATGTTCTTGGTGGTCACAGGCAAAAGCTCCTGCAGCATTTGGTCATCAACCTGCACCGCCTCAACAGCCTTAAGAATCAGTTGCAGCTCGCCCTGAAATGGCTGAGTCTCCGCTTCAATGTACACAAACCCCTCACTCGGAAGCGTGCGGAAATAATCCGGATCAATCGTCCACATCCGCGCCGGCAACTCGCCCGTCTTGTCGCGAATCATGCACTTCAGATACGGCTTGTCGTTCTTGGTCCGGCCAAGCTGGGCATTGGAGATTGAAAACACACCCGTAATGTACTCCGAAGGCTGAAAAGAACTGATGTAGCGGCGGGGCGGTTTGGCGGCGTTCACGGTCGACATACGAGAAAAACCTTTCAGGGCTTACAGGGTTGAGATCTTAGGAGTTTAGCGCGCTCAGTCCAGCCAGTACCGACCACAGCGGCACCTTCAGCCAATTGCGGCTGCATGACCCCTCTCCACATGCGGTTTCTCTGACTTTGCTTCACTGAAGTTCCCGTGTGAAGGGGTGTTTACCCGCTCTCTTGCTCCGTTTCCCGGATCCGTGCAGCCAATCGCCCTGCACGCCCGATAGCTCGCAAATGACCGCAGGTCAGAGTTCCATCCGGCAGAAGTTGTGGTTGCTCGGGTGGTTTCCACCCGCTACCCGCGCCCGGCTCATAGCCGAGGCTCTGGTTTGCGCATCCGCCGCCACACGTGATGAACTCGCCGCGGAACTCCTGGAGCACGCCTGCCACCCGCAGACAAGCCGTCCCTCGCCACGCGAGCTTGCCTCCGCCGCAGAGTTTCAGGCCGCATTCATCTCCGTCTACGACAAACTCACAAACCAAGCCCACGGCGCCGCCGCAGCAATCAGCGATGTTGATTGGTCACCAGCCATCAGCCGCCTCCTAAGCAGGCCGTCCACGATCCTGCCAATCGGTGGAATCTTCGCAGCCGTTGACCTGAATTGCAGTCGATCCGTTCTCACGCTGGCCCGCGATGCCGTGTGCCCTTCAGGCCCACTCACCACCAATCCGGATGCAATCGCACGCAACATCACGCAGGTGTGCGCAGGGCTCGCCGCTCGCACCGCCGCTGCCGAATCCGCCAGCGATGCGCCCGTTCTGCTCGAACGCATCGTCTCCGTGCTCAGCAACGCCGTGGCCACTGTTGACCAGCACAAGCAGGACGTCGTACTTGAAATGATCGCCGAAGTCGCCGCCCGGCTGAAAGTGGGGGGCGGCCGCACAGCGGCGCAGCTGGCGGCCGATGTGCTCGCCGAGGCTGATCGTCCCGCCGCGATCCTGTTTCGAACTCGCCTTCGTAAAGCCAAACATGCCCGCTGGGACGGCGCAGCCATCACCCTGCTTGGCGTGCCAAGTGTCGCCCTCGCCGCGGCAGAGCGACTCGTCAGATTCGACCCCTCCGTTTGCGACCAACTCGCCGTCCGAACCCACACGCTCCTGCACCCCGTCCGGCTTGCCGTGCTGCGTCGTCAACTCGCAAACACTAAGGCCAAGTCATCACCGCTCATCACCGCGATCGAGGCCGGCCCATCCGGCCAGCGAGTCGCCGCAGCCCTCATCGCCGCAATCCCCCAAACCGCACCCACAACTCCAACATTGGTCTCCACCGAAACCGAAGGCAAGGCAATCACTGATGCCATCGTTCAACTCTTAACCAGCAAAGACCCATCAACCCGTCACGCAGCGCTGCGGTCGGCAATCCATCGCAAGCTGGCACCCCAGGTGCTCGAGGCGTGCTTTGACGCATCTGCGGCAATCGCCCACACCGCAGCGCTCGGGGTAGTTTTCGCCCGGGGCAGTCGGGCCCACGCCACCACCCGCGTGCTCGAGGCGCTCGGTAAATCCGGGCACCGCGATGTCCGCCGGCTCATCGAACACGCCTCTCAGCGGCCTGCGGCTGCGCAGGGCCACGCCTGGCCAGACGGTGATGACGCCTTCATCAGTCGCAAACTCTGCGGCTTGCGTGGCCGCCCGATAGACCCATCATTTGCCGAGGCGCTCGCCGGGTTTGTTGCAGGCGAATCGATCAGCGATTCGCCTGAGATGCCCAGAACAGCCGCCGCGGCATTGCCCCTGCTCGCCCGCAGCATCGAGCCATCCGCAGCCGGTGCAATCAACGATGCGCTCACCGCCCCGGATCCAAGAATCCGCTCCGCTGCATTCGAGGCCATGGCCGTCAGCGCCAGACTCTCCACCGATGACTTTCGCCTTCGAGAGGCCAAGCTCACCCTCCGCGCAGGACTTGGAGATGGTCACCACCGCGTACGAGGCTCCTGCGTGCGTGCGGTTTTGGCTCTCGATCCACACGGTCAGCAATCTCGCGATGCTGCAACCCGGGTCATCTGCGAGATGGTCGAGAGTAAATTCTCACTCAATCAGCGAGCCGCCATGTGGGCAGTTTCCTCTGTCGCTGCCGAACTCGCCGGCGATGCGCGGGTGCAGGCAGCCGTGGACCACGTGCGGCACAATCCGGCCGATGAAGCCGCAATTTGGCGGGCAGAGCGGGCGGGGCTGGGCCTCCGCATCTTCAGCACACGGCAGCAGCAATCTCAGTCGCAATCGCAACGTATCGAGGTGGCCCAGTGATGATGACAACCGCTGATCCCGACACCACCGGACAAACCGCCGCCACCGTGGTAAAAGCAGTTGAGCTCTCCCGCGGCAGTGCGCCCACCTGGAGCGTTCTGGATCTGTTGATGTCGATTCGGGAGTTTATTGCAAGCCACATCACTCTCGTTGCGCTCGCAATATTTGGCGTAATCGCATTGGCCACTTGGTGCGCTGTACGACGCTACGGGGCCGCAGGTGTAGCCGGCCTGCTGCTGCTCACACGACTCGCCCTACTGGGTCACCTCCGCAGCATCCGAAGGATCATCCGCCAGGCCCGGCGAGAAAACATTACGCTGGCCGCGGCCGCCCTTGCTGATGATTGACAGTGGGGGGGGCAATCGCGTTGTGCCACCGTACGCCCAAACACGCTACGTCACAACCACTTGCGCAAGCCCGGTTGCCGCAACCAGCCAATCATGCGGCACCATGTCCCCACCCGTCCGGCTGACCTCACTTGACACGTTCCGCGGCCTGACCGTTGCGGCGATGATTCTCGTCAATAACCCGGGCTCCTGGAAAACAATCTGGCCGCCACTCCGCCACGCCAGTTGGCACGGCTGCACGCCCACAGATCTGATCTTCCCATTTTTCCTGTTCATCGTCGGCGTCTCGATGGCGATGACCCACGGCAAACGCGACGGCACCGCGGCAATCAACCCGGACCTCGCCCCGTCAACTCTGCATCGCCTTGCCGTCGTCCTTCCCCGCATCTTTCAGCGGGCCGCCACGCTCGTCGCCCTAGGCCTGCTCTTGAATTGGTTCGGCAAATGGGGCTTCGCCGAGCTTCGCCTGCCCGGTGTCCTCCAACGTATCGGGATTTGCTATTTTTTGGCAGCAGTCTTCATCGAACTTTTTCCTCGCCGCTGGCAGTGGGGGGTCCCGCTACTGCTCATCGCACACTCCGGGCTGCTCTGGCTTCTTAGGCCCTTACCAATTGACCCGACCTGGCCCGCATCACTCGCCGAGGCGGCGAATCTGCAGAAACTCATTTGATGATTCAATTTTCTCCCCCGCTCACTTGTACCGAGGCTCTAAAACAGACCCTGAAGGCCTGCTCGGCACACTCACGGCGCTGGTCACGGTCCTCTGTGGCCTCTGGTGCGGCGGCGTGATTCAGCAGGCTACACAAACCCGCACTCAGCCCTCAGCAATCCGTCGTTTGCTCTTCGCCGGGTCATGCGCACTGCTTGTCGGTTACACGGCCGCCGGGTTTCCCGTCCCCGGCGGTGATTCTGGCTGGTTCACAACATCATCCACTTGGGCAACGGGTTGGGCGATGCCGCTCAATAAGCCCTTGTGGAGCGCAAGCTACACGCTCGTGACCGCTGGTCTTGCAGCAATCGCACTGGCGGGGCTGTTCGGAGTGCTTGATACGGCCTCTACCCCAAGCGCGGCTTGGCGTCACTCGCTGGCAAAGGGGCTTGATGGTGCCCGCGCCATCGGTCGCAACGCAATGCTCGTGTTCGTGGGCTCTGGCCTCCTGGCCAGAATCATGGCGATGATCCCGGCACCGTTTGCAATCGAAACCGCCGGAAAGGCCGCCCAACGAACTGATCTAAAAACTTGGATCTTCGAAGCCGGCCTTGCACCGCTGTTCGGTCCCATGCTCGCATCGCTGGTCTTCGCGCTCTGCAACGTCGCATTATGGATCCTCATCGCCATCGCTCTAGACCGCCGAAGGCTGTACTGGCGAGTTTGAAAACGCCGCATCTCCCCACGCACTGCCACATCTATCCGTAGCAGGAACCACAGTTCATGATCGAGATTCTCCCCGCACACCAAGGCCACCTGCTCCAAGCCGCCGCTATTTTGTTCCGGGACTACGCCCAGGAAGTCGCACCCCTCTGTGGCCAGTCGCTCGCCCATCAGAACATTGATGTGGAGCTCGCGGCCTTGCCCGGAAAATACGCGCCGCCAACTGGTGGAATGTGGCTCGCACGCATCACATCCTCCGAGCAGTCTGACACTTCCTTTGCCGGTTGTGTCGCGATACGTCCCCTCCAGCTCCCCGGCGAAACATCAAGTCGCACCTGCGAACTAAAGCGAATGTACGTCGCACCCGCCGCCCGCGGTCGCGGCATCGGCGTGGCCCTCTGCCAGGCAGCCATCAATTTCGCGGCCAGCGCCGGCTACAGCGTCATCAAGCTCGACACCTCCGCATCCATGCACCCAGCCATCGCCCTGTACCGGGCCGCCGGATTCGTGCCGTGCGAGCGCTACAACGATGATCCCATGGCCGACACGCTCTGGTTTGAACTGCAACTCGGTGATACGCTCCATTAGAGCACGTCCGCGCTGATCAACCTCAGCTTTCCACCCATCCATGCCTCCACCCCTTGAACAACTTGATGCACTCATCGGCGCCGGCAGGTTTCAGGAAGCCGAGAAGTTCGCCGCATCTTTGCTCCAGCGCCGCGGTTCGGATCTGGATGCCCTCGGCGCCATGACCTTCCTGCTGCTGAAGCGCCGCGAGTTCGTGCGAGGCGAACACTTCGCCCGCCGCACGCTCGAACTCGTCCCCGACAATCCCGAGGCCATGACCAATCTCGGCGCAGCGCTCAGCGAACTCGGTCGATTCAGCGAAGCCCTGCCGCACCTGCAAACAGCCCTGAATATGCTGCCGCACTCAGAGATCGTGCGCGGCCATCTCTGCGGCACCCTAGGTGAACTCAAGCGATTCGAAGAATCACTCCGCATCGCATCCGATGGTCTGGCGGGTGCTCCACACTCCGCCCCGCTCAACGCGTTCGCGGCGCTGGCCTGCTCCCGCTTGGGCCAGGCGGCAGATGGCCTGCGCTTCATCAACCGCGCCTGCGAACTCGCCCCCGGAAACGCGCCGTACTGCTCAAGCCGCTGCACCATCGCCAGCTACGTACCGGATCTCACGGCCGATCAGGCCAGACATTTCGCCATCGAACACGCAAAGGCAATGCAGCTGCGCTATGGCCCACCGCTCGCTCCATCCGCACTGCTCACCTCCGCAGCCAGTGTTCCCGCCGGCACCACCCGCCGCCTCCGCGTCGGCATCATCTCGCCCGACTTGCGTCACCACGCCGTCGCGGCCTTCATCGGCCCGTTCATTCGCAGCTACGACCGCTCCCAAATCGAACTTTCGCTCTATCACAGTGGCAGCCTGATCGACGGTGTCTCCCGCGAATTCAAAGCCGCGGCCGACGCGTGGCTCCACGTCCACGGCTGGAGTTATGTTAAACTCACCGAGACAATTCGTGCGGCCAAAACAGATGTCCTCATCGACCTGGCCGCTCACTCACTCTGCAACGCTCTCCCCACCTTCCAAATGCGGGCCGCTCCCGTGCAAATCACATTCTGCGGCTTCCCCGGTTCCACCGGCCTCCCCGCGATGGACTATCGCCTGACCGACCGACTCACCGACCCACCGGATGTCTCCCCCGAGCAAGCCTTCACAGAGCGATTGCTCTACCTGCCCACCACCAGCCATTGTTTCGCCCCGTTGTCGCCCCTGCCCGATGTCGCGCCATCACCGGTCAGCGGGGGGAATCCGCTCACCTTCGGTTCCCTGAGTTCTCCCATGAAACTCAACGAATCGCTCCTGAAATCTTGGGCCGCCATCCTCCAGCAGCTCCCCGCCAGCCGCCTGCTCATCAAGCACGAACAACTCGCAACCGAGTCAGACCGCGCACATCTCGCCCGTCGTGCCGCCGCCGCCGGAATTCCGCTCCACCAACTCATGCTTGAACCGCCCGCCGCCGGTTCCGGCACCCTGCCCGAGCAGTATTCGCGTGTCGACATCGCCCTGGACACCGCACCCTACACCGGCACAACCACAGTGTGCGAAGCCCTGCTTATGGGCGTTCCCGTCATCACCCTCCGCGGCAACCTCACCCCGGGGCGTGTCGGCGCCGCAATGCTCACCATGGCTGGCTTAGAAGACCTGATCGCCACCACCCCGCAGCACTACCAAAACATCGCCGTCCAGCTCGCCACCAAATTGCCCCGCCTCAAAACCCTCCGCTCCACGCTGCGGCAGCAAGTGCAGTCCTCACCCTTATGCGACGAAAAAACATTCGCCCGCGACCTCACCGAGACACTGCTGGCCCTGCGTCCTGAGGCCACCGTTTGACCGCTCAGCGCCGCTCCAGCCCTACCAGAACGGGCCCCGCTGGCCCGGTACCCTCACCCAAGCCGGCACCGAGCGATCCTTGCACGTCCTGTTTTACATAAAATTTATTCTCGGACCTTTTGTCTGGCGGGCGTGTCCGCCCCGCTTGGCTTCGTCTCCGCACCCATCCGCCACTTAAGCCGCCCCCGCACCCTGACCCTGTCAAGACTTCCACCCAATGCCACGCAACGCCAAAGTACGCGCTCGCTCTTCGAAATCCGCCCGCCCTGCACGTACCCGCCGGGTACAGGCGCTCTCCCTGACTCCCGGCAGCATTTATCTTGACGATGTCGTCAGCGTTGCCCGCCACGCCAGGCCCGTGGCGATCTCCGCCGCCTCCATCGCGGCCATGAAGGTTTCGCGGGCCGTGGTTGAGGCTCGCCTGAAGGACGGCAAGCCGTACTACGGCATCAACACCGGCTTCGGCTCGCTGGCCAACAAGCGCATAGCTGATGCTGATTTGGCCCAGTTGCAGCTGAATCTGGTCCGCTCGCACTCTGCTGGGGTTGGTGCCCCACTGCCCATCGAAACCGTCCGCGGCATGATGCTGCTGCTGTGTGCTTCGCTTTGCCGGGGTCTGTCGGGCGTGCGGCCGGTGCTGGCGGAGCAAATCCGGGTTATGTTAAACTCGGGGCTCACCCCGGTGGTTCCCTCGGTCGGGTCGGTCGGGGCCTCGGGTGATCTTGCTCCGCTGGCGGCCATCGCCTGCACACTCATCGGTGAGGGTCACGTCTTTACCGGGGCTGACACCGCTGCCAAACCTGTGCCCACGGCCAAGGCCTTCGCCGGGGCGGGCATCAAGCCCATCACGCTCGCCGCCAAAGAGGGCCTTGCGCTCATCAACGGCACGCACCTCATGGCCGCTGAGGCCGCCTTGCTGGTGGCCGATGCTTCGCGGCTGCTGGGGGCCGCCACCATGGCGCTTGCCATGTCCATCGATGCCTGCCGGGCCACCGATACATTCCTTGACCAGCGGCTGTACCGGGCTCGCAACAACTCCTGCGGGCTCATCGTTGCGCTGCAGGTTGCCAGCATGCTCGAGGGCAGCACGATCCTGACTAGTCACCTTGAAAACGACCCGCGCGTGCAGGACCCATACTCGCTGCGGGCCGGCCCCACCGTGCTGGGCGCTGTGTTCGCATCGCTGGCCAGCATCGAGCAGGCCGCCGCCGATGAGCTTCGCGCTGTGACTGACAACCCGCTTGTCATCGCCAAGGGCACCCACGGCGATGCCGAGCAGAGCTTCACCTCCGAGGATGATGCCATCATCTCAGGGGCCAACTTTCACGGCATGCCGCTGGCCATCCCGCTCGATCATCTTTCCATCGCTCTGTGCCACATCGCCGGAATTTCTGAGCGGCGCAGCTACCTGATGACCGGCGCTTTTGAGCCCGAGAGCAATCTCAAACCGTTTCTAGCGCCCCAGCCCGGCTTGCAGTCGGGGCTGATGATCGCCCAGTACACCGCCGCGGCGTGCTGCAATGAACTCATCGGCCTGGCCAACCCCGCCAGCGTGGCCAACATCTCCACCTGCGCTGGCATGGAAGATTACAACTCGTGGGGCCCCCGCGCTGCCGCCAAGGCGCGCCGGGCCATCGAGCTGTGCACGAGTGTGGTCGCCATCGAACTGCTCATCGCCAGCCAAGCCATTGAGCTGCACCGCCCGCTGCGCTCGGGCCGATCTGTCGAGGCCGCGCACAAGTCCATCCGTAGCATCGTCCCCCCACTGCTGGCCGACCGCGCGCTCTCCGCCGACATTGCTGCAATCGCCCAGCTTATACGCAGCGGTGGTCTGGGCCGTTAAGCCGGGGCCACACCCAAGCGGTTCGAGGCCAAACCACACCACCCAATGGCCAAGTTGCGCACCCGCGAACTGGGAGGCCACAAGCCGCATTCGGGATCAGCCGGAACGATGGCACATCGCACCGGCCTGTACGTGGTCCGCCCGGAGTGCGGCATCGCAAGCCGAAGCACCGATGCCGCCATCGCGAGTAATGTTTGCGCTCCGGCAAATACCGCATCCGCCCCCGGCAACATCGTGGCCCCGGCATTCCAACCCGCTGCGCAGGCTTGCAAACTCGTTCCGTAGGCTCGCAAACTCAATCCGCAGGCTTGCAAACTCGTTCCGCAGGCTCGCACACTGAGTCTGCGAGCTTACAAACTCACTTTGCAGGCTCGCTAACTCGTTCCGCAGGCTTACAAACTCAATCCGCAGGCTTTCAAACTCGTTCCGCAGGCTTGCTCGCCGAGTGTGCAGGCTTGCCGATGCGTGCTGCAAGCCCGCCAACTCACCCGGATGCCCTAATAACCTACTCGCACGACTTGATAACCCACGCGCAGACCTCGGCAACTCATCCGTCGCGGTTTCGCGGCGATCCGCACCGCCCCGAGCATGCAGTCCACCACTCCCAGGCGCCTCCGCACCCGCCAGCCGCCCAGCCCGCAAATCACAGCGATGTTCGCCGGCAGCGCAGAATCTGCCGCTGTGCCGGAAGAAAGTTCAATTAAGTCAGCCCGCCCCGTGCCTGCCGATTCCGCGCTCGGCACGCCGCAGCGCTCATCAACCCGCCGGGCTCACGGCCGCAAATCCGGGAACACCACCGTGTACTCCGAGTTGTTGTACGCCGGCACCAACCACGGCCGCTGGGCGGCGTTGGGGTCGTTCTCGCCGCCGGGAATAATCGTCAGGTACTTGGCGTGGCCATCTAAAAAGCCCACGATGGCTTTGTTGCTGTCGCCATAGCCGTTGATGATCTTGGCGTTGTTGGACACCTGATTGATGGTGATGTCGCAGTACTCATCGTTGATCCAGATCATCCGTGAGGGCGCAAATCCATCGGCGGTCTTGAGCCGAGCGCAGCCCAGCTTCCAGGCTTTAGTCCAGTCACCACCCACAATCCTGGTGGTCTGAAAGAACCATTTCACCTGCACCAAATAGCTTGTGCCCACATCCTCATAGCACGATGAGTTGTCATAGTTTGGTGTGGCCACACCAAACGATGGCAAGAACGCATCCCACGTCTGCTGATGGCCGATCCGGTCGGATGGGTCCCGAAAGACCGGGATCTGAAACTCCGAGCGGGTCTTTGCATCCGTCGCCGTCGGGTACGGCCCGGAATACACGTACGGGTTCAGCGGCCGGGCCTTGGGATTGATGTCAAATATGCCGCCGCTGCGGGTCCACCATGTCGAGGTGAATTTGCCCCAGCCGCCCCACGTAATCCACGCGTTAATGGTCGCGGGCACCGGCACACCAGTCGGCACCACCGGCAGCGAACCTTTGTTGTCGGCCTGATAGCTGGCCCCCGCCGTACCGATGGAGCGGATGTTGGCCAGCGACACGGCCTGATACGCCGCCAGCCGGGACTTGCGCAGCGATGGCAGCAAGATGCCGATGAGCAGCGCAATAATCGTAATGACCACCAGCAGCTCGATGAGCGTAAAGCCTCGCCCGGTCGCTCGGTCTAGCGGCGATGGTGCGCTCGTGGCACGATGGTCACAGCAGCGGGCGGCCGATACGGCGGATGATTTTTTCATGGCAGGACCTCAAAGAGTCGCCAGTCGCGATCCGAAGTGCGGGCAGATGCCCGGATGAGCCCAAAGCGTAGCCACCGCACCCCGGCCCCGGCGAACATCCCAAGCATTCGCATCACGCCCGTTGTGGCCGTACGCTCCGCCCATGGCCCGCAGCGCTGCCAACACGCCAGTTCCAAACATCACCAAAGCCAAGCCCGGCGCAGCCAAGCCTCGCGGCCTGCTGCCAGCGAAGCGCAACCAGATTCTCGCAAAGCGCAACCAGATTCTCGAAAAGCGCAACCAGATTCCCGGACAGCGCAACCAGAGTATTGCCAAGCGCGAGCACCCCATCACCCCGCGCGATCAAATCACCGCCGCCCGCGATTCCTATCCCAACACCGGCCTCTACGCCGAGCTTCACCTTCATCTCGGCGGAGCCATCCTGCCCAACATCCTCTACCACCACATGCAGCGCGACCACCATCCGCTGCTCAAACGCTACCCCACCTTTGAGCGCTTCGAGCGATTCTTCACCCAGCGCAGGTCCAACCTCAATGACTACTTAAAGATGCACAAACTCGTCGAGTCGCTCCAGCGACCCGCCGAGGAGCACTTGTTTTATTACGTCACCCGCTTGGTCCGCGGCGCGTACCTCTTTGACAACCTCGCATACATGGAGCTGCGCCACACGCCCTACAACCGCACCGACCCCGAGCTGGAACAGTCCCGGCGGATCGACCAGATGCGCAACATCATCGAGCTCATCGCCGCCGCCGCCATGTCGCAGACTCGCTACCCCCTAGTGCTGCGGCAAATTCTGTGCATGCACACCGAGCTGCCCTTTGAGGTGAACCTGGCCATCATCAAGCTCGCTGCGGCCCCCGAGCTGCGCAATTTCATCTGTGCCGTAGACCTGGCCGGGCCCAACCACCTCTACACGCCCCGCATCGCCCAGTGGGTCAAACTCTTTGCGCTCGCCAAATCGCTGGGCCTGCGCACCACGGCCCACCTCTACGAGACCGACTCCGGCTGCGAACCAAAGCTGCTGCCTTACCTAGACCGCATCGGCCACGGTGTGCAAATCCCGCTGCGCTATCCCAAGCTGCTAAAAACCGTCGCAAAACGCGGCCAGTGCCTCGAACTGTGCCCCACCACGTACCTTCGCACCGGCACGCTCAAAGATTACACCGACCTGCGGCCCATTTTCAAACTGTGCGGCGATGCCGGGGTTGATGTCGCCATCTGCACCGACAACGCCGGGCTCCACAACCTGCGACTGCCCGCCGAGATGGAAAACCTGCTGGTCCGGGACGTGATCGATGTCGACCAGCTCGCTGGCTGCCTGAAGGCCAGCTTCAAGCACGCCTTCGCTTGGCACGGCCCCATGCCCGAGCCGCTGCGCCGGCTGACCCTGCCGCACTAAAGCCGAGTCGCAGCAAGCAAGTCGCCCGCTGGACGCAAAAAACCGCAGCCCCCCAAACCCGCTTGCGACCGCCTCCCGCTTTACTGTTTTTCGTGTCTCTTTGCTTCCCCGCCCCCGCCTTCCCACCGCCCGCACCTCCGCACCGGCCGCTCCCTCCCCCTATCCCTCCCCCCTAGTATTGCCCGATGGCACGGATTATCCTCGCGCCCGGTCAGGGCGCACAAGCTGTTTCCATGGCCAAGGCCTGGTGCGATGCATCGCCCGAGGCTCGCTCTGTGTTCGCGCAGGCCGATGCAGCGCTCGCCGGAAAGCTCCCCGGCGGGGCCAGCCTCAGCCAGCTTTGCTTCGAAGGTCCGGTCGATGTTCTAAGCCGAACCGATGTTTCCCAGCCCGCCATCTACACAGCCTCGGTCGCCTGCTGGCGCGGTTTGCTGGCCGCCTGGGGCTGCGGCGAGAACGCCGTGACCGAAGCCAAAGTCTTGGCCACCGCCGGCCTCTCGCTGGGTGAATACACCGCCCTGCACATCGCCGGGGTTTTCTCCTTTGCAGATGGTCTGGAGCTCGTCACCCTCCGTGGCAGAGCCATGCAAGATGCCGCGACCGCGGTGCCCAGCAGCATGGTCGCCCTCATCGGGGCTGATGAAGCCAAAGCCAGCGCCCTGTGCGATGAAGCCCGCCAAGGCGAGATTCTCGTGTGCGCCAATTTCAATGCGCCGGGGCAAATCGTGATCTCCGGTTCCAAGGCCGCCTGCGAGCGGGCCGTTACGCTGGCCGGCAACCACGGCATGAAGGCGCAGCCGCTGCAAGTTGCCGGGGCATTTCACTCCCCCATCATGCAGCCCGCGGCAGAAAAACTCGCCGCCAAACTGGCCGCCACCGCCATGGCGGCCCCCCACTGCACCGTCTATTCAAACGTCACGGCAGAGCCGCACGCCGCGGGTGCCTCTGGCGGCGAATCCATCCGAACGCTGCTGGTTCGGCAGCTCACCTCTCCGGTTCGCTGGGCTGAATCATGCGCAGCCATCGCCGCCAATAGCCAGTACGCCGGGGCTACCTTCCATGAACTTGCCCCCGGCAAATCGCTCACCGGCCTGTTTAAACGTATCAACCGCGACATCACCATCTCCAACCACGACCAGCCCGGCTAAGTCTCGCCGCCGTACAAGCTTCCTCCGCCTCCACGCCCGCCCCGACCAACCAAGGCAGCACCCATGAACGCACGGACCGCACCAAAGTTCAACCCGCACTTCGCCACGGTGGCCACCATCGCAGCGTTTGTCATCGCCGCCGGCCTGCAGGGTTGCAGCAAGCCGCCGC
>JBBRKQ010000084.1:0-16934 GCA_038231815.1 Phycisphaerales bacterium
ACCGAGGTGCCAGCGCGATCGAGCTCGCCGTACTTTCTGATCGCTCAAGCTCGTGTGCAGGATGCGCTGATCGCGGTGCACACTGCCGCAAGGGAAATGGCAAAGGCCGGTGAAAAACCGACTGTTGAAAAGCTCCTGCCGCTGGCCAAGGTCCACCTCGCCGTATCCGCCGATGCGGTTGAAAGAGTCATGGCCAGGAACCAGTTCTTAAAGCGCCCCGCGGCGGTTTCCGAAGGTGCAACGATCAAGCCCGGTGAGCCGGTTGCAGCTCGCTTTGAGGGGGCTGGAAAATGACAACACTCAACGTGGACAGTTCGAATGTGCGGGTAAAGGTCAAGGCTCCGGTGAGCCCGCTGGCCAAGCGCAGTGCAATCGCCGGGTGGCTGATGCTCGCGCCTTGGCTGCTGCTGTTTATTACCTTCACGGTGTGGCCACTGTTCATGGCGGCGGGGCTTGCGGGCAGTCAAACATTTGGGCCGAAGGCGACGACCCCGGTTGGGTTTGGCAACTTTCGGAATTTGTTGGCCGATCCGCTTTTTTTGGTGGCGTGCAAGAACACGATTCTGTACACGCTGGGCTCGCTGTTCATTCAGTTGCCACTGGCACTTGGTTTGGCCCTGCTGCTAAACCGGCCGGACATCCGAGCGAGGGCGTTCTTTCGGCTCGTGATTTTTTCGCCAGCGCTGGTTGGTGCGGCATTCAGTGCAATGATGTTCGCGGTGATTCTTGAGAAGCGAACGGGGCTACTCAATTTGATTCTGAACCGGCTTTTTGGGTGGGATGTACAATTTCCTTGGCTTCAAGAGCACATCTTGCCATCACTCATCATCGCATCGCTCTGGCAGTGGACAGGCTTTAACATGGTGTACTTTCTGGCGGCGCTGCAGAATGTGCGCCAAGATTTGCTGGAGGCGGCGCGGCTTGATGGTGCGGGGCCGATCCGGCGGTTTATGCTGGTGACGCTGCCGGCGATCAAGCCGGTGGGTGGGTTTGTGGTGCTGCTTTCGGTGATTGGCTCGATGCAGTTGTTCGAGCTGCCGTACATCATGCTCTCAAGCTCTGGAGGGCCGGAGAATCGTGGCTTGACGGTGGTGATGTATCTCTACCAGCAGGGCTTTGAGGCTGGTGATCTTGGCTACGCATCGGCCATTGGCTGGGTTCTGGCCGTGTTCCTGATGATGCTCGCGCTGGTCCAGCGAAAGGTTTCCGGAGACTCGGAGGTGCAGACGTGAATACCCGAATCTCCAGGATTCTTCAGAGCGGTGTGACCCACGCAGGCCTTGTGTTTGTGTCGGTGGTGTTCCTCGTGCCGTTCCTCTGGCTGATTGCCACGAGTTTTAAGACCAATTCCGATGTGGCTGAGTCTGTGCTGCTGCCTGTTGGTGACGGCCTGTTCGGCGTTGCATGGGACCGGTTAAACCTTGATGGTTACCGCAAGTTGTTCAATGAGTCTCCGATCTGGTCGGGCATGATTGCCAGTGCATTTCTGGCTTCGGTCACGGCGGTGTGCGCAACGCTGCTCAGTTCGATGGCGGGCTACGCCTTGGCCAAACTGCGGTTCCGAGGTCATAAACTCGCGCTCGGGCTGGTAATGGCAGCGGTGATCATTCCCGGGCCGCTGCTGCTGGCCCCCGGCTTTGTGGTGCTGCACAAAATGGGACTGCTCGACAGCTACTGGGCTCTCATCCTTCCCGCAGCCGCCCCGGCGTTTGGCGTGTTCCTGTTCAGGCAAGCCGCAATTGGGGCCGTGCCTGATACGCTGCTGGAGGCAGCCCGCATCGATGGCTGCGGTGAGGTTCGTATGTTCTTCATGGTGGCTTTGCCACTGCTGCGGCCCATGGTCGGCGCGTTCATGCTGATCACGTTCCTAGGGGTGTGGACGAACTTCATCGGCCCGCAGGTGGTGCTCCAAACTCCGGGCAAATTCCCGCTGGCTGTTGTGGTGGCGCAGCTTCGCGGGACTTATTATCAGGAATACGCCATGATGATGGCGGGCACACTCATGAGCGTGCTGCCGGTGTTGATTTTGTTTCTGATGCTTCAAAGAGAATTTATCAGCGGGCTTACCAGCGGCGCTGTGAAAGGTTGAGTCAAGTTTATGAGTTCGAAATCCAATCACGAGCATTCCAACGGGGGTTCAGCACACGGTCAGCCAACGGGTGGGTCTGTCGCCGCGGGCTCAACGGTCTTTCCGCGTGGCTTCCTCTGGGGTGCGGGCTCCAGCAGCTACCAGGTTGAGGGCGGCATGAACGAGGCAGGGCGTGGCGCCTCGATCTGGGACACGCTGTGCACCCGAGCGGGCGCAATCGCTGGTGGGCACAACGGCGATGTCGCTTGTGATCACTACCACCGTTTCAAGACCGATGTTGCCCTCATGAAACAAATCGGGCTGAAGACCTACCGATTCTCAGTCGCGTGGCCCCGCGTGCAGCCCGATGGCACCGGACCGGCCAACAGCAAGGGTCTTGACTTCTATCGCAACCTCGTCGATGCGCTGCTTGATGCCGGTATCAAACCGGTGGTCACTTTGTACCACTGGGACATGCCGCAGGCACTGCAAAACCGCGGCGGGTGGCTGAACCGTGAGAGCGTTCGATGGTTTGCGGATTATTCGAGCCACGTCGTCGCGGCACTCTCGGACCGGGTTCAGGACTGGATCACAATCAATGAGCCGCAGATCTACATCAATTTGGGACTCAACGAGGCCAAGCACGCACCGGGCTTGAAGACTTCGCTGCGTGAGCAATTGCTTGCGACCCACCACACGCTGATGGCGCATGGCGCATCGGTGATGGCGATCCGCGGTATGGCCAAAAAGCCGGCCCGCATCGGCTGGGCACCGGTTGGGCGCGTCGACTATCCGGCTGATGAATCAAGCGCTGAGTGCATCGAGGCGGCCCGGGCATCAACCTTCGCTGTTGACAACTTAGGGCACTGGAACAACACCTGGTTCGGCGATGCAGTGATCTTCGGTGAGTATCCGCAAGATGGGCTGAAGTTCTACGGGGCCAATGTTCCAAAGATTGAGCCGGGTGACATGGAGATGATGAAGCAGCCGCTGGATTTCTACGGCCTAAACATTTATTCCGGCGCGCCGGTGCGCCCGGGAACCACCGGCAAGACCGAGCTCGTGTCGCACGCCCCCGGACATGCCCGCAATGCGCTGTCCTGGCCGGTGACGCCGGAGAGCCTGTACTGGGGTCCGAAGTTCATCTACGACCGCTACCAGCTCCCGATTGTGATTACCGAGAATGGCATGACCAATCTGGATTGGCCAGATGTTGACGGCAAAGTCCGGGATCCGCAGCGCATCGACTACACCCGCCGCTACCTCCTGGCGCTCCACCGCGCGATCAAGGACGGCGTCCCGGTGCTTGGTTACTTCCACTGGTCCATCATGGACAACTTCGAATGGGCCGAGGGCTACAAGGACCGCTTCGGTCTCATCTACGTGGATTTCGCCACCCAAGAACGGATCCTCAAGGACTCAGCACACTGGTACAAGGACGTCATCGCCAGCAACGGAGCAACCCTCGCCCCCGCCGCGGCGGATGCGTGCCTTGGGTTTGGCCTTCCCGGCGTGAGCAAGCCAACGCCAGTTCGGGCATAAGTCCAGGTTATCAGACGTTATAGTCCGAATAAAAGTGACGCATCGCCGCTGACCCCGCAGCTGATCTTAGCGAGCAGGTGGCAATGCTGTCCCAAGCTTCCTAGACTCACACGTCAGAGGCGGTTCGGCCTTTGACTGCTTTGGGACTGTCCCGAGGCGGTTCTTTTGGGTTCACCCACCTTGCCATGGGTGTGTGAACGAAACCCCGTAAGCGCCCTTTCGCATCACTGCTGGTGGTGGTCATCTGGTTTAGACCAGTGGCCCCCCAAGCTCCGAACCCACGATGCCGGTGTCGCTGCCTCAATTGGAGGTTTGTCATGGCTAGCCAACTGGTTCAAGATCTTATCGAGTCCGGCATTCACTTCGGTCAGCGTGCAGCTGGCTGGAACCCGAAGATGGCGCCCTACATCTGGGGCAAGCGCAACGGGATCCACATCATCGACATCAAGGAGACCATCAAGGGTCTCTTGCTGGCCAAGAAGTTCATCGCCCGCGTCGTTGCCGATGGCAAGGACGTCTGCTTTGTGGGCACCAAGCGGCAGGCCCGCGGCGTGCTCGAGCAGCGCGTTGCCGATGTAAAAATGCACTATGTCACTGAGCGTTGGCTCGGTGGTACATTCACCAACTTCCGCACGATTCGCAGCCGCCTGAAGCGTCTCGAGGAAATCGAAGCGATTGATCAGTCTGGTTCGTTCTCGAGCTACTCCAAGAAGATGGAGTCGCAGTTGAAGCGCGAGATGACCAAGATCAAGACCAACCTTGAGGGCATCCGCCACATGGACAAGCTCCCGGGCGTGATGGTGGTCATTGACACCAAGCGTGAGCAGAACGCCTTGAACGAGGCACGCAAGCTCGGTATCCCGACGATCTGCCTGATTGACACCGATGGCGACCCTGATCAGGCCGACATCGCGATTCCCGGCAACGATGACTCAATGCGGTCGATCGATGTGGTCATCCGCGAGCTTTGCCTTGCCGTGAGCGAAGGCAAGACGATGCGGGCTGCCAAGACCAACGATGCCGCCGGTGCTGACCCGACAGCGGGTGGCCAGCTTGGCGGGCCCGGTGGCCGTGGTGGTGAAGGTGGCGAGGCCAACCGTGGCGCTCGCCGCGCTAGCAGCCGTCCGGCACGTGGGTACGATGCTGCCCCGGCAGATGCTGTTGCCCCGGCTGCAACGACGAAGTGATTCCGACCCAGCGCTAGTGCCTGCAAAGGCAAAGGCGATTGGCGATCGTGAATTTGTATTGAAAGTAAATAGACTGGTGCCGGGCCGCCCGATTTGGGCGGCCCGGCACATAGGTTTTTAGGCCCAGACACCTTCCTGAAGCAGTCGCAGCTCTGCAGAACGCAAATGCGGCGATTGGCTATGGGCAGTGGTCCGGGTGAGGGTGCCACCGGGCTTGCTAGCGTGCGGAAAGTTGTAAGACCTTCAGAGCATGGCGGCGGGCCGGACTGGCACCGAATCGCGACGCATTTTTAGAGAATCGCAAGGAGTTTTCCGTGGAAATTAAAGCAGATATGGTCATGAAGCTCCGGAATAAAACCGGGCTGTCGATGATGGAGTGTAAGAAGGCCTTGACTGAGGCCCAAGGTGATATGGACAAGGCGGAGGACATCCTTCGCAAGTCCATGAAGGGCAAGCTTGACAGCAAGGGCGACAAGCCATCGGGCGAAGGCCGCGTCGGCATCGTCGTCGGCTCAGCTTCGGCCACGATCGTCGAACTTCGCTGCAACACCGACTTCACCGCCAAAAACGAGATGTTCGTGACGCTGACTGAGAAGTGTGGCCACTACGGCTTGACACAGCCTGCCGGGGCGTTTGTTTCCGGCGGCGAGGCTGAGGCCGCACTGCAGGACCTTCGCATCAAGACAGGTGAGACTATCACCCTCGCTCGCGCGGCCCATGTTGCCGGCGGCGCAGGGGTCATTTTCGGCCAGTACGTTCACCACGATGGCAAGACCGCGGCTCTGATCAAGGCCGAGGGCGTCTCGACTGATGTGCTCCGCCAGATCGGCATGCACATCGTCGCGGCTTCTCCCACCCCCAAGGGCGTGGTGGCCACCGACCTCCCCGCCGACATCGTCGAGAAGGAGCGGAACTTCCGCATCAGCCAAGCGATGGACTCCGGCAAGAACAAAGAAATCGCCGAGAAGATTGTTGAAGGCGGCATGCGCAAGTTCTTCGAGGAGCTCGCGCTGATGGAGCAGGTCTTTGTGCTGGACCCAACCAAGAAGATCAAGGACTTAGTCGGCGCCGGCAAGATCCACGCGTTCTGGCGCTGGGCTGTTGGCGAGAATCTCTAAGCCTCCGGCAGCGAGTTCACTGGCATGCATGAATGCTGACTGAAGTTCGCTTGAAGTAACAGTGCCCAATCAACGGGCGTTGATAAACAGACCCTAATGAACAGGCCCCGACGTACGTCGGGGCCTGTTTGCTTTACTCGATTTCTTACCCACTCGGCCACGCAACAAAAGATCAGCGCAGGCTTGCCAAAAACTCCCGCTCCGCAACAAAATCCCACCCCATATGGCGGGCGAGCGTCTGGCCTTCACTGAGCATCGCAGCCGTATCCGCGGCGGTGCGAGGCAATCGTTTGAAGATGTCAGCTGCCAGTGCGGTGCAGGAGAGTCGCTCGTGTTCGGTGCGATGCTCGGCGGACATTTCAATCATGTCGCCGATGGTTGCGCCGGGGTCGGGCGCGGTGAAATCTACCGGAATAACCAGGCGGCTGGTCTCCATTGCTGCTTCCACCATGGAACGCTTCACCAGGCCGCAGCAGCCCGAGACGGTGCTGATCGGGCAGATCGCCCCCGCGTGCAGCGGCTCAAGTGGTGAGATACCAAACGGCTCATAGACCGACAGGCCAAACTCGACATCAGTTGCCCGACGGAGGTCATCAAAGTTCATCCCCGCAGGGCAGGCGGCGCCAAGCCGGGCTTGCGACCAGCCGAACTGGTTGACCAGCAAAAGCCGCAGTGGGGGGCGTTCGGTGCCTGGCGTAGCCGCGGCAACGGCGGCGTTGATCGCGGCCTGACTTGCCTGCATCTGTCCATAAATCTCGGTCTCCGGGCCTTGCAGGTCTGCTCCCCACTGGTGGTGGTGTGCGGGCCACTGATACTCACGGGCCATGGCCTCAACCTGCTCAGTGGTGCGCGGGTTGGCACCGCACGTCAGGAGAACATAGGCAGCGGTCTTACCTTCTTTGGCAAGCATTGGGGCCAGAGTTTCAAGGGTCATAAAATCGCGCCAAATGCCTTTGCTGGGCACGGGGCGGGTGACATGGGTGAAGACATAATCAGGCACATAACCGATCACAGCTTTGAGCCAACTGTTCATCATGCCTCGTGACCGCTGCACATCAGCCGCGGTCAGGGTTTGCGCCGGTACTGCGTTGTAGCACACGTGGACGGGGCCGTCCTTCATTTTGGGCGAGAGAAACCGAAGTTCCTCGGCCGTTTCCGGACCAACGGCTAAGACTGAGTTCAGGCGGTACGAATTACTCACGAGCACGTGGCGGCTGTAATCACTCTGATCGCCAAAGACCTCGTCGACAAACTTGCCCTGGCTGGCCGCCGCCCGCATCGCCGGATAGAACGCGACGTCATGGCCGGGGAGGCGCTCGACGATTCGTCGGGCCGTTGAGCACTCGTGGGCATGGAAGGCGGTGCGGAATCGTTTGGTATCCAGCGAACAGCGAAGCGCCGTCGGCACACCCATGAACTCATGGCCAATGACCCAGGCCGGATCAGCAGACTCCGGGAGCAGTGCAACCAGCGCGTGGTACGCTGGCTCGGCCAAGCGAACCCACTCTTCGTAATCCCAGCCACGCTCGTACAGTGTGCTGCCGATGCCGAATTGCTCGTGAAGCATGAACTTAAACGCACCCAGACGTTCCTTGTTGGGATCCGCAACATCAATTAAAAGCAGCTCGGCTTCTACTTGATCGCGCTCACCGTCGTGACTCGCTGTCTGGCCGGGAGTGTCAAACGTACGGATGCCGTAGACGAGCTTGACGCCAAAGGCCCACTCAATCGGGCGGAGCTTGGCCCCAAAGCCGTCCGGATCATGGTTGTCCATTCCGGAGTAAATGCATCGCACGGCGTGTTCGCCGAGGCGGTGCTTGGCATCACCGACCCAGCGATCGGCGTAGGGCAGCGGGCCTACCAAAATGTTGCGGGCAACCCTCTTGCGAAACGCTTGGCTGGTGATAAGCCCCTGGAGCACCGTGCCGATGCCGCCCATTTGCTCCCAACCTTCGTGCGTGACGTGGATCAAATTCATTCCGGCAGTCATCGGGGGAGTTCCTAGCTCGAGGGTTCTTTGCAGCGGACGGGGGCTACCCGCCGGTTGGTTATCGGTGTTCATGCAGAGCGACCACCAGGTGGTCATCGCTGCGCCACACCATCATCGGTCCGGCGATCAGGCAGCAGTCATCAGAGAGTGACGCAAGTTCATGGGGTAGGTCTGTCTGTCGCGAGAGCAGGCTGCGGCAAGCCGTTCCCGGCGGGGTGGGATCAGCTGTTCCACCTGTATTGGCATCAGCTGCGGTGGCCAGCACATCGTGGCGACGGGTGATAACCACGCTGCCAATACCAGCTTCGGCCAGCAGCCCTGCGAGGAAGATTGAATCCTCAGTGAGATTTGCTCCGGGACACCGCACCATGCCGGTGCGTGCCAGTGCGACGACCTGGTCAAAGCTCATTCCTGCGACGGCAGTCTGGGCTGCTGATTCCAGAGGGGCCGCAGATTCCGATGCGGCCTGCGGAGTGACCCGGCGCGGCAAAGTTGGTTCGCTCACAAGTCCAAACCCGCTGCTGAGCCCATCAAGGCAGGATCATTCTGTGACTTTGCGGTTTCCCGAGAGGGCACGGGCTCGGCGGGAGCGGCCGGCGAATGTGCCGCGGCCAACGGCTGAGCAGCGAGGGCAACCTGGGTACCGCTAATCAAACCTTCAACCCAGATCTCACGTTCCTGCTGTCCATCTACCAATCGCCGCATGGCCAGGTACAAAGCGCCCGTTGAAGCACCGAATACTGAGATGGCATATCCGCCAGTGACGCAGGCGCTGACGGACCACCACATCCGGATGAGCCGGCCGCTTTGACCGATCGAGCCATCTTCGGCGTTCAGTGGGAGCTTGTCGGCCAAGCGGACATCCGCTGCAAGAAGCCAAAGCCGCGAGGTCGCATCCAAAATCGCGATGACGATCGCAATGCTTAGCCAGCACAGGGTGACAAGGATCGCGAGATAGATAAACAGCCGCAGCGGCCGGGCAAGGACGTAGCTGTACCCGCGCTGAACGATATCGAAACCATCGGCATCGTCCGCCGCGGCGGCGCCGGGGGCAAAGGTGGCGCCAAGTCCACCAACAATCCCAATGAGCACGATGGCCAAACTCACCAGCAGCGGTAACGGAAGTACCGCAGCCGTCAAGACGTTTAGCCCACCAGTGCGAAGCATCCAGCCCACGATTGACAAGCCGATTGCCCCAGCCCACACCGCCACCAAGGGCAGGCACCATGCAGCCAGTACTGAGAAAAACCGGCGCAAACCAAATCCAAAGGCTGAAGCTACGCCCACTCGTTCCTTACGGCCGAGCCGAACAACCGCCACCCGGGCGGAGGCCGTCGTGGACCACGCAAGCGACGCCAGCACGACCACCATGGCAATGAGACTCGGCCAGTATTCAGTCAGTAACTCACGCGGAATCCGAACCACAGCAGTGACGACGGCATCCAGCATCCCGCTCACAGAGCCGGACTTTAAAGACAGCCAAGCCTCACCCGCCTGTGCGGCCAGCATTGACAGCGGCTTGCTTACGATTCCGCTCCACGCCTCCGGCATGCCTAAGGAGTGCGGATATACCGTATCAAGCACAAGAATGCCGCCGGCCACCAAGATGCCGGGCAGCATTGCTGCAGGGGAAAGCGCCAGTCGCGGCACATCAAGCAGATTCGGCCAGATGAGGTGCCGGGTGAGATCACGAAGTGTTGTGGGGCTGCGGACCATCATAAAAAGGGCAACAGGGTCGGGCGAT
Source organism: Phycisphaerales bacterium (assembly GCA_038231815.1). Taxonomy (GTDB): domain Bacteria; phylum Planctomycetota; class Phycisphaerae; order Phycisphaerales; family UBA1924; genus CAILKP01. The sequence continues at coordinate 9,650 of JBBRKQ010000084.1, forward strand.
CGTGGGGGCGAATCCCATCGGCAGCCATCACTCCGCGGCGGGAGGTGTGACTTGTACCGGTGCTGATAGTAAGTCCGTTGGCCAGCCAAACGCGTCGTCCTGCAAAAAACGATGAACGAATCAGCATCGAGCCGGGCTGGCGGTTTCCGACTTGGCAGCGTTTCCGGTCTACCCTCAGTTCGCTATGGTGAAAACCTTCATTCAGTATGGTCTTGCAGCCCTGGCGGTGCTGTTCGTCGGTCCGGTAGCGGCGGCGGCCCTTCGCCTGGCGGTCAGCCCAGACGCGGGCGGTCCTGTGTCGCCCTCGCTAAGCGCCGCTCCGGCGGTTGCGTGGGCGGTGGCGGTGGCGACCATCGTCGTGGCCGGCGGCATCGGCATCGCCGCTTCAAGGCTTGTAAACTTTCGCTGGGGGCTGTTGTGTGCCGGACTTGCGCTGGTATGGCCAGCGGCCGCCTGCGGTGACTTGAGCGCTTCGTTCCGAGCAACGGGGCCGGGCTCACCCATGGTTAAACTTGCCGTTGACGGGGTACTGCTCTTGCTGCTGGGCGCAGGAGCTGCGTTTGGGATTCAGCGATTCGCATCGGACCGAGAGTTTTGGGCGACGGGTAAAACCGGCCGCGCTGCGGCATTTGGTGTTGGAGTTGCCGTCGCTGCGGCATGTGCTCTGGCCTCGTGCTTTCTGGTCGCCCAGACGTCTACGAAAGGTCAGGCGGTGTTCGCGGCGTGCTGCGGTGCGATGTTCGCTGGGGTGGCTCTTCGATCGATGCACATCGCCGCCCCGGCCGCGGCGGTTCTGGTGGGCACCATGCTTGTCGCCTTCGCCGGACCTTTGATTGCCGAGGCAACCTCGCGAAGCACCGTTGAGCTTGTTCGGGCGGTCAATGCTGGCACCGGGCACCCGCTGGCACGGGTACTCGCGTGGGACTGGCTCGCTGGCTCGCTGATTGGTCTGTCGGTAGGTTTGGCCTGGAACAGTCATTCGCATGAGGCTCACGTGGCGGGATCAACTGGTGAGGGCCGGCCGTTGGCGGTGCCGCGATAGCTTCTTGGCTTGGGGAAGGTTTTAGTGTTCAACGGCTGCAACGGCTGGCCCGCTGCAGGGCCGGCGGCAACAATGCCAGCAGAGGGTTGGCAAGCTTTGGTAGCCTCTTTTCGTGTTTCCACGCCGCCAAGTTTCGCGGCCTTTGACCCCGCCAAGCGGGAAGGATTTTGATGACCAGCCCCGTATCAACGAACTCCCCAGTGCCGCCCACTGAGAACACCACCGTAGTTGCGCCCGGTGTCGGTTCCCGGGTCATGGCAGATGTGCAGGGAAGCCGTGACCTCCGCAAGATCGCCATCGACAAAGTTGGCGTGAAGAACGTGGTGTACCCAATTCGACTGGCCCGGCCACTGGCGGCTGGAGGTGGTGAGCAAACCAGCGTCGCCAAGATCAACATGTACGTTTCGCTGCCCCATGAGAAAAAGGGCACGCACATGAGCCGTTTTATGGAAGTGCTCAGCGGGTACGACCGGGCGTTTGCGCCGTCGGACATTTTGGCGATTACCCGGGCCATCCGCCAGCGGCTGGAGTCACCGGATGCACACTTCTCGGTGAGCTTTACATACTTCATCAAGAAGTACGCCCCGGTCACCAAGCAGCCAAGCATGATGAATTACGAAGCCTCGTTTGACTGTTCTGTGGGCGAGACCGAGGACTTTATTCTCGGGGTCAAGGCGCCAGCGACATCGCTGTGCCCGTGCAGCAAGGAAATTTCTGCTTACGGGGCCCACAACCAGCGTTGCCTTGTTGAAGCGAAGGTGCGGTTTACTGGTGAACTCTGGATTGAAGATCTGGTTACGACGCTGGAATCGGCCGCTTCCATGGAATTGTTTGGTGTCCTAAAGCGGCCGGATGAGAAATACGTGACGGAAAAAGCCTACGAGAACCCAAAGTTTGTTGAGGACATTGTTCGCGATCTGGCGTTGTCACTGGATGGCGACAGGCGTGTGACCTGGTATTCCATCGCCTCGACGAACTATGAGTCAATCCACTCTCACGATGCGTACGCAGAGATCACGCGTGACAAGTCTGCCCCGAGGTGAGGCCTTAAAGTCCGGCGTTGCTGGACTTGGTGCTTGCAATAAAGGATCAGCCACGGATGGCCGTTTCGCTCGCAGAATCCATGTATGGTCGCCGCCTGCTTCTGCTGGCGTCGATCATCTGCGCAGGCATGATCGTGCCGATTGTGGCCGTTGGCCGCATCACGCTGTACAAGGGCGAGCAACTGCGGCAGGCGGCAGAAGATAACCTCGTCTCGACGATTTGGCTGCCAACTTCACGCGGACGACTGCTGGACCGCAAGGATCGGGTGCTGGCCAGTGACAGGCCCAGCTTTGACATCGCGGTGGATTACCCGGTCATCACCGGGCAGTGGGCGTTTTCGCAGGCTGCTCGAAGGGCCCGGCGAGCGAACAGGGAGATCTGGAAGAGCCTCTCGACCGTGCAGCGTGAGGCGCTGGTGCAGGCCGAGTTACCCGCCTTCACTGAGCGTCTGGAATCCGGCTGGAGGCAACTGGCCTCTATCGCCGGAGTCACGCTGGATGATGTGGAGGAGCGCAAGTCGGCCATCACCGCTGATGTTGCCCGGCAGGCGGCCAACGTGTGGGAGCGCCAGCGGCTTGCCATGCAGCGGGAACTTGAGCGGGGCAGAGAATTGCTTGAGGACGTGTCGCTGTCAGAAGTTGATGTGCGGCCTATTCGCGAACAAACATCGCCTCACGTTATTTTAAGCGGGGTTGATGATCGGGTGATCTTCGAACTGCGATCGCTGCTGGCGGGCAGCAAACTTGAAGGTGGGCCAGCTCTCTCGCTTCCCGGCGTAACCATCATCGATACATCGACGCGACAGTACCCCTTTGACCACACAACCGTGACGGTCAATCGGTCAGGCTTTCCCGGACCGCTGCGGTCAAGCAGGCCAATTGAAGTTGATGTGGCCGGCAACTCGATCCACCTAATCGGCTGGATGCGACAGCGACCGTTTCGGGAAGATCTCGATCGCCGGCCCAAGGTTCGGGCCGACGGCACACTCGATCGCGGTTACTACCAAGAGACCGATGCCGTAGGCTCATCGGGTCTGGAGTCATCGGCCGAGGATGACCTCCGAGGTCTGCGCGGCTTGCAGATCGAGCAGCTTGACACCGGTGGCGTAGTCAGCGAGCCTCCCACACCAGGCAAAGATGTCAAGCTGACAATTGATGCTGAGTTGCAGGCCCGCATTGCCGCGCTGATGGAACGGGAGTCAGGCCTCACCGTGGTGCAGGCTTGGCACAAGAACAAGGCGGCGGTACCGGGCGATCATCTCAAATCAGCTGTGGTCGTGCTGTCGGTCGATACCGGCGACATTCTGGCCATGGTGTCTACCCCGGGGTTTACGCGACAGCAACTCAGTGATGACCCAGACTCGGTGTTTAAGAACGACACTGATTTGCCCCTGCTAAACCGGGCAATCGCAAGGCCATACCCGCCGGGTTCAATCGTCAAACCCCTCATGCTGGCCGCGGCAGCCACGGAAGGCGTCTTTGACATCAACAGCCGGATCGACTGCACCGGACATTTGTTTCCCGGTCAGAAGGATCGCTTTCGCTGCTGGATCGCCAAACCTCCAATCAACAGCACGCACACCATCGCGCTGGGGCATCATCTTGATGCCTCCGAGGCGATCATGGTCTCGTGTAATATCTTCTTCTACACCATCGGCCAGAAACTTGGCCCTGAGCGCATTGTCCGCTGGTACGAGGCCTTCGGCTGCGGGCCGAACGCTGTGCGGCCGCGGCTTGGCGTGGGTGATCAGTTCACCGGCGTCGCCGGACCGCAAGTAAAAACTGTTGAGTCTGATGAGGCTGAGATGGTGGGCACGGACTTGGCCCGCTCACCGGTGCGACCCAGTGCAGAGCCGCGAAGGGGCGTGAGCCCATCGGAAGCGATACTCATGGGCATCGGTCAGGGGCCAGTGGCGTGGACGCCGCTGCACGCGGCAGATGCGTACGCCACGCTGGCAAAGTATGGCCAGCGAATCGTGCCCCGGATGCGGTTTGATGAACCGGCCCGCACGGTGAATCTGAATCTTGATCGCGGTGCGGTGGATATGGCCCTGTTGGGGCTGGAATGGTCGGTCGGCCAAGAAATGGGCACCGGACATCACATCGTTGTTGACGGCACACGCGCTGGAAAGGAACCGACCTTTAACGTGCCGGGCATTCGGGTTTGGGGCAAGTCCGGCACTGCGGATTCAGGGCTAAAGGCCAAGGATGCGGAAGGCAACTTCATCCGTGAACTCAGCGGATTGCCCGCGAGCATCGACCATTCGTGGTTCGTGGTTCTGGCGGGCCCGGAGTCAACCGGTCGGCCAACGGTTGCTGTTGCGGTGATTGTTGAGAACGGTGGATCGGGTGGCCGTGTCGCAGGCCCGCTATGCAACCAGGTGCTGCGGGCGTTGGTTGATGAGCAGTACCTCGTGCCGGGGGCACAACAGTGAGGCTCGTGAACCTGCGCGACACCACGGTGCTGCACTTTGGCTGGCTTTGTCTGGCCTCTGGCCTCGCGCTTTCGCTGCTGGGTGTCTACGCCATCGACTTGGGTGCCCATCAGGCCGAGAGTGAAACGGCTGCTCGAACCATCGCGCCGCTCGCGCTGAAGCAGCTTGTGTTTCTGGGCGTGGGCTTGCTCGCGGCGGCGGTGGCCGCAGCACCCGATTCAAAGTTTCTTCGCATGATCGCATGGCCATCACTGGCGGTGAGCATCGCGCTGCTGGTGCTTCTGCTGCTGCCGTTTGTACCATCGTGGCTGGTGACACCACGCAACGGCGTGCGCGGGTGGATTGACCTTGGCGTCTTTGATCTGCAGCCGGTCGAACTCGCCAAGATCGCATTTGTACTGGCTTCGGCGGAGTACCTGCGGCACCGCACCAATCATCGCACGCTGCTTGGGCTGTTGCCGCCGGCGTTTATCACCTTCGTACCGGTAAGTCTCATTTATCTCCAGCCTGACCTTGGCGCTGCACTGCTGTTTATTCCGGCGATCTTTGCGATTCTGGTGGCCTCGGGTGCTCGGCTCAAGCACATGGCCGCGGTGGTGCTTATCGGCCTGATGGCGGCGCCCGCCAGCTACCCGCTGCTGCATGAATACCAGAAGCAGCGGATCATCGGTCTAATCCAGCAGTTTCGTGGCGTACACAGCGGCGCGGATGACATCAACTACCAGGCATACACAGCACAGACGGTGGCCGGCTCGGGCGGGCTTAGCGGGTACAGCGACAGCAAGGCCAGGGCGATCGTAAAGTATGCCTCGCTACCGGAGCGGCAGAACGACATGATCTTTGCCGTGATCCTGAGTCGATTCGGATTCATCGGCGGCATGGTCGTCATCGGTCTGTACATGCTGTGGCTACTCGGCGCGATGCTCACGGCAGCCATCTGCAAGGACCCGTTCGGTCGGCTCGTGGTCGTTGGGCTGTCAATGATCATGGCCGTAACGGCTGCGGTGAACATGGGCATGGTGCTGGGCGTGCTGCCGATTGTGGGGCTGGCGTTACCGTTCGTGTCCAGCGGCGGGTCAAGCATGGTCTCAGTGTGGATCACCACGGGGCTGGTCTTTGGAATCGCCATGCGCCGGGCGCCCAGACTGGTGCGGCCAGCGTTCGAGTTTGATGACTGATGTCGGCTTGCCAATCCGCGCTGCCGCTAAAGATCAGTTCCGCAGCAATGCCCACGGAAAACCCGCCGGGATGAGTTCCGGGCGATCATTGAACCATCCCACTAAAAACGCGAACGCATCGACAAGCCTTGGTCCGGGGCGCGCGAACATCTTGTTGCCATCAACTACAGCCACACGGCCCGCTCGCACAGCGGGCAAGTCATTCCACCACTTGTTACCAGCGAGCTGCTGTGCGGCCTCCATCGCCTGGTCAAGCTTCAGCCCGCATGGCGCAATGACCAAGTACTCCGGCCTGCTGGCCACCAGCACTTCCGGTGGCACGCTCACGCTCTTGCCAGCTTTGCGGAGCGTGGTACCGATGGGCCCCGCCCCAGCGCCGGCTTGGCGCACCGGCACCGTGGCGTTAAGCACGTGCCGCCCGCCGGCCCGCTCGATGAGTTGTGGGATCCAGTGACCTCCAATAAATAGCGGATCAGTCCACTCAAGAAACGCCACGTTCGGTCCATCGTCAAAGGCATTGGTGTAGTCGCACAGGCTGTACATGCGCTCCCGCAGCGCGGTAACAGCTTCCTGGGCATTTGCTGCAAGCCCGACAGACTCTCCCACAAGCAGCATGTCATCGAGCACGCCTTCAACCGTCTCGGCGTTGCAACTGACCACCTCTGGAACAGGCGACATTGTCGCAGCGATCCGGCGGACAGACTCAACATCGATCGAGCAGACACGGCACAAGTCCTGCGTCAGGATCACATCCGGCCGCAGGCCTTTGAGTAGTTCCACATCCAGCCCGTACAGCGGTTGCTGCCGGCTCATCAACTCTCGTACCTGTTTGTCAACCGCTGCCGATGCGCCCGCCCCACCGCCAAAGTGCGTTGCCGCGGTGCTCAGCATCGGAAGCGTCGCAACATCGGCAGGTTCATCACATTCGTGCGAACGACCGACCAGCAGCGAACACCCACCGATGTGGCAGAGCATTTCTGTTGCTGATGGAAGCAGTGAAACGACACGCCTTGCAGGCTGCACACTCGGCTTGTTCACTGCGGCCCTGCATTAAGCCGCTCTGTCGGGACGAAGCCATAGCCCGGACCACCCTGCACACCGGCGGCTTTCATGCGCACAATCACGTCGGAGTTCTGGCTGTCGCAGTAAAAGGCCATCCGTAGCCGACGGTCCGCCTCGGGCTTATCTCCAAGTTTCAGCGCTAGGTCATGCAGGGCAATTTGCGGGGCAGCCGTCGCGCCGCCGTCAATCTTCGCGGCAGTCACAAACGCCAGTTTGGCTGTATCGTTGTCTCCGGTTTTACTGGCCCACTTGCCCAATCGCAGCCAGTCAGAGACGCCGCCACGCTCAACGGTGTTCGTCCGAAGCATGCGGATGGCCTCATCGGTTCGGCCCGCGGCGATATACGCCTCGGCCAGCCAGTCGATGTACTCGGTCGATTCCGGATCCTGAATTCCCGCGATGCGAAGGTTCTCGATCGCCTCTATCGGCTGGTTATTGCGGAGGTATGCCAAGCCCAGCTTCGCGCGAACGTCCGGCTCGCCTGGCTTTTCAGCCAAATACTTTGAGTAGTTTTCAGTCGCCATC
>JBBRKQ010000085.1:0-16886 GCA_038231815.1 Phycisphaerales bacterium
CCCACGCTGGCGATGGTTGGTGGCGGGCTGATCCCATATCGGGTGCACTTTCACCGGCGACTGTGCGCTGAACTGACTGCGGTGCGGCTGCTGACAATTAACACGCTTCCGGTTTGGTATTATCCGAAAAACGCGATGGACCTGACCGGATTGGACATAGTTGAGACCGACACACGGGTAACAGGGCCAGCGGAGTCGATGGGATCATTCATGGAGCAGTGGCGCGTAGGTGGAAGGATTCTGCGCGAATTGCGGGCGCGGGACACCGGGAGTCATGGAGCTCGCGGACTGGCTGCGGTGGTGTGCAACGGGTACAACCACCTTGGCCATGTGCGTGTGATGGTCTGGTGCAAGCGCATGGGCATTCCGTGCATTCTTAACACTGACAGCAACGCCCACGGTGACCGCGCTTCGGGCGTTAAAAAGCTGTTCAAGCAAGTTGCGCTGCGCATGATGCGACCGTTTCTCTCGGCCATCACGGTGTGCGGCAGGCTAGGGGTCGATTACTTTCGTCGGTATGGCTACAACGCGGGCAACGTATTTGTTTCACCGTATGAGCCCGACTATGAGCAAATCCGCCAGCTTCCGAGGGCAACACTGGATGCCGTGGCGGCACGGTATGGGCTGGAGCCTGGCCGGCGACGGCTGGTGTTCTGTGGGCGGCTGATACCGGCCAAGCGTCCGGACCTGGCGCTCGGCGCGTTTCTTGCGATCGCGGACAAACGGCCTGAGCTTGACTTTGTGATCATCGGCGATGGCCAGCTTCGCAAGCAGCTTGAGAGCATGGTGCCAGCGGGGCTTGCCCATCGCGTTCGGTTCACCGGCTTTATGGCGGACCCGGCCCAGATCGGATCTGTGTACATGCTTAGTGACGTGTTTATTTTGCCGAGCACATACGAGCCTTGGGCGGTGGTTGTCAATGAGGCGGCCGCGGCGGGGTGTGTGCTGGTGGCCACCTCTGTGGTGGGCGCTGCGCACGAGTTGATTCGAGACGGGTACAACGGCCGCCTGGTGCCACCGGAAAACCTGGCAATGCTCACCGAGGCGCTGCTTGACGCCACCGACCCAGCGCGGATTGATGCGCGCAAGGCGGCGACCAAGGTCGTGCTTGGGGATTGGCAGCGAGACTTTGACCCGGTCAACGGTTTGCGACAGGCGCTCGCCGCCAGTGGGGTTCACGCGTGATGCCGACAAGGTTTGGGCAGGGATTGGGCGGGGTGTGAGACGGCGTGCTGGTGAAGGGTCATCTAGTACGGCGAATCCGCGACGGTGAGATAGGCCCAGGCGGACATTGCCAAGGCTGCGGCGGCGGGTATGGCTGCTAGGGCGAGGCTCACGAGCGCTGCGATAAGAGGGCGGTCCAGAGTGCGGGCTAGCGGCCGGGACAGAGGTGGGGACAGAGGTGGGTCTAGCGGTGAGGCCAGCGGGCTGGTGCGAGATCGGAGCAGGCGTGAAGTGGCGGTGAAGGTGAGTGGTGACAGCAGCAGCAGTGCCATGGCACCAAGACGCACCCACAGTGGCGCTGAATCCGCACCCAGGCTGTAGGCCTGCGCGAAGACGGCACACACGATAATGGATATTGCGGCGGCGCCTGCGATGCCGATGCGAAGGCGCGGCCAGATAATCGCAGCGACCATGGCGCCGCCGGCGACCGCCGCGAGCGCGTGCACCAGGACACCAAGTCGCAGCGAAGAAAATGCGAGGATGAGTGTTTGCGAGCATGTCACCAGCAGCAGCCACAGAAACACCGCAGGGGTGAGACCGGGCTTTTGGAATGCGAAGTGCAAACCTGCAAAGAGCACCAGCCCAGCTATTACCACCACAGCGCCATCAAGCAGACCGAGCTTGGCGGCAAAGGCGGCGGCAGGCAATGCAGCAGCGACACCGATGCAAGCGACCGCCGACCCGATGACCGGGGAGCGGGGAACTGCCGAGAGACAACCGACAACGGCGGCGATGATGGCGAAGGTTCCGAGCCAGCTGTACGCATCAACTGGTGGGAACATCCAGCCATTGGCGACGGCGGCGGACTGTGCGAAACCAACTGCGAGGGCAACAAGAACGGGAACCGCGGCAGGGCGGAGCCGGGCGAGGATTGGCTGGGAAACCGCGGCCTGGACAGCATCGGTGGCTGCCGACGGCGATTGCGCAGCCGGGCGGGCGCGGCGCGAAGGCGTGCCCCACCAAAGTGCACCGAGAGCGAGAGTGGAAACACCGCCGGGAACGATTGCGCCGAGTAAAAATTGTGAAACGACTGGGTCCATGATTGACTCTGAAAGCGAGGCCTTGGGCAGTGAGAGGGCGATGCCATGACCAGTGCGGTGACCGGCGAATCAAGATACTCGTTGGAACATTAATTGTTCGTAGCGGCTGTCGCTTGGATTGTGCGTTCGTTCCGACGAGAACGCTGGCCGCGGGGCTTTCCATCTTTAATCGAGTGGGACAGGGAGATTTAGACGGGCGTGGGTTTGGGTGGTCTGGGTTATTTGGGACTTAGCTTTTTCAATCCCGCACAGATCAAAAAAACAAGCGGGACACCATTGTTGAACGGTGCCCCGCTGGAGGAGAGAGAGATCAGATGAAGAGGACTGTGAACGATACCGCCGAAAATGTTATCGGTTTCAGATGATGCTATACATGAACTCCCCTAACGGCAAACTGGGAGGGGTGAATACCCCTTTCTCAATTCACACGGTCGATCTGCGTGGAGGTGGATCACGAAAATCCATAAAAAAAGCAGGGCGCCATCGTTTGACGGCGCCCCGCTGGAGGAGAGAGAGATCATTATTTGGACCCATCAGCGAGGCTGTAATGGGTTTTCGGGGAGACTGCCAAACATAAAACCAAGTCTGGATATTCCTTGGCTCCCGCATTTTCGGTGCGTGCCACTATAGTTGTACGCGAATTGCGCTCATCTTGTGCAAAATTTGGATCAAATATCACAATTTTACTGGCATATCTCCCAAATTGACGTGAAAAAAGGATTTTGTTTGGTCGGAAATAGGGCCGAATAATGTTATCCTCTTCTCACACACCACAACCGATCAGTTTGGTAATCTGGGTAATTTAGGCAGTTTCGCCCGCGACGGTCTGGGCTCGCTCATGATGGCCTGTTTGGTGCTGGAGTTGGAACTTTCGCCGCGGGCGGGTGGAAGTAGCTAGGCATTGTGTGCCGGGCTGCGATATCGGGCAAAGAATCACCGGTGACGCCCGTGATGCGATGTGACAGGGCAGGTAAAGGCAGGGGAGGGCCGGGCGTGTGGTCTTTGGCCCCGTCAATTTGTGGGCAGGGGCGGCTTGGACGGGTACGCGAATGCGAATGCCAACTGGGGGAGGCGTTTGGGCTGGCGGGTGAGCAGCGTTGTTGCGTATTTCCTCGGAAGCCAGAAACAGGCAATACTGTTCGACCGCAATGAACACGAGAACCTTTCGATCATCGGCCGTTTCCAACACTGCTTTAAAAGCACATCCTCGAGGGGCTGCGTGGTCCGTGGCTGTGGTGCTGCTGCTTGCGGCGGGCAGTGTTTTTGCAGCGCATAGTGCTCCCGTGGCGAACCCACCGAAGGCTGGCGCGAAGGCTCCAGCGAAGGCTAATCCGCTGCTTGATGCCGATGCGGTTTGGGTGGGCAAGGTGCAGATTGCAGAGAATCCGGACTCGTTTCTGGACTGCTCGGTCAAGTTTACCGGCTCCCTGGCCGAGCGAGCCGGAACGATCAGCATTCCGGCTCAGAACGCCAAGGACTTGAAGCTGACGCGGATGTCGGTGCATGATAAAGGCATGGCGTTTACGCTGCTGCCACCGGGCGCACCGGAGGCCACGGCGGCGGTATTTGCATTGACGACCAACGAGAACGATCGCACCTTTGCCAGCGGGACGATGACGCAGAACGGCAGGGCGTTTCCGATTACGCTGCAACTGCTGCCAGAAGGCCAGCAGCCGGACATTGGACCGAAACGCCCGCAGACGCCCAAAGCACCGCTGCCGTATCGCACCAGCGAGGTGGTCGTGACCAGCGGGGAGGGTGATGCTGCCGCGAAGCTTGCCGGGACGCTGGTGCTGCCGGATGAGGCCAAGTTTTCGCCACCGTACCCGGCGGTTGTGTTTATCACGGGTTCCGGGCCGCAGGACAGGGATGAAACGCTATTTGATCACAAGCCTTTTGCGGTACTGGCTGATGCGCTGGCAAAGGCCGGGGTGGCATCGCTTCGCACCGATGACCGTGGCGTGGGCGGGAGCACGAGCCCCAAAGCTGGCGCTGGGCCGGGCAGTGACACGACCGACGATTTCGCGGCCGATGCGCTGGCCAATGTCGCGTTTTGTGCGCAGAACAAGAACATCGATGCGAATCGCATCGGGCTCCTGGGACACTCTGAAGGTGCGTTGGTGGCGGCGATGGCGGCGGCAAAAGCGCCACAGGCTGTGGGCTTTATTGTAATGATTGCGGGGCAGGGCACCAATGGCGGTGAGGTGCTGAAGCAGCAGACTCGGGCTTTGGCGATGGCCAGTGGTGCGCCGATGGAATTCATCGAGCGGATCGCGACACTGCACGCCAGTGTGGTGGCGGTGTTGCCGAGCATGGAGGAAAAGAAAATCCGCGATGCGGTTGATGCGCTGGCGCTGGCTCAAATGGGACTGAAGTCGTTTGATGATTTACGAGCCAAGCAGCGACTGGCGACGATGGCGATGCTGGAACAGCAAACCAAGATGATGATGGGACCTTGGATGCAGCGGTGGATCGCCATCGAGCCGGCGGAGTACTTTGCGAAGCTCAAATGCCCGGTGATGGTGCTGCAAGGAGGCATTGACCGGCAGGTTGTGGCGGAGGACAATTTGCCCCCCACTGTTGCGGCACTTGCACGGGCCGGGAACACCGATGTGACGGTGCGGCTGATTCCGGGACTGAACCATTTGCTGCAAAAAGCGACGACGGGCTTACCGGCTGAATATGCGAGCATTGAGCAAACGATGGATGAGCGGGCAATTGAGGCGGTGGTGACCTTTTTGGGTCGGACCGGGGCAGCGGGACGGTCTGGAAAGTGAAGCCGGGGTGGCCGCCCGGAGGCCCGACTGCCGATACACTTGTGACTCTGTATTGGCGTGTGTTTCTCCGCCCGACATGTTTGCTTTTTTGACCGCAGGCACCGTTTTATGTCGACTTCAACAAGCTGGACCCGCAAGACCGACTTCCCGATCCTTACCCGGCGCATTCCGAGCTGGCCGAATGGCGACCCCGCCAACCGCAAGACGGTGTGGCTGGCCGATTACATGAAGCCCCCGGCGGAGATGGGCTTTGACACGCGCGCGGGCACGCTGGGCGGGTATGAGGTGCTGCGCAAAGTTGTCACCACGATGACGCCCGACCAAGTTGTTGACGAGATGAAGAAGGCCGTGCTCCGTGGGCGCGGCGGGGCGGGGTTCCCGGCTGGAATGAAATGGTCGTTCCTGCCCAAGGTTGATGCCAATGGCGACGGCGGCCCGCGCTACTTGGCCATCAACGCCGATGAGTCCGAGCCCGCCAGCTTCAAAGACCGCCTGCTCATGGACTTTGACCCGCACTTGGTGCTCGAAGGCATCGCCATCGCCTGCTATGCCTGCCGCCTGCAGACCGCCTTCTTCTATATTCGTGGCGAGTACCACCACCAGGCAATGGTGATGGAGAAGGCCATTCAGGAGTGCTACGCCAAGGGCATCTTCGGCAAGCAGGGCCTGCTCTCCGGCACCACCACCAAGAACCGCGAGCAGCCCTGGGGCCTTGATGTGCACATGCACCGCGGTGCCGGTGCTTACATCTGCGGCGAAGAAACCGCACTACTTGAATCCATCGAAGGCAAACGCGGCTGGCCCCGCAACAAGCCGCCCTTCCCCGCCAACAAGGGCCTCTTCGGCAAGCCCACCATCATCAACAATGTCGAGACGCTGGCCCACGTGCCCTCGATCATGGAAAACGGCATCGACTGGTTCATGAAGCAAGGCTGCCTGAGCACCTTCGCCGGCGCACCGGCCAGTTACGGCACCAAGCTCATGGGCGTCTCCGGCCACGTCAACCGCCCCGGTGTCTACGAGTGTGATCTGGGCATCCCCCTCCGCACGCTCATCGAAAGCAAAGACTATTGCAACGGCATGCGCAGCGGCAAGAAGTTCAAAGGCGCCATCGCCGGCGGCATCTCCATGGGCGTGCTGGGAATTGACCAGATGGATGCCGAGATGGACTTTGACATCGGCCGCAAATACAACGTGCTAGGTCTGGGCACGGCCTGTCCCACCGTCTTCGATGAAGACACCGACATGGTGGCCGTCGCCCGCAACATCGCCCGCTTCTACAAGCACGAAAGCTGCGGCCAATGCACCCCCTGCCGCGAAGGCTCGGGCTGGCTCTACCAGCTCCTGTCGCGCATTGAAACCGGCGCTGCCAAAACCAAAGACCTGGACCTCGCTCTCGAAATCGCCACCAGCATGGGCTCCATGCCCGGCACCACCATCTGTGGTCTGGCCGACGGCAACAACTGGGCCGTGCGCACGATTATGAACAAGTATCGCGAAGAGTTCGAGGCCCGGGTGCGGCCAACCTTCGTGCCGGTGGGTATTACGGTGGGTGCAGGGGCGAAGTGACAGGTCCGGCCGTAACGAATTTGCTCAGCGCTGCTACAAACGCTCCGGGATGTTCAGTTCGCTGATGTGCGCGACGACGATTGTCCACGCATCGTCAGACTCGATACATTGGTCGCCACAACGGCTGCGGAGACGGAAATATCCTTCTTTGGCCATTGTTTCGACCTTGAGGTCAAAGCATGATTTCGCCACCACGATCTGCCGCACCTCGCACTTCTTTCAGTAGAAACTCACCGATCCGCTTCCGATCTACGTCGCTTCGCGCTCGGACCGCTCGGGCAATATCAAACACGTCTTGCGGCCGTCGGCGTTTGCGTATGACCTGCTGGAGCAGGCAGCGAAGCTTTTCGGCGATGATGTCCTCCAGCGAGCAGCATCGCAGCTTTGATCTTCCGCTCCCATCCAAGTCAATCTCAACGCACTCGCACAGCATCCCGCCCGAGAGCACCATGCCAATCGCAGCACCAATGTCGGTCCCGGCGGAGCTCAGCGTGCTGACGGTTGTCTCCCGCGACAGCCGCTCTGCAAGCGCCGTGGCCGACCGATCCGTCACGCCATCCGCATCGGCATAGACCATCTGGCCCTAGGCCTCACTCTGGCCCTAGCCCTCACTCTGGCCCTGACCTTGGCCCTGGCCCTGACTCTGGCTCTGAACCAGTCCCGACCCTTGTCCCGGTACGGCCCCTTGTCCATCCGGTACCCCAGGTGAGCCCGGCACCTCAAACCGCCGCACCAATCCGCGCCGGGCGATCATGCTCTCCAGGTCCGCCTTCATCCCCGCGACCAGCACCTCCTGTTTGCCGCTGGCACTGGCCGCAGCGCCCACTACTGTGGTAATGCCGGTGTACTGCAGCACGTTAAAGCCAATCAGCAGCAGCGTGGCGATGAGCAGAAACAGCTTGATGAACGTGCGCATGGAGTAAGCCCGAAGGTGTGTGCGAAGCGGTAAAGCCAGCCCATGGTATGAACAAAATCGCGGCGCCGGTGTTTAAGCGGGGTCCTGCGGAGCGGCCGCAATCTTTCTATTCATCGTTCTACGTCGCGGAAAGCGTATCTACGCCAAAGGCTGTAGGCACGCGGTTCGGCACCGCAAGTCTGGGGCATTGGACGCAGAGGTGACGGAGTTACGCAGAGAAAAACCAAAGTCTGAAGATTCAGCAAGGCGAAAATGAGTTTGCCAGGAAGTTCCAAAGCAGTGGAGCCAAACCTCAAAAAACCCTGTAATCCCTGCCTTTTGTCTTCCTCTGCGTACCTCCGTTTCCTCCGCGTCCTCTGCGTTCCCCGCCCCAAGCTCACGGCACAAACTCCCGAGCACGAGCGTCACCGCATCACCGCCGCAGCATCCTTCTCCAATCGCGCCGCCTCCTCCCCCCGCCCCATCTCGCGCAGCATCGCCACCAAGTCGCGCCGTGCCGCCCGCCGCCCCGGGTGTGGCTCGCGCCCGGACTCCAGCGGGAACACTACGAGCGCCATCGCATCGGCTTCGGCCAGCATCGCCAGCGCACCGGCCTTATCACCATCATGCGCATAAATTACCGCCGCTTCACGCAGGCCGCTGGCAATACTCGGGTGCGATGGTCCAACCGTCTTGCGATACATCGCAAGCGCCCTGTCCGCAAAGTCCCGGGCCACATCCCACTTGTTCTCCAACATCGCAATCTTGGCGCGGGCGGTCAGATGAATGCCGATGACCTCGTGCTCCGCACCCAGCAGCCTGCGGTGTATCTCCAGAGATTCATCAAGCATCGCCCGCCCTTTGTCAAGTTCATTCAAGAGAACGTACATTGACCCAAGGTTGTAGAGATTGCGGCCCAGCCGCTGCTCATCCGGCGGTGTGCTGCGGCGCTGCACATCCACGGCTTCCTGCATCAGCGCCGCCGCCTCGGGCAGCCGCTCCTGCCTTTTTCGCAGCAGGCCCATGTTCGTCAGCGTGTCGGCCAGGTTCGGGTCATTGTCGGCCAGCACCTTCCGCCGCACCGCCAGCGCTGTTGATAAATCCTTCTCCGCTTTCTCATAATCACCCCGCTCACGCCGAATGATCCCGATCGTGTGCAGCACCACCGCCCGTACCTCCGGTGAGTTGATGGCCTCCGGGTCATACGCCTGCGTCTCAGCGTACTCAATCGCCTCGATCAGCAGCGGCTCCTTGCCGGGAGAGACATTCGGCGTTGCTTGCTCAAGCGTGTCGAGCAAAATGGCCGAGACCGATTCAGCAACAAACGTCTTGCGTGATGCCAATTTCGTCTGTCGTTCCGCCTCTGTTTTCTGCCGCTCGGCCTCCAGTCTCTGCCGCTCCGCTTCGGCAGTCTGCCCCATCGCCACATCCCGCTGATGCACCGCTTCCCTGGCCTGCAGCGCTGTTGCCACCACGCCGCCCAATAGCGCCAGCACCGCGAGGGCAGCCGCCACCACCACCGCCCGGTTGCGCTTGGCAAACTTGCTTACCTGATACAGCAGCGTCGCCGAGCGTGCCTCGATCACCTCATCGTTTAGGAACCGCCTTACATCCGCCCCAAGTTCCGAGGCCGCTCCGTACCGGCGCTGTTTCTCCGGCTCCAGCGCCTTGCCCACGATCGTCTCAAGGTCACCGCGCAGCGTGCGATCCGCCTCCGACAACCGCATCGGTGTCCCGCCCGCCTTCAGCTTGGCCGCTTCAACGATCGAGAGCCCATCGGTCACAAACGGAAGTCGTCCCGTCAGCAGTTCAAACAGAATCACACCCAGCGCGTACACATCCGTACGCGTATCAACATCGCCCGCCCGCCCGCCGATCTGCTCCGGGCTCATATACGGCACCGTGCCGATGATCTGACCCGCCTCCGTCGCCACCGTCCGCGGCCCGTCGCTCTCCTGCGTTGTTCCCTCCACCGCCACAGCCCGGGCAATGCCAAAGTCCAGTATTCTGGGCAGCGGCTCACCCGCACCCCATCCCGTCGCCTGCTCACCCGGGCTGCCCGTCCGCTCGGGCGAGGTCGCCGCGGTGGCAAGGGCGTTCTCCTGCACCATGATGTTCGCCGGCTTCAAATCACGATGAATCACCCCCTGCTGGTGGGCGTACTGCACCGTATCGCAGATCGCCGCAAAAAGTCTGAGCTTTCCCGTCAGCGGCAGCGCTGTGGCCGTCACAAACGCCGTTAGCGGCAAGCCGCTCACAAACTCCATCGCGTAGTACGGTGCGGCCACCCCGCCAATGCTCGTCATCCCCGCCTCATACACCTTGGCAATGCCCGGGTGCGAGAGCTTGCCCACAAATTCAATCTCACGCCGAAACCGCCGCGCCATCGCCTCCGATTCCATCCCCGCTCGCATCAGCTTAATCGCCACGCTCCGCCGCGGTGTCTCCTGCTGCCCTTCAAACACATCGCCCATGCCGCCGGACCCAATCCGCCGCAAAATGCGGTACTGTCCGATCGTCTTGGGCATCGGCTTCGCCGCCTCCAGGCTCGCGCTGTGCCCGATGCCACTCGGCGCAGCGTGATCCAACAGCCCTTCTAGCCCATGGCGCACCGCACCGTGGTTGGTCGTCGGCTCATCCCGCGCATCATGCTCCAGCATCCACATCGTCCGGTCGCGCACCAATTCATCGGCCCCAGCCAGTTCCGCAACCTTGGCGGCATGCTGCGTCAGCGGCAGCTCCCGCACATCAAGAAATATCTGCTTGATCTTCTGATATTGCGCCGGGCTCATCACTGCTTGTCCCCGCTCAGTTCAGTTTTCAAAAAAGCCCGCGCAACAACCCACTCTCGCTCAACCGTTCGCACCGAGACATCCAGCACAAACGCGGATTCCTCCATCGTCATCCCTCCAAAGTACCGCAGCTCCACCAGCCGCGCCTGACGTGGGTCAAGCGCCGCCAGCTTGCCCAGCGCCTCATCCAGCGCCATCGCATCAAAGCTCAGCTCGGCCTTCGTCTCTGCGGCAAGCCCTATCAGCGTTACCCTGTCACCATCGGGTGATCGCTTCTCTGTCGCCTTCGCCCGCGCGTGGTTGGCCAGCACCTGCCGCATCGCCATCGCCGCCACAGCAAAGAAGTGCGCCCGACTCTGCCATGAAAGCTCCGCACCGCCCAGCAGCTTCACGCACGCCTCGTTCACCAGCGCCGTCGGCTGCAGCGTGTGAGAACCCGCCTGATTCTTCATCAGCCCTCGAGCCAGTCCGCGGAGTTCCTCATACACCAGCGGCAGCAAGTTCTCCGCCGCCGTAGCATCGCCCTGCTTCATCTGGCCCAGCAGCAATGTTAACTGATTCGAGTTCATGGCAGAAGAAGCCTTGCACCAAAGACAGAAAATTAGACTACAAAGCGTGCCGGAAAACACAGGCCCCGAACCACCGACTTTGAGTGCATCGGAAGCAGTAAAGCGTATCGCCCGGTCCCGGGCAAATACAAAGAGCGCCGCCAGCACACGCCAGATTCCGTCAAGTTCGTCCCGGCAAGGCTTCGGCCGATGCGACCCCTTCGGCCCATTTCCCTAATCGGGGGATTCGTTTGAGCCTTCAGATCGAATCGAGATTTCAGGTTCAAATCTACCGTTCTCGTCTACCTACCTCTCCAACAACGCTGCTGCCGCTCACCCGATCGCACCCGTGACTCTGAGTACCGTCTCATAACGCTCTGTGCTTCCATCCGTCCCGAGATTGCCACGTCTCACTGTAACCAAAATTTTTCAGTTTTCATGTCGGGTCTCCGCACGAAACCGGGTATTCCTCAGAGAGACACCTCCTTCGCGCCGCTTTCACACCGCCCGCATTCGGCAAGAGTGAGAGAGCGACGCCAGTCAGGTGCCCTCTGCCGGTCCGCACCGTGTACGGCCAAGTTCGTTCTGCCAGACTCCGGAAATTGACTATGAATCCCCAGAATCCGATTTCGTTCCCCGCCCCGAGGCTCCGCACCGGCAAGCTCGCCCGCGCCGCAGCAGGGTGTGCGCTGCTGCTGGCGGTGGTCGGCTCCGCCGCACAGGCTCAATCCGGCGCCGCCGATGCCCAGTACGCCCAGTTCCTGCGCGGCCTCACCGCCACCGAGGTTGTGCGCTCAAAGATGGCCAGCACGCCCAACGCCCGAATCATCGCGGTGCTCGCGGCGATTGCCGAAGTCGGTGCCCGCAATCGCAACGCAACAGCAACCCAACTCTCAACCTTCACTACGGCGTACAACAACCAGTTGCGGTCGGTGTACGGCAATGATCCAAATCTGGTGGGCAGCTTCGCAATCCAGCCCGCCGTGCGGTACCTCACCCGCGTCACCACCGTGGCCGGGCTAGATACCAACGTCGGCGAGGCCGTCGCTGCGACCTTGGGCCTTGATGCCTCAAACGCCAACCGCCAGCTCAACATCATCGCCTTCCAGAACGGTACCATCCCGGCGCTTGCCACCGGAGATGCCGTGGCCGTCATGCTCCAGAACATCTTCTCCTCGCGTGATGCCGGTGGCAGCATCAACCCACTGGTCGAAGCGCAAGCCGCCATCTTCCTGCGGTCAGAAGGTATCGAGCCGTATCCCACCAGTTCCGTGCTGAGTTCGCAGTATCCCGAAATCGTCGCGGCCCTTGCGATCATGCCGGCCACCGCCGCGGCGTTTGATGTTGAGCGAGCCAACAACTTCGCCAATCTTCGCGCCAGCACCTTCGCGGAGTTTGCAACCGTCAGCAGCTTCGTAAACGGCAAGATCACGACGCTGGGCACCCTGGCGGTGACATACCCGACGCTGGCCTCAACCGAAGCCGCCGCGGCCGACCCGGCGCTCGTTGCTGCCGCGGAGAACACCCGAATAACCGATCTGGTTGCCCTCAATCGGTCGCGCGCCAAACTCAGCTTTGCCACCGCGGCACTTGAGCTTGGCACCTTTGCCCAGGCGACCGAGAGTAACACCCTTCGCACGTATGCTAATATCCAGATCCGGCTGGCGGACAGCACCAGTTCCGCGGCCAACAGCGGGCTGGTTATTGGCGGTTCGGTGCTTTCGGGGGTCGGTCAGGCGCTTGCGTCCCCAAATAAGGTTGCCGGGTTCATGCAGTTTGCCGGGGCTCTGGGGTTTGGTGCCGGGCTGCTGATGAACAACGTGCGTCATAACGATGTGCGGCCCAGCCCGTTCCAGCAGGTGTCGAACCAGATTACAACCCTGCAGAACCAGGTTGAGAATATTCGATTTACCATGACCACCCGGTTTGATCGGATTGATGCGGGCTTGCAGTCGCTCTACACCACCATGAACGGCGGCTTCGCCGCGATGACCAGTTACTTTATAGACACGTCGATCAGCCTCCAGAACATTCAGACCCAGCTGGCAATCTCGCAGAGCAACCTGAACCGCTTTGAGCAGAACCTGTACGGCATCCTCGCCTCCGGCTTTAACTTTGACTTCGTGGCCGATATGGAAACAGCGCTCGGCTACCGCGACCGCACCGGCAGCGACCTGAGCTACCCGCAGTTTAATGATTACGAGGGCCGCTTCTACTCCGCCGCCGTCAATGATGCAGCCAGCGCCGTCTTTGCCGGCAGCGACACGGCCTTGCCGTACGACAGCACCGGCTCGGCGCAGCTTGACAACTACCCGCTGGGCTACAACATCAACGCCCTGCGCACCTTCCCCACCAGCATCGGCCAGACTGTCCTCGGCAGCCTGCACGCGGCCAACCCCACCACCTGGGCGCTCAATGCCGATGTCTACAACCAGTTCGCCCGCGAGAACCCGTGGTACAACGCCAAGATCCTCTCCACCACGCCAACCCGCATCGGCACGGTGCTGAGCGCTGGGCAGAACAGCCAAACCGTTATGAACGCGGCAAAGCGCCAGGCGCTGTTTGACCGGCTGATCGCTGACCACGCCAGCTCTACCACGCCGCTGCAGACCGCCATCGACACCGTTCGCACCGCACAGATCGCAAACTCCACAGCCCCGCTGCTGGACCCGTGGGGCGGCCCCGCTCAAGTCGTGCCCGCCCCCGCCGCCAGCGGTCGCATGTCGCGCTACGGCAGCGCTGATGGTTCCGGCCTGCTGGGCATCCCGTTCAACGGTGGGGCCACGGCTTGGAACCTGCTGCCCGGCAATGAGTTCCGCACCGCAATGTACCTGTCGCTGCCGCAGCGCACCAGCGGGTACTACAGCTGGACATTCGTGCGAACAAGCAACTGGGTCGCCGCGGGGCAGGCACCGATTGACCCGGCTGATATCACCCTTGGCACATATCCGCTGAGCAGTTGCAGTTACGAGGTGCAGTTGTGGTGGAACCCGCTGCAGGTCGGCGGGGTCAATGTCTCGGGCGTCGGTACGGTGTACGTGCCAACCGACAGCAATATCGCCTCCATGCAGCTTGTCGCCAAGAGGCGCTTCTCGCTGCGCGTCTGGACAGGCTGGGGAAGCGAAGAGGCTTTCTTCGCACAGCAGTGGAACGGGAGCAACGGCGTCCAGTCTATCAGCGGCAACTTCTTCAACACCGCAAGCACGTCGGGCATCGACGGTCTCCATTACAACCCGAACAACTTCAGGCCATACTGGTACGCCGCCACCACCACCAACATCATGACCGCCGACACGGTTCGGTCCGAAGTCAACCTCGCCCTCGCGGGCCGCCAGCGCCCGATCTACCAGACCATCGCAAACGCCTTCAGCTCGCCGACAGATGCCACCAACATCCGCAATTCATCGCTGAGCCTCGGCGTGACCGCCAAGCTGCTCGATGCGTACGTCTCGCTGGCACTCCCCGAGTCCTTCGCCGCCAGCGACATTCTTCGCGGCCCGCTGCGTGGCATCGGCGAGGGCATTGATGCCGCCAACGCCCAGCGCTTGTACCTCGATGCCATCGCCGCACTGCCCACAACCCTCGGCGGCGTCGCGCCAACGGTTGAAACCCGCATCGACACGACTTTCAACACCCGCCGCGGCATGTTCCAGCGTG
Organism: Phycisphaerales bacterium; assembly: GCA_038231815.1. Taxonomy (GTDB): domain Bacteria; phylum Planctomycetota; class Phycisphaerae; order Phycisphaerales; family UBA1924; genus CAILKP01. The sequence continues at coordinate 14,503 of JBBRKQ010000085.1, forward strand.
AGCTCAACAGCGCGCTGGCCACCTCCCGCCCGGCCGAGCAGTACCCATTCATGAAGTGGAGCCTCGCCGGCCTCACCAGCCTGCGCGATCAAGGCCTGCGGCTTGCCGCCGATGATGCGTACATCACCGAGCCCGGCACACCATTGGTTGTCTCCGCCGCCGATGGGCTGCTGGCGAACGATGCCGAGCAGCCCGGTGCCGCCATCACCGCGGTTCTGGTTTCTCCGCCATCCTCCGGCACGCTGGTCATGAACACCGATGGTCGCGGTGGCTTCCGCTACACCCCCGCGGCTGGGTTCACCGGCTCGGTGAGCTTTACGTACAAAGCCAGGGCTGACTTGCAGCCACCATCCACCAACACCGCCGACAGCCTCAATGCCACGGTGGTGATTCGGGTTGTGTCGTGCCTGCCAGCCATCACAGCCCAGCCCGTGGGCCTTGAACTTGCCGGACCCCTGACAGCGGCTACCAGTGCGACCTTTGGTGTGACCGCCACCAGCGCAACACGGGCAAGCTACCAATGGCGTAAAGACGGCGTCGTGCTGATCGACAGTGATCGCATCATCGGCGCCGCCACACCCACGCTGTCTCTGCTGGGCGCCGGGTTTGATGATTTCGGCATCTACACAGTCGCCGTCACCACAGATTGCGGCACGGTGCTCAGCGCCCCGGCGGCGCTGGCAGGATCAGGATGTCTGCTGGCCAACGAGTGCGCCACGGCGAATCCAATCGGGGTGGGAAGCACGCCACACCTTGGCTCGTGCTTTACAAACTCGTCCGGGCTGGCAGACTTCGACTGCGGCGGTGGTCAGGCCTATTTCGATGGCTGGTACCGCATCGCGTTCCCGACTGAGCAGAATGTGACGGTGGACATGTACGGCAGCAACTATGACACGATACTGGCGGTCTATGCCGGTCCGTGCCCGGGGCCGACGATCACACCGATTGTGTGCAACGACGATTCTGCCGGGACGCTGCAATCACGGGTTGACTTTGTAGCGGCTGCCGGACAGCAGTATCTCATTCGCGCAGGTGCATGGTCGAACAACGCGGCCGAGAACGGCAACGGCGTGATCAACGTGCTGGCGGCCCCCACAGCGCCCGCGTGCCTTGCGGATGTAAACCGCGACGGTGTTGTCGATGGATCGGACTTCATCGCCTTTATCAACAGCTTCGGCATCGGTGATGTTGCCGTTAATAATCTGGCCGATGTCAACCACGACAGCATCATCGATGGCTCGGACTTCACCGACTTTATCAACGCCTTCGCCGCGGGGTGTTAGCGTTCAGACGGCCTCGATGGCCGCGGTTGTTTCCCCCCCGCTCGAATTTGGTGCTATCCGATCCAGCAGAGACCGGGCACCCGGTGCTGCAGAAACTTGACCGAGCCATGAGCCGTGATCTCATCACCCGGAAACGCATACACGCCCTGCCCCAAACGCACAAGCCATCCGGTCTTTGCATACTGGGCAGCCGATTGCGGCGACACACCGAGTGCCGCGAGGGCTCGGGGCCCGAACGGCCCGCCCCGTGGCAAGCTTCACTAAAGCCGTTTGATTAAACTATGTCGCACATTTCGTTCCAAAGCATGAATATACGACTCAGACCAATCAGAGTTACCAGTCTGATTGGTTTTTGCGTCAAAAATAAAACCCGAGCAAATAAAATGTGCTGAATCCAATCAGAAGCCGCTTTTTTTGTCGTTACGCCTTTTATTATCAATCTTTGCTTGCCATCCCAAGGTCCTCGCTGCACTCCCTATGCATCGCGCCACTTACGCTGCCCAACGGGTTCCAGCCCGCTTCCGCATCTCCCGCAACCCCTCTTTCTGCATCAAGCCCAACCCGTGCGCCACACCGCTGCTTCCATCCTCGCCCTCTGCCTTCTCTGCGGCTGCGAACAGCGGCCGGCCCAGCCACCCACAGCCGCTTCGTTCAAGTCTGCCACACCCGCTCAGTCGCATACGCCAACATCCTTGGCCATGACCCGTTTTGACGAGATCGACAAGGCGCTTTCCGTTGGTCGGCCAACTGTCTCTATGCTCGCAATGGCTGTCGCGCCGCGCGAGCCCGGGCTGGTGTTTGTTGATGCTTCCGCCGGTGAGTCCGAGCGCGTGCTTACGCGGCTGCGGGAAATTCAGCCGCTCATCCAGTCCCTCTTCACCCTCGCTCCCGAACCACTCGGCCCGCTGCCACCGTGGCCCGCCGCAGATGAACCGCTTGAGACGCAGCTCGCCCATCCCGCCTCCCGCGTGCTCACCTTCAGCCGGCTGCTGACCACCGACGCTGCACGGTGCTGGGATGAAAAAGACTACAACGGGGCGGCGGACCGTCTCACTGCTCCTTTGCAATGGGCACGCCAACTCTTAACTCCCGGGGCGGAGC
>JBBRKQ010000086.1:0-16601 GCA_038231815.1 Phycisphaerales bacterium
ACAGAACTGGCGTGCAGATGTGGTGCTGAGCATCGACACCGCAGGCACCATCATCGACCGCATCCGCTACACCGCGTACGGCGAGCCGCAGCGGTACTCATTGCTGGACTTGGTGACCGGCACCACCGGTGCCGTAACAGCCAACGTGCCCGATGGCATCGTCAACAGTGCCGACATCGCAGCCTGCAACACCGCCTCCAACGCCAGCAATCTGCTGGCCGACCTAGATGGCGATGGCGCTGTTGATGGCAATGACTACACCCTCTACGTCAATGAGCTGAGCGAGTCTTCACCCGTCGGCACCGGCACGCTGAGCATCGATCTGGATGCGGGCTTCCGCCGAGGCTATGCTGGGTAGGAGTTTGATCCGGTCCTGGGCGCAAGCTACGCCAGCGTCTACCACGTCCGCAACCGCGTGTACGATGCCGAGAACGGCCGCTGGAACAAGCGCGACCCGCTGGGGTATGTGGATGGGATGGGGTTGTATGAGTATTGTAGAGGCCGCGCAATTGAGCGAGTTGACCCGAGTGGCCTGAAAACGAAACTAGGCTGGTTTCGTGACTTGCTTGATTGGCCATCACCAGTAGATCTTAGCCCAGGCCCACTGTTCCCATCATTCGTACCGTTTGTTCCTTCAGGTTTTTCGGAACGTATTTCGTGGTGTGACGGGAACGATGCGGTAGTGATCGCGCTTCTGGCTGCTTTGGCGGCCGCCGGTTGTCCGCGGCCGAGTGTGAAAGAAAGGGCAGATTGCTCTCCCGGAAGATATGGGGAATATAGTGACGGCTCCATTACAATATGTCAACCAACTGGCGTACCGAAGAGCCCGTATTACACCTGTCGCACCTATGCGCATGAACTTCAGCACGCGCTTGATGCGTGTGCCAGGACTTCCCAAAGCAGGGAGTGTTCTGATCTAGCTTGTCGAGAATTGCGAGCGGTGAATTTAAGCGGACAATGCTGTCGTGGAAGTCCATTCTTCGAGAATGGGAACTTTACTACTTATGAGTCATGTATCCTATCGTTTGCAACCGCATCGTCGAAAAGTAGCCCGAGTCGACTCAATGCCGGGTGCGGCGGCGACGATGTACGTGCGGCAATGTCGAATAAAAATTGTTATGATAGGTCGAAAGCGCCGTGCTCTTCTTGGCCGTTGAATCCCACGATTTGACATGCGTATCAAGTCTGAGTCGGCGTCAGCAAACGAGTCTCCATTGAAGAAACAACTTATCGAAACTTCATATTGTTTTATTTTTTCCTTGCTCTTGCAGTTTTTATTAATATTTGTGAATGTCTTAAATTTTAATCCGTTTCCATCAAGCAGTTTGATTGATCCAATCGAAAAATTTAAGCAAAAAACTTATGTGACTGACTCAACTGGCTGGGTTGTCTTTGGACAGGTGTTTCGTAATTGGATCGCTGAATCGCGACAGCTAACGCTGTCCTGCCGCCCAAATAATCATGAGTGGTTCGCCGGAAATGAACAGGCTAATCTTTATATTTTACATTTGCCCGTCTGGGCAGAGGCAATGATTTTGCCTCAATGGCGGACAGAAGGAGCACCAGAATGGGCTTGGCGTGGTTCCATTTCATACGGGTTTCCGTTGCATGGTATGTCGGTGAACTTTGAGCAAAACTCACTGACGCAAAGCACAAATGTAGATGGGTTAATACTGCCGAGTAGATGGCGCATTTTTACCGAGAGCTTCCCTTCTCCGATTGTTTTTCCATTAAAATTTCATTATTTTAATTTTGTGGCATCAGTGTTGTTGTTGACATTTGGGGTCAAGGTGTTGGTTTTATTTGTCTGCGGTTCAGTTCGAGCTGCACGTCCTCTCGGAGATGGGCAGGTTGCTTCCTCTTCCATTCGCGGGGACTCCGACGGCCGGGTGGACAGTAAATGAACTCGTGCCCCTGCGGAGATAATGGTGTTTCGGGTCGTCCTCCCGTGCCCCCGTTGTCTTGCTCCGTTCTGCAGTAAGCGATAGACGAACCCCACCCCCATCCACCTCACAACGGCATCGGCTCATCGGCCGCTTTCCATCGGTCCGGCAGCCAGCGGTCCAGTTCGCTCATCGGGGTGTCGTGCAGGCGGGCCAGCAGTTGCACCACGTACCGCTGCGGGGGTGCGGCTGGGTCGGTGCCGTGGCCACTGCGGGAGGCACCAGGTTGCTTGATCCAATGAGCACGACTCTATCGCCCCTCTGGCATTCGCCGTGGCACGGCCGCCAGCTCGTGCCCCTCGCCCTAGCCGCGGCGCAGTCTCGATTGCGTTGCCGCTTGCGTTGCAGCGAGCCGCTGACTCATTGACAACCAAATCATGGTGGGCTCGGTGCAGCTGATTTACACTGGTTCGTGTGACGATTTCGGCGGCGGGGCACCAGATCGCGATCGAAGAAGCGGATATGAAGTTCCAGCTCCCGCCGCTGCCGGTCGAGATTGTTGTGCGCACAAGCGAAGTAGTCACCGCCAGCCTCACGTCACCCTCACCAGTCACCCCGCGACTCCATCAGAAATTTTCCGCCCGCCGGCTACTCCGCCAGCAGCGCCGCTGTAAAAGTTTTGCCCGTCGTCTCGCGTTCCCAGGTGTGCGCCGGGCCGCGCTTGGCCTCGTAGTACATCCACAACTCAAACCAGTAGCTCCGGAACTTATGTTTCCCAAACGGCTCAAATGTGCGCGCAACCCGCTTCATGATCGCCCGGCTGTTGCCCCTCATCTTCAGAACCACTCGGCCATGACGGACCGATTCCGTATCCAGCGGCAGATGGCCAAAACGGCCCAATAGTTGCAAAATATTCGCCGCGGCGTACGGACCAATCCCCGGCAGCTCAATCAGCCGTTCGCGTATGGCGTCATCATCAGTTTCCGGATTCTCAAACCACGCCGGGTCAATCTCGCCGGAAGCAAACAGTTTGGCGAGCGCAACAATGCGCACATCGCGGTACCCCACGCTGCACGTCGCACGCAGTGCAGCGGGCCGCTGTGCGGCGATGTTCTTTGCCGTCGGAAATGCCCCGCCTCGCCCAAACACCTCGCACAACCGCTGGTTCATGCGAATGGTGCTGGGCCAGGCCACGTTGCAACTCGTGACGGTTTTGATCACGTCTTCAAACAGTGTGGGCGATCGCATCAGCCTGCCGCGGCCAGATTTTTTCCATCGCGGATCAAGCGTGTGAAACTCGCGCAGCGTGGCCGCAGTCTCATCAAGCCGCAACATTCGAGACACCTGGCGCACCAGTTCAGCCTTCTCACCCGCAACAAGCCTGCGCGATAAGGCAACCTCCAGCGGCTTGCCCTTGCCCAAAGCCTGACTGATCCGCAGCGTAATTGGCCCACCAGCCAAATCAAGAATCCGCTTCAACGTGCCGGTCTTAGCCGTACTTCCCGGAATCCAATGGTTCGGCTCAAGTAAAAAATACCCATACGAAGCCACATCCCGCGCCAGTACAAAGTCAGTTGGTACAGGCAGCTCCATCAATTCGCATCCATTCGGGGGTCACACTGCTAGTGGGGCGATACATCGAGATCAACGCAGAGGCCGCAAAGGAAAGAAAAGATACGCAGAGGGAACCAAGGTACGCGTTCGCCTCTCGCAACGAAGATGCCCAAACCCGAACGACATTTACCGCCACGTTCTATTTCCCATTCCCCATCCCCCATTTCCCATCTCGGATTTTCTCTGCGTTCCTTTCCTCCCTCCCTCCTCCGCGCCCTCTGCTTTCATCTCTCCGTTCCGCTCAACGAACCAAACCACTCAAACCGTTCGCAACTGCTTCACCGTGGGGAACAACGTCCCCGTGAGGTTGTGCCCGATCCGATCACCAATCTCGTTAAACCGCGCAAAGTGCTCATCGGCCTGATGCTTAAAGTCCGCCGGGCTGATGCCCAGTGCGGTGCACAGCCCGGTCGTGAAACCATCGCGGGAAAAATCGTCAATATCCGGCCGCTGCACCTCAAAGTGAAACTGAAATCCATACGTCCGCAGTCCAACCTTAAATGCCTGCACCTTGCACGATGCGGAGCTCATCAGCAGCGCTGCATCCGGCGGCAGCTTCTTCACTTCCTGCCCGTGGCTCTGAAACTGCATGCTCATCCACGGCACCCCCGCCAGCACCGTGTCGGTCTGCCCCGCACCAACAACACTCACCTTGGTAAATCCAGCCTCAGGCTTCTCCGCCGGGCCAACCTCACCACCCAGCGCGGCGGCAATCAGTTGGTGCCCCAGGCAAATGCCAATCAGCGGCAACTGCTCGCCGTGGGCCTTGCGAATAAACTCAAGCTCCGCGGCCATCCACGGCGGATTGTCACTCACATTCATCGGCCCGCCCAAAACAATCACGCCTGAGACATTGTCCAGATCCGTCGGCACGCCCTTGCCGCCACGGGCCGTATCAAGGTCAAGCCGCCGGATATCAAGCTTGTGTGCCCCATCGCGAAAGATGGCTGCAAGGCGACCAAGAGAATCAGACTCAGCGTGCTGGAGAACAACAATTGCCATAGGAACACAGTTTAGCGGCCCAACTACCCCGCCGCACTGCCCGGCACAATCACTTGTCCCGCCGCTCCGGCCACGTACTGGCCAGCTCAATTAGCGTCCTGCAAAAGCTCTCCGCAAATCCTGCCTTGTCGCACAGCCCGCTTGCTAGCAAGTCTGCACGCAGGCCACTTCGGGCTTGCTCCAGCCGGGCAAAGTTCGCAGCCAAGCCACCAGCAACACCCACATATTCATCCGGTGTTCTCGCAATCCATTCATCGCGGCCCAGTGCGTGCAGGATCGAGCCCGAAACGCGCGTGTGGTGTGGGGCGTTGTCCGGGCAAAGCGTCACCACCGGCACACCCATCGCCAGCGCTTCAATGGTGGTCGTCGTGCCTGTGTAAGGGAAGGTGTCCAGCGCAACATCAATAGTGTTGTACAGCTCAAAATGCTCGCGATAACCCTTGGTCCACGGCAGCACGCGAATCCGTCGGGGGTCAATCCCTTTGGCCGCAAACCGCGCAACCGTGGCCGCGGCAATCGCCGGTTCGCTCAAGCCACTCGCCTTCAGTGCCAGCACCGCCCGCGGCACAGCCCGCAGCACCTCAGCCATCAGGCCAACGCAGCCATCAACAAGTTTGGGCAGCATGTTAAAGTTGCCAAACGTAACCACACCCTGTTCGCTGGTCAGGCACGGCGGACGCGAAATTTGGTCTCCCGGTGGCAGCTCATCGGCCAAGCCGTACAGCAAAAACGGCCGCGGTCCGCCCATCGCATCGCGCAGCGGCACCAGCATTTCGCTGTGCCACGCCTGCGGATCAGCCGCAAACCCCGGTGTAATCGCCTCCGCAATCGGCCCCGCAAACACACCCGCCGTGGCCGGGTCCGTAAAGTCATCAACCAAGCGGTAGTCAATATCCGGGTGCCCCGTCGTAAACGGAAAGCCCAAATACGTCACCTGCACCGGCGCTGGGCGATGGGCCAGCACGCCAGGCCGGGCCAGCGCACTCAGCCCGCTCATCTCAACGAGTACATCAAGCTCATCACGGGCGATCATGCTCGCCAATCGTGCATCATTTGTGCGCACAGCATCGCGATACACCCAGCCCGCATCCGCCGCGGCACTGCGAATCTTCGCGTTCATCGCGTCGCGCGTGCCAACATAGTCGTACACAAAGCCGGTCAACTCGGTCCGCATCTCCGCAAGTGCCTGCACCATCGGCAAGAAAAAGAACCCGACCGAGTGATTGCGAAAATCCGCTGAAAGAAAGCCCACCCGCAGCGGGCGTCCGTCAGCAAACGGCTCCACGCCGGGTTGCCCACGTGCCCGCAGCACCCCGCCGCCAATGGCCCTCCAATTCTCCATCATCACCAGTGCAAACCGACGGCTCCTGGCAAGCTGCCGGTGTGGGTCAATCGGCAGGCCGTAGCCGTTGGCCGCGGCTTCCATCACCAGTGATTCATCGTGCGGGTGCAGTGCTATCGCGGTTTCCCACACCGCCGCAGCCTGCTCGGCCCGGCCAGTCTCCAGCAGCGTGCCGGCCATCCGCCGCAGCAGCGGCATGCTGCTGGGGTGCAATTTCAGGGCATCAGCCAGCACAACTTCAGCCTCAGCGAGGCGGTCAGCGGCCATCAGCCCTTGGGCCAGGTAGATCAAAGCCGACTCATCACCAGGCCGCAGCTGCAACCCGCGGCGAAGAAACCCCAGCGATTCATCAAACCGCCCTTGCGTTTCCAGGATGCGACCGTACTCGGACTGCAAGTCTCCCCGGGTCAGCCCCGCCTCCGCAGCTGCCTTGGCAAAGAAAATGCACGGCTCAACATCTCCGCGCATCTCATGAATGGCTCTCAGCAGCGACAGCACATCAGCATCCCTGGGCGCAGCCCGCTGCATCAATCGAGCCTGCGCGAGCGCGCCATCAGCCTCGCCAGCGTTCAGCAGGCCGTACGCAGCTTCAATCTTCTCTGCATAGCGCGACACAGTGGGTGCTTGCTGTTAAAAGACGGTGGCAGTACAGGATCAAGGCAATTCATAGAAATGAACGCAGCGGCCTCAGAGACGCAATATAGAAACGCAATGCAGAGAGGCAATGCAGAGAGGCAGCGAAGACGAGCACCGAAGACAAGAAACGCATCGGAAAGCAGGAAACAAAGATTGGCAGCAGGCTTCGATTCGGCATCCTTCTCACCCCAAACCAACTCCGTTTGAATGCCTTTCTCTGCGTTCCTTTTCTTCTCTCTGCAACCTCTGCGTTCATCTCGCGGTTTATCTCTCCATCACGCTCAGGCAATCCGAACCATCTTGGTAAATTCCTTGTAGCGGGCATCAATCTCGCCGCGCTTCAGCCTAACCAGGCGGGTCAGCGAATACGACTCAATGTTAAAGCTGGCCATCACAGTGCCATGAGCAATGGCCTGCTGGATCAGCTCAAACGTGCCGATGTTCTTGGTCTTGCCGCCGCCGGGGCCGCTGCTTGCCTGGCTTGCGATGTAGCCCATCATCCCGCCTGCAAAGGTGTCGCCCGCGCCGGTGGGGTCAATAACCTCTTCTGCCGGATAGGCCGGAAGCATCGCAATGCCGTCTTTGTGCGCAATAAGGCACCCGTGCTCGCCCTTCTTAACCACCACAAACTTCAAGCCCGGGTGTTCCTTCAGCATCAGCCTCGCCGCGGTAACAGGGTTTTTCTTGCCCGTGAACTGCTCAGCCTCATCGTAATTCAGCACCAGCCCATCAATCTTGTTCATCAGTGCCGAGAGTTCTTTCTTGGCGCTGCCAATCCACAGGTCCATTGTGTCGGCAACCGCTAGGCGGCAGTCGGGCAGTTGGCTCAGCATGTCCATCTGCACGCCCGGGTGGCTATTGGCCAGAAACACAATCTCGCTGTTCTTAAATGATTCGGGAATCGCTGGCGGCTTCTCCATCAGCACGCCAAGCTCCGTAAACAGCGTCTTGCGGCTGTTCATATCAGCGGAGTATTCACCACCCCAGCGAAAGGTCTTGCTGCCCTGACGCATCTCTAGGCCCGAAGCATCAATGCTGGGAAAGCCCTTGAGCACATCGTTGAACTGGCGGTCAAAATCTCCGCCAACTGCCGCCACAATGCGGACCGGGCCGAAGAAGCTTGCCGCCGCGGCGAAATAGGTGCAGGACCCACCCAGCACATTCTCAGCGCTGCCGGTAGGGGTTTTGACGGTATCAATGCCGATGGTTCCGGTGCAGATCAAAGCCATAGGGGGAAGGTTATGGCGGCCGGAAGCGGGAGGGAAGAAGGGAACCGGTTCATGTCAGGAAAAGATGAAAGAGCCATCCCCTTTAGGTCTTCCAGCACAGTGCCACCCTCGCGACGCCATCCCGGCAAGCCACCCAGCCGTGGTTCCGGCGCAAAGAAAAAAGGAAAAGCCATCTTCGCCTTTCCTTTTCTCTTTCATCTTTTCTAGTGTCTCTTCTCTGTTCTCCCCTCCTCCCGCCTCACGTCTCCAAATACGTGTACCCCTCCAAACCCTCATCATAATACTTCATCAGGCTCTTGCCCTCCGCCACCGTCAGCCGGTTCTGGCGGCAGGCAGCCTCAATATCCAGCCGCATCGCTCGCTTCATGTCGGCAATGTCGTACTGCACGTACTGCAGTACCTCTTCAACAGTGTCGCCGTCAATAACCTCATCAATCTCCCATCCGCCGGATTCATTCATCACAATGTGCACCGCGTGGGTATCACCCAAAAGATTGTGCAGGTCGCCCAGAATTTCCTGATACGCCCCCAGCAGGAACACGCCCAGGTAGTACGGCTCAACGCCGATGACATCGCCGGGAAGCTGGCGCACCTCGTGCAGTTCAAGCGTCTTCTTGTCAATCCGCTTGTCAACGAAGTGGTCGATCTTGCCGTCGGAATCACAGGTAATGTCCGAAAGCACACCCATCCGCGTGGGCTGCTCATCAAGCCTGTGAATCGGAGCAATCGGGAACAACTGGTCAATCGCCCAACTGTCCGGCATCGACTGAAACAGCGAGAAATTGCAGAAATAAATGTCCGACAACGCCTCGGGCAATGACTCAAATTCCTCTGGTATCTCGCCCTTCTTGCTAATCTTCTCCAAGATCTTGTGGCCGGTCGCCCAAAACAGCCGCTCCGCCGCCGCACGCATCTGCAGCGAGATATACCCCAGCGAGAACAGGCTCATCGCCTCATCGCGGGCCTGCGTTGAGTCATGGAAAGCCTCAACTAGGTTCCGGTCGGTCAGGTTTGTATAGGCATCCAGCAGGTCCAGCACAGGCTGGGGCACTTCACTCTCGGCCTTCATCGCCGCTTCAATTCCCGGCAGGTCCGGGTCGGCCTCAAAGCGGCTGGTGCCCAGCACATCCATAATCAGCATAGATCCATACGCCACCATCGCCCGGCCCGACTCAGTCAGAATCGTCGGGTGCTTGACCTTGGCATCATCGCACACGGCCTTGATGCGGTAAACAACATCCGCCGCATATTCCTGCACGGTGTAGTTGATGGAACTGTGCCATGCGGACTGTGAGCCGTCGTAGTCAACGCCCAAGCCGCCGCCGACATCGAGCATGGTCAGGCCCGCGCCCATCTTGCTCAGTTCACAGTAAATATGCGTGAGTTCGTTGACCGCGTTCTTCAGCACGCGGATGTCGTACAACTGGCTGCCCACGTGGCAGTGCAGCAGGTTCAGGCAATCAAGCATCTCGTGCTTGCGCAGGAAATCAACGGCCGTAATGACCTCGCTGATGAACAGACCGAACTTGCTGCGGGCACCGGCGGAGCTTTCCCAGCGTCCGGCGCCCTTGCTTGAAAGCTTGACCCGCAGACCGATGCGCGGTCGAACGCCATAAGCCTTGGCGTGCTTGACGATCAGCTCGAGCTCGCTGAACTTCTCAACAACGGGGATGATGTTGCGGCCGAGTTTGGTGGCCAGGACAACGGTTTCGATGAACTCGCTGTCTTTAAAGCCGTTGCAGATGATCGGCATGCCGTTGACGCCGGGACCCCCGGCGACGGCCGACAGCCCCAGCACCGCCAGAAGCTCCGGCTTGCTGCCCGCCTCAAGGCCAAACTGCAACTGCACGGCAAGGTTGGCAATCTGCTCGCACACATGACGCTGCTGGTTTACCTTAATCGGGTACACGCAGCAGTAGCCCCCGCCATAGCCCTGATCGACGATGGCATCATCAAAGCTCTTGCGGATCTCGCGCAGCCGGTGCTCCAGCACATCGTTAAAGCGCAGCAGCACGGGCGTGTGAATGCCACGTTCGCGCAGCCCCGCAACCACCTCCGCCAAATCAATTTGCTTGGCCGGGTCTTTGGTGGGCAGCACCGTAAGGTTGCCCGACGGGTTGACGCCGATGTAGCCCTTGCCCCAATCGGCAATGCCGTAAAGCTTGGCGGACTCTTCGATCGTCCAGCGGCCGTGCAAAAATGCGTTCTTTGGTGTGCTGATAGTGGCCATGTTTATTTTTGCCGGGCCGGTAGGTGGCTGGCGGCGATCATCTTCCCCCGTTTGGTGCGTGGCTGGTGGCAAGCCGGGGCGTCTCGCGGCGACCGCTCGGCCTTGGCGGCAGTTGCACCGCCGCTGACCTGCACGTTGCTGAACATCCAGACCGCCCGTCGCCCGGCGGCCTGAAAGGAACAAATCCAGCGTGCCCGTCGGTGTTCACCGCTGATCGTTCGCCCGTTTGGGCGGCTTCCTGCGGTGGACAAAAACGTTTCACGCACGGAACAAAAAAATTCCGCCGTCAAAGCGTAGAAGCGTTCTTTGGTTTGTGCGCACGCTGCGCCGCTGCGGGCAGAGAAATTTTACCGAACTTTTGTTATCCGCCGCAGGGTCAACTGTCGGATCCAACCCGGGGGGGCGTGGCCACCGGGCTGATGTGCTTGGCGAGGCAGGCGAGCAATGCCGCCCGGCTGGTGGGCTTTGACAGGTGGTCATCGCACCCGCTCGATCGGCATTTGTCGGCATCGCCCGACATGGCGTGGGCGGTGAACGCCACGATGATGCCCCGATACCCCGCTTGGCGCAGTTGGGTGGTGGCGGTGTAGCCGTCCATCACCGGCATCTGCATGTCCATAAGAACCACATCAAACGAGCTTCGGGCGCTGGCCGGGTCGCTGTCGGCCAAACTGCGGGCGTTTACGGCCTCTACGGCGGCTTGGCCATCGCCGACGATAACCAACTCAGCACAGTGACCCTTTAAATAGTGGGCAATGAGCCGCTGGTTGTCAGGCGTGTCTTCTGCCAGCAGCACACGGGCAAAAGCCACCGAACGAACCGAATCGCGGAGGCTGGATGCCGGGAGGCTGGAGGCTTGGAGGCTGGAGGCTTGGAGGCTGGAGGCTTGGAGGCTGGAGGCTTGGACGCTGGAGGCTTGCGGGCTGGAGGCTTGCGGGCTGGACGCTGCCGCGGCTGCCGCTCCCACCGCCGTTTCCTGCACGCTGGCGGCGGGTGCCGGCTCAAACCGCACCGCAACTTCAAAGCAGCTTCCCTGACCCGGGGTGCTGGTGACAGTGATGTCACCACCCATCATGCCAGCAAGCTGCCGCGCGATGGCCAAGCCAAGCCCGCTGCCGCCGAACTTTCGAGTAGTTGATGCATCGGCTTGTGCAAACGGTTTAAACAGTTTGGCGAGCTCAATGCCGGTCATCCCAATCCCGGTATCGTTGACGGCTGTAGTCATCAGCAGCCGTCCGTCAGGCTCCCGCCGGCAGTTGGCCTGCACAGTCACACATCCAGATGAGGTAAATTTGATGGCGTTGCCTACCAAGTTTACCAGAATCTGGCGCAAGCGAGTCGCATCACCCATCACCGCAGCCGGAGGTTGTGAATTCCAGGTAAACTCAAGGCCGATTCCCTTGCCGCTGGCCCGACCGATAAGCAGTTCCCGCACCTCGGCAAGCAGGTCTCGTGGCGAGAAGCGGCAACGCTCGAGGGTGAGCTTCTCGGCCTCGATGCGGCTGATATCAAGGATGTCGTTGATCACTTCCAGCAGGTGTGAGCCAGCTCGATGGATGGTCTCAGTGTGAGAAAGCCGCTCGCGGATGTCAAGTGATTCATCGCGCATGAGATCCGCGAAGCCGAGCACCGCCGTGATGGGCGTACGAATCTCATGACTCATGTTCGCCAGGAACGCGCTCTTGGCGCGGCTGGCGTTCTCGGCTTCCAGCCGCGTTTCTTCCAGCACGATCATGTTTCGAGCCTCAGCGCGGCGGAGATAGAAAACCATCGCCCCCACAAGCACGCTGACAAGCAGGCAGGGCGCAAGGCCGGCGACGGCGGTGCGGTTGGCCTTGGCGAGCCTGGCCAAGAAGTTGGCGGCATCCAGGTCAATGCCGAGGATCCCGGTGACGCTCCCGTCGGCCCCGCGGATTGGCGCGTACCCGCTGACCCACGTCCCCCAGCGGTCGGAGATTGGTTCGGTGATGGCTATGCCAGCGGAGGGTGGAGTAACGACCATCGCCGCGATCTGCGGTGTTGCCTCTACATAGTCATCCCAGACCGATGAGCGGTCCTCAATCCCATCGGCGTTGGCGTCACCCGGCTTGGAGGTGTCCAGCACAAATCGCACTTTGCCGGCATCGGCAACCATCGTGTAGACAAACTTGAGCTGCGGCAGCACTTTATGAGCCCGACGCAGCGGTTCGATGCAGCGGTCGTAGTCCGGCGAGTCGGTCTGTTCCGTCTTCGTAAACGTCCGATGCAGGTCGCCATCAACTTGGCTGGCTATGGATGCTGCCAGAAACCCGAGCTTGGCTGCCATTCCTTCTTCAAGCAGCCGACGTGACTCCAGCCAACTCACCGATACCGCCGCCCCACCAGCTGAAAGTACAATGACCACCGCGGCGATGCAGTCTCGCAGCGGCTTCGGTCGCCCGGTAAAGCGGCCGACCGGTTTTAAATGGTTGCGTGGCGAAACCGTCATACGTGAACAGATGTATCGGCGTCCGTGGCCTCCGGATCTTCACAGGCGCAAGGGATATCCCCAGAAGAAGCCATTTAGCAAATGTATAACCGATGGCCGGTCCGAGAATTGTGAGCATTGGACGGTTTTTGATGCCGCCTATCAGATTTTGCGCGAGCGATGCTGGTCGGGCGCACAACGGCTTCCGCGTTTACCTTGCGCGTACGATCAGCGGCCGATCCGTCTCGATATTCACGCCGCGAAAGATGCGCGCAAACTCCACAAGCGGAAGTGTCATCAGCCCCTTGTGGCGCTTGTACCCGAACTTGAACCCCTCCTCACCTTTCGGGACAAAGGTGCTGGCATGCGGGTTCCACAAGGTAATGCGGTCGGTCGCAGGATCAAAGCCAAGCACCGCGTAAGCGTGCCTCGGGCTGATGCTGATGGGCACTTTGTTCGAGGGTGTGCCCGCAACCACGAGCCGCTTGGCATCAAACGCGATGGGCAGTTGCTTGCGAAGTTGCGAGAGGATCTTCTCAAACTCCGCCGCAGTGGCGGGCTTGGCTGCCGGTTCGGGTGGGCCTACCGCTTCCGATGCTCTGCCAGCACCCTGTGCCGAGTTCAGCGGCTGGCCATCGATAGGCCGCGTCCAGTCACCGATCGGCTTGATGGCAATGGTCTGATGGCCGGTCAGCAGCCGGACAGTCGATGCGCCGCTGCCACCTTTGCCGATCTCATCGCGAGCGACCCGATCCTCACGGTCCTCGGGCTTGAGCTTCCGCGTGCCGAAGGCTTTTTCGAGTACCCGAACCCACATGCCGCTTCGCATAGAAGCTCCGCTCAGGCCAAGCTCCGCATCGGTAAACGGCGGGAGTTCAACCACATCACCGGATGCGAACCGGACCCGGTACCAGCCCGTACGCTCGCCGGCCAGCGGTTCGATCATGTGCTTGATGGCCTCCGCATCGCGATGCACGTACGCGCCCAGCGGCGCCAGGATAAAGCAGTTACCGATCATGCCCTGCTTGCAGTCTGGCAGGTTGGGGCCGTCAGCATCAAACAGCGTTCGAACGGCACCCTTGATTGACTGCCTGGACCTGCCAAACCGCACATCCAAGTCTTTTTCAGAGTCCTTATCGTCATCCACACCCACAGCGCCAGCGGCCTGCTCTCCTTCGTTGTCCCCACCAGTGGCTGGTTTTACAGACTTGGCAGCCAGCACCGGGCGCTTGAGCGTTATGCTGTCAAAGAATGCTCGGTCGAGCGGTTTCCGTGCATCAGCCTCGGCCTTCCAGAATCGCCCATGCAATGCCGCCAGTGCCGCGGCGGCGTCGCCTTGGTTGGCCGGGTTTAGAACTTCCTTCTCAACTTCCGCAGCGCTGAGTTTCCCGTTCGCATCGGCATCCCAGGCGGCAAAGTGCTCAAGTACAGCCTTGGCCAGGGGTGATTCACGACCGGCAGAGGCCTTTGGTTTGGCCGGCGCGTTCGCAGGTGCAGCAGCCTTAGCCGATGCGGCCAATTGAGTTTGTGCCGCCAGGCCAGCCGGTGAGGTTCCGTGCAGTGCACCAATTAAAACTAGTCCACCAAGGCGTAGCCATGATCGTTTCATAACCATTGCTATCGGCACACGCCGCATCGGTTGCCGGAACAAACCGCTTTCCAACCATCGGCTGGCCGCTCGCGCCCCGCTGGTTTACCGCATTTTGTACGGGCTGGCACCTACATCTCGCTTCGCCACCGTGTCCACCCAACTCCGGGCGGCGTTGGTCACCGCAGTCCCCAAGTCCGCGGCACGCCTCACAAACGCGGGCGACTTGTCAGTCAGCCCCAGCAGATCGGTCAGCACCAAAACCTGCCCATGGCAACTAATCCCCGCACCGATGCCGATCAGCGGCACCTTCGCCGCAGTGCAAAGTTCCGTGACGGCCGCCCCAACTTCATCGGGAACGGCCTCAATGAGCATCATCGGGCAGCCAGCATCAAGCATCGCTTTGGCATCGTTGATCACGGCCTCCGCTTCCGCCTTCGTGCGCCCGGCCGAGGCGTACCCGCCGGTCATCGCGGCCCGCTGAGGCCGACTGCCAACGTGCGCACAGATCGGAATGCCCGCCTGATTCATACGGGCGACACGCGGCCCAAACGAGGCATCAACCTCAAGCTTCACAACATCAGCCTGACCCTCGGTCAGAAACCGAGCAGCGTTCCGCACGGCCTCATCCTCACCGAGGTGGTAACTCAAAAACGGCATGTCACCCATCAGCAGAGGAATAACCGTCCCCGCCGGTGCCTCCGAGTCCGTCGTGGCGCTGGTAATGCCACGCCGCACACCGGCAGTCAGGGCCAGCAGAACATCCAAGGGCATATCAGAAGTGCGGCCAAAGCCCAGAACCATCTCGGCAGCCGTGTCACCCACAAGTAAGACCTGCACCCCCGCGCGGCACAACCAGCGGGCCATGGTGGCGTCGTAACAGGTCAGTGAAGCAAAGGGCGCCGCGCCGGGCGCGCCGGTGGCCTTTCGCAAAGCGCCAATAGTGATGCGGGAAACAGGCATGAGCGGAGCGTAGGGACAAATTTCAACCGACTGAGGATGAGAAGTGGCCCAAGTGCGCCCCAAAGCACTCCGAAAAGCTCAAGGCCCGCACCGAGAAGATTCTCTCCGGCACCGCCAAAGGATCGTGCAATCCGCTCGATGCTGAGCAACTCTGAGCGGCGGCAAGTGTGCGCCCGTTTCGCGTCCAATTGATGCTCACTCACGCCCCGCCCAGCCGCGCTACCTTGGGGGGTGCTGCTTACCGCTCGAAATATTGCCAAGACTCACGGCCTGCGACAGTTGTTCTCCGGCGTGTCATTTAGTGTGCTGCCCGGCGAAAGAGTAGGTTTTATCGGGCCTAATGGCGCCGGCAAAAGCACCCTGCTCAAGATTCTGGCCGGCCAGGAAACCGCCGATGAGGGCACCCTCACCCTCGCGCGAGGCGTCCGGGCGGTGTACATTCCCCAGAGCGACCGCTTTGATGATCCCCCCGCATCGGCTCTCGATCACCCGACTGGCGAGCAGCGCACGCCCCGGGACATTGTCACCGCCGCGGCATTGGCCGCCGGCGGCAACATTCACGATCAGTACGAGGCGGAGGTTCTGGCGGACATCACCCTGTCAAAGCTGGGCTTTGATGATCTGCACGCGGCCACGCCTGCATCATCGCTCTCCGGCGGGTGGCGAACGCGGCTGTCCATCGCACGCGGCCTGGCCGCGGCGGGGGGTGAGCCTGATTTGCTGCTGCTCGATGAGCCAACCAACCATCTGGATGTTGAAGGCATCAACTGGCTGGAAGAGTTCCTAAAGCCCGCCACCCGCAGTGGCGGCGGTGCCGGTGGCTCGGGCGGCGGGCGCGGCTTGTTCGCCTCCGTGTTCGTCACCCACGATCGCGTGTTTCTTGAATCAGTCGCCACCCGAATTGTGGAGCTCTCCAACGCCTACCCCGAAGGCACCCTCTCGGCCGATGGCAACTACTCCGCTTTCCTCCGCCGCAAAGAAGAGTTCCTGATCGGTCAGGCCAAGGCCCAGCAGGCTCTGGCAGGCACCGTCAAAAAAGACCTCGCCTGGCTAGCCCGCGGCCCGCAGGCACGCCGCACCAAGTCCAAAAGCCGGATCGAGGCAAGCTACGACCGCATGGATGAGCTGGCCACCCTGCAAAACCGCACCGCCGCGGCCAACCAAGGTGCCGCCCGGGTTGATTTCACCGGCACCGACCGCCAAACCAAAAAGCTAATCGCCGGCCACGAGCTGGGCAAATCTCTGGGCGGGCGGCAGTTGTTTGACGGGGTTGATGTTGAGCTGGGCGTGGGTGACTGCCTTGGCCTGCTCGGCCCCAACGGCAGCGGCAAGACCACACTGATCAAGATTCTCACCGGCGAGATGGAGCCCGATACAGGCTTCGTCAAGCGCAGTGATCCGCCGCCCAAGGTGGTGGTGTTCAGCCAGCACCGGCGCGATATAGATCCCAAGCTGCTGCTGTCCGAAGCGCTGTGCTTTGTGGGCAACCAAATTCGTTATCGCGGCGTGCCCATGCATATCACCGCCTGGTCGCGCAGGTTCCTGTTTCGAGATGAACAACTGGAGCAGCCAGTCGGCTCACTCTCGGGCGGAGAGCTCGCCCGAGTCCACATCGCAAGAATCATGCTTGAAGCGGCCGATGTGCTGGTGCTCGATGAACCAACCAAC
>JBBRKQ010000087.1:0-16481 GCA_038231815.1 Phycisphaerales bacterium
GCAAGCGGCCCGCGGCTGAACATCGGGTACTGCGGCTACGTGTTCAACGAGGAGACCTCGCTGTACACTGTGCGGTTTAGGAACTACTCGCCGCTGCTGGGGAGGTGGTTGGAGAGGGACCCGATGGGGTATGTGGATGGGATGGGGTTGTATGAGTATGTGTCGAGTGATCCCCTACAAAAAGCGGACCCATTAGGGTTAATGGCCGCTCCGGTTACCCGTTCCGGAACGTGTAAGTTAAAAGTGTGCGTTGACAACTTGGAAGCCTGCACGAATCTTGCAGCCAAACGAGCGAAGCTGGAACGTGTCAAAGAGTTGATAGTTGAAGCATGTGGCGAGGATGATCCTGATTCAAAAGTCATCCAGGATGCATGGGCACTAGGGGGAAAAACTATTTTTAGCTTCACTTTTGATACATGGGGGAACGCAGTAACAAGGGCCGGCAGAGATTTATCAATTCAGGCTTTGAAGGATGCCGACGAGTTCCGCAAAGCGGGCAAGATGATGAAATATACCCAAGGTACTCTTGCTGTGAAGCAAGCTACAGGCATAGCGATTGGCGGCAAGTGCCTTGGTTTTTTGGGTTCTGCGTTTGATATAAAGGAAGCAATTGATGGCGTGAATGACGGGGATTTCCTTGAATTTTCGCAAGGTGCTAGTGGAGCGCTGCTTAGCTTGATCCCGGGCGGTGCAATACCCGGGATGGTGGCTAGTGTCGCCGTGGGTTCCCTTGAGGCTTATATGGACTATAGAGTTCGGCAATCCGTATCTAGAAAAAGCGCGGACAGGTGCAGTTTCTTCAAGTCGCTTCGCGTCCAATTCGCAAATCAGGCCAATAACCTCGATGGGGAATGCCGAAGTGCGATCCGATCCGTCTTGAAATCTTTATAACCCGTCCTCAAGTAACGCATGATGCCGACACAAAACTCCTTGACCCACGTACTCCAAAAATCGCTCGGCCCGAGGTGGCCACCATTTCGAGTCACGGTTTTTTCTTCGAGCACTGAATTGCGATTGACAAATCGCGGTAGTGCCCGGGGTTTACAACTAATCTCGATAGGTATTGCTTTTTGCCTTTGCAGTTTGAGTGGGTTAGTGATTAGCTTCTCGTCAAGTCCTCCACTTTTTGTGGAAATGTGGCTGACACTGGGTGGTGTGGGAATCCTTGCATTCGGGGCGGGTCTCTGGGAGTGCCGGCGCCAGGAAGAGTGCACAGTGGACATAGCTAATTGGCAGGCAAAGCTGAGTGTGCGGCAGGCGTTTCGCTATGACGAGTGGCATGTGAATTGTGACTCGTTGCAGATCTTCTCTCACCGTGTCGAGTTGGTTCGAAACGGATCTTGGTTGCCTACTTGGAAAGGGCATGCCCTTTGCCTGTGGCATCATGAAGAATTGACTATGGTATTAGCCGTTAGCAAAGACAAAAATTTTTGCAATACTGTATTGAATGATTCTCATGGAGTTTTAGAACAATTATACCTCGGTGATGGCAAGATATTAATTGCTATGTTATGATATTTTTTATATCTTGCACTGTGTTATAATTTGCTACCCAAATTTAATTCTCACAACTACTAACCTGCATTCTCGAACCTCTATTGCTCTGTTGAAATGCCTCCGTCGGCAACCAAACTCAGACCCGCAGGGCGTAGGCCAACACCTTGATGGCCGCATCGGCGAACATCATCGCGTCGCTGCGACCTGCGACGCTCGGGCCGGTTGTCCGCTTCATCGTGCCGTGGGCCGTTTCGTTACCCCATCGTCTTCCGTACCCCGGCCACTTCGTTCCCATCGTCCATCGGTGCTTTCCTTCAATCAATCCTTGTGGTGAACATTGTCGCGCTGGGGCGTAGCTCGTAACGCCCCACACTTCCCTGCAGAACTCATGCCAGTCGTCCCTGTCAGATTCCTGGTCTCATCAACATTTCACCTCCCCACAGCGTCCGCGGCTGAATCACACCCGCGGCCTTCTGTGCCAGCGGCACGGCCTGGACGATGTCCGGACCGGGACCCCAGCTCAGCACGAGCGCTGTCGGCAGCAACAAACCACAGACGATGATCATCGACCCTTTGACAAATCGCCCTCGTTTTCGGCCACTTCTCGCCACAAAGTGAGCGCTTGCGCCGGTGGTTTCAAACCCGGTCGAGTCAATCCCGACCTCGATGCCGGGCGGCAGGTTGAGCGACTTGACGAGCTGCTTGAGGCATTTGTCAACGATCTTCGGCACATCTTTTCGGGCCGAGAACTTCTGCAAGGTGGTGTAGTGCGGCAGCAGATCAAGCCCGATCGCCTTGCAGCGGAACCTCCCCGAGCTTGGGCATCAGCGCCAGATGCTCAATGACGCCGCAGTAGGTCATCCGCAGCACCTCCCCCCTCACGCATGATCACGCACGCGAACAAATGCGACTGTGTGAAGTGCTGCGGGCTGTACTCATGCCCATAGTCGCTCATGAACTTGCGGCCGAGCCGCAGGGCAAATACCGAGATCTTCAGAAGCAGGGATTCAGTGGCGGTATCTCTTCAGCTCCATTCAGTGTGAGGGTGGCTCCCAACGTTCAGGTCCCGCGTTTTATCGCGGAGCCGTGAAATGCTGGATGTGGGATGAAGGTCAAAACGGCTGATGAGTTACCGAGCGCCTTTGTGTCGATGCCGAATGACTATCAGGTCCACACTTTTCTGGGCTTTGCGACACACCTGAATGGAGCATAAATCGCGAATATCCACCTGGAGCGCAAGTCAGGGGTGCCAGACTAGGGCGTTTTACGCATCGATGCATCCCGGCTTCGGCCCGGAACTTGCTATACTTCGTTTACGTTTTCGTTCCCGCCGCGGCCCGCGGTGATGGTGTCATTCTCGGCATGTGGTTTTCACGCGGCGGTTTCGCTGTGGCCATGGGCTTGGGCTGTCACTTTCGCCCTATCAGTCGGCAGGATCGGAGTTTCTCACGCACCCCCAAGCGGGCCGAAAGGTTCAGACCAATATGATCGATGGAAATCTAATCGCCTCACTTAATATGGATGCTCTGCTTGATGCGGAGACACAGGCGATGCTGGCGGGGCTGGGTACAGAAGTTGCCAGCGGCAACATGGAAACGCTGGTTGGTAACCGCGTGACGGATATGTCAACGGGCACCATCCGCGAAGGTATTGTCGTTGGCTTTGCCGGTGACGATGTTGTCGTTGAGCTTGGCCTGAAGTCCGAGGGCATGATCCCTCGTGACGAGTTTGATGGCATGGACATCAAGCTGGGCGACAAGGTCAAGGTGTTGGTCGAGAAGCTCGACGGCACCGACGGCCAGATTGAAGTTTCGAAGCGCAAGGCCGACCGCATGCTGAACTGGCAGCGGCTGATTGATACCACCCGCGAGGGTGATGTTGTCGAGGGCAAGGTGCTCAAGAAGATTAAGGGCGGCCTGCTGGTTGACATTGGCGTGCCGGTGTTCCTGCCCGCTTCACAGGTTGATGTTCGCCGGCCGGCGGATATTGGCGAGCTGATTGGCCGCACGGTGCGGGCATCGGTGCTGAAGATTGACCAGGAGCGTCGCAACATCGTCATCAGCCGCCGCAAGCTGATTGAAGAAGAGCGCGAGATGGCCAAGAAGCGTTTGATGGAGACGCTGAAGGAAGGCCAGATGATTCACGGCGAGGTCAAGAACATCGCCGACTTCGGCGCGTTCATTGATTTGGGTGGTATTGACGGTCTGCTGCACATTACTGATATGTCGTGGGGCCGCATCAACCACCCCAGCGAGCTGCTGAAGCTGGGCCAGAAGATCGAGGTTAAGATTCTGAACATTGATCGGGAGAAGGAAAAGATCGCTCTTGGCCTGAAGCAGAAGGAAATCTCTCCTTGGGAAGAGATCGAGCAGAAGTACCCGGTTGGCTCACGCGTTCACGGCGCTGTGGTCAACCTCATGTCATACGGCGCTTTCGTGCGGCTTGAGGATGGGATTGAAGGTCTGGTGCACATCAGCGAGATGAGCTGGACCCGTCGCGTGAATCATCCATCTGAGCTGGTGAATGTTAATGATCCGGTAGATGTTGTGATTCTTGAGATCAACAAAGAGAAGCAGGAAATCTCGCTGGGCATGAAGCAGACGGAAGTGAACCCGTGGGAACTCGTCAGCGAGAAGTACCCGCCCGGTACTGTTATTGAGGGTGCGGTTCGCAACCTGGCCAACTACGGCGCATTCGTTGAGATCGAGCCCGGCATTGATGGCCTGCTGCACGTTTCGGACATCAGCTGGACCAAGAAGGTCACACACCCCAACGAGGTGTTTAAGAAGGGCGACAAGATTCGCTGCGTGGTGCTGGATGTTGATCGCGACAAGCAGCGCATCGGCCTCGGCGTCAAGCAGCTCACGGAAGATCCGTGGGTCGCAGCGATTCCTGAGCACTACAAGCCGGGCATGGTTGTGCGTGGCAAGGTTACCAAGATCACCAACTTCGGTGTCTTCGTCGAGCTCGAGAGCGACCTCGAGGGCCTGCTGCACATCTCCGAACTGGCCGACCACAAGGTCGAGAACCCGCAGGATGTTGTCAAGATCGATGATGAGGTCGATGTCAAGATCCTCCGCGTCGACACTTCCGATCGCAAGATCGGTCTGTCGCTCAAGCGCGCCCAGTGGGGCGATGCAACGGGCACCGGCGCGGTTGGGTCGGGCACCGGCGGTCAGGCTCCGGACGATGGCAAGGCCAAGCGTCCCGAGCGCTCGCCCACCAAGGGCGGCATGGATAGCCACGGCGCCATGGGTACCGACAAGATCATTTTGAAGAAAGACTGATCCGTTGGTGCCTGTCCTTTTCTGAGCGAATGTAAAGAGTTTCTCAAGCCCCGGCCGGTTGGCCGGGGCTTTTTTTTGTTCGGCTGCCGCCGCGGAGTGGTTGTGCCGCTGTAGCTTGTAGCGACTTTGACTGTCAGCCTCCGGCTGGCCATCGGGCGTACTAACCTGTTTTCGCTGCGTGACAACAGGCAATGCATTGTGATTGACTTTGGGTTCGGTGAAATAGTGATGCTTCTGGATGCTGCTATGAAAACCCCCGCACGGTTGGCTTCGCTGGTTTGTGTGATTTCTTTGGCCACGCTGACGGCGGGGGCAGGGACTTGCGCTGTAGGGCCAGAACAAGCCAATCCGAAAACAACTGCCCCATCAACCCCGCAGCGGTCTGTTGATGAACTGATCAAGCTGATGCCGAAAGCGGGTGATGAGTATCTTCCGCTGGCAGATGGTTCACCCGGGCCCTCGTTTGCGTGCCACCAGCTTCGGGCCAAGATCATCAACGGTCAGCTCTCTAAAGCGCAGTGGCAGCGGCTGCTCACCGCTGCAAGAATCTTCAAGTTCCGCAGCCGGTGGCCTTTGGGTACACCGGTGGTTGTGCAGCTGCACCACCCTGCGTGGCTGGGCGCAGCGGTTGAGATCCGCGCTACCGCACGACTGGAGAACTCTCCGCTGCTGCGAGCCGGACGCACGTGGAGCGGCGGCGGCGGGTGCAGCCAAGTCTGGGCCAGAATGGCCAAGGATGAACCGAAGGTTGATTCCCCCGGCGATATCGCGACCGTTGGCACGCTCGGCCCTGATGCCACGGGCATCATCTTTGATGTTGAGATCCGCGCGGGCCTCGATGTGGTGCCCGAGCCAACCGTTGAGAGCCATGATCGGCAGTTCATGCTCTTTGGCTCGGCCGACTCGGCTTCAAATACGTACTGGGACAGCGCCCGAACAATCACGAAATTTCCTGTGACAGTGCCCGTGCGGCAGGTGATTCAGGGTGCGTGGGAGGCGGAGTTTCCGGCTACCGAAAAGCTTGATCCAGCTTCGTTCCTGCAAACCACGGTGACGCGGGAACCAACACCCGGAGGAACCTATCGCACGGGCCTGGCACTCTGGTGGAAGCCCGCCCCGGCGGATGCATCGCTTCAGCTCGGCCTCACCGCTGAGCTTCTTCGCGATGGCGAAGTCATTGAGAGCAAGACCATCTCCGGCAGCGAGTGGGTAGGCTCTACCGATGGTGCGATGTGCCTGCGTGATACCCCAATCTTTGATTCGCTCCCAAACGCGCTGCGTGATAATGGTGGCCTGCAAAGCCAACCGGCTGAGCTTGCACGCTATGAGCTGGTGATTCGGGGAAATCAGCTGGCCGCGTTAACAAACTGGCGGGCCACCAGCTGGTGGTCGGGCTCGATACGGCTCCCGCTGAAATCCTGCCTTTCTAGCGAGGGCAGCTTTCAGCCACCCGGCAAAGAGCGGCCGCTGCGTTGAGGGGCGAGCGGCACAACGACGGGTTTGGCAGCGCCTACTTCTGAATCGTCAGTTCGACGCGTGACTCTGCCGGAGCGCCGCTGGCCGCTGAGGTGTTCTTTGGTGCCTGCTGGTGCATGGTGCGGGCACGGTGCTTGCTCCAGTCTGTCACGGCCAGGTCTGGCGCTGCGGGGGATGCCTCGTGCAGTTTGACGATGTCATACGTGTTGTCACGCTGGGCCGGAACAAAGCCCGCCTCGCGAATCAGCCGGCAGATCACTGGTTCATCGAGGCAGTACGTGGTGCCTGCTGATGACACCACGTTTTCTTCCATCATCACGCTGCCCATGTCTGTCGCGCCGTAGTTGAGCGCGACCTGACCGATGTGCGGCCCCATCGTCACCCAGGATGCGCCGATGGAATAGATGTTGTCTAGGAACAGCCGCGAGAGCGCCTGCGTCCGTAGATAGTCTGTTGAGCCGCTCTGGCGGACACGCCGGCCGAACAAGTTGGCCGTCGGGTACTTGGCAGCATCAAGGTTCTTGAAGTCAATCTCGCCATCGCGACCGAAGTTGTACGCCCGCGCGACGGCATCACCCGGGAACTCAAGGGCGAGTTCGGCGGGGTCTGCACCCCAGTCGGGTACGCGACCGAGCGGGGTGTTTTCGCGCTGGAAGGGCCAGGCGATAAAGCTCACGTAATGGCCGCGTGCGCCGGCCTTGCCTTCAGTCTGCTCATCGCGTTCAAACAGCGGGAAGGGGGCGTTCTTTGTTTCGCCGTAGACGGCCCAGTCCTGGGCCCGGCGGACCATGAGCATGTGGTGGATGCGGTCGGCGTAACCATCAATGTGGCCGAACATCATTGTCGCGGATGTGAACATGCCAAGCTCGTGGGCAACGGCCATGGTTGTGAGCCAGGCAGCGGCGTCGCACTTGCCCAGGCCGATTTTTCTGCGGACTGCGCCGGCGAAGATCTCGCCGCCGCCACCGGGGAGGGAGGCCAGGCCGGCTTTCTTTAGGCGTGTGAGGACCCAGCGGATCTTGGCGGCAAGATCAGCGCCGGGAGGGTTAAAGAAGTGGACGAACTCGATCATCTCGGGGGGCGAGAACGCATGAATGTGCACCTGCGGGTAGCGCTGCTTGATTGAGCTGAGCAATTCTTCATACCAGCTCAGGGGCAGGGCCGGGTTCATGCCGCCTTGCATGAGGATCTGCGAGCCGCCGATGGCGACGAGTTCGCCGATTTTGTGGAGGATCTGCTCGTGGGTGAGGGTGTAGGCATCGTGCTCATCGCCATCGCGGCGGAAGGCGCAGAAGGTGCACCGGGCGTTGCACACATTGGTGTAGTTGATGTTGCGGTCGATCACGTATGTGCGCACAGAATCGCCGTGAATGTGGCGGGCCCGAGCATCTGCCCAGCGACCGAGCTGTGGCAGCGGCATTTTGTGATAGATTTCGAGGGCCTGTTCGGGGGTTAGCCTTGCAGCACCGGCGACCACGGCGGCGAGCAGCCCATCATCTAGGCCAGAGATTTCTGGGCGCTCCGGCGGCGGCGCCAGCATGACCGGGTTGCGGGCCGTGTGGGCGGCAACACAGGGTGCGCCAGCGGGTGCGGCGGAGGCGGACAGGTGGTTTGATGCGGGTAATGCTGCCATGCGGCGATCCTTTCGATACTTTCAATATTAGTTGAAATTTCCCAAAAGGCAAGCGACAGGGATTCGGTTTCCGAGTATGAGTGGGCGTGGAAATCGCCCAGATGTGCCAATTTCAGTTCTGCACGGGGTGTGCTTGGGTTGCCGGAGCATCTGGCTTGGCGAGTCCAATAAATTGTGGCGTGGTTGGCACATTTATTTTTCGCAAAAACCTGCTTGACAAATCCGGACCATGAGTTATTTTACTTGTGGTTGGATGAGTGATTCAAACGTTCGTCGTTTGTTGCTCCTTCGCCCCCGGGTGCCCACCCGTGAGCTCGGGTGGTTCCACGGCTTCATCCGCCGCATCTGGCGGGTTAAGCCCTTTGTGCTTGCGTGTGTGATCACCTCAAGAGGAGAAACTATGAACATTGGAACCATCTCGATTGGTTTGCTTGTTGGTGCATTGGCGACGGGCGTGAGCACCCAAACCGCGTGGGGCCAGTCGCAGGCATTTACGTATCAAGGTGAGCTGCGCAGCGGTGGGAATCTGTCTGAAGGTTCGCACGATCTCCGCTTTGAACTGCTGGATGCCGGTGGCGTGGTCCGGCAGACTCTGTGTGCTGACGATGTTCCTGTCACCAAGGGGCTTTTTACAGTCCAACTCGATCCCGGTGCAGATTTTCCGAACCTCGTGCCGCTGCTTCGCTCGATCCGCATCCTCGTTCGCCCCAACTCCGCGCTGCCCTGCTCTGATAGTTCCGGTTTCACTGCGCTCACTCCCGTCCAACCCTTTTCGCGCACGCCGCTGGCTAGCCGCGCCAGTTTGGCGGATCGCGCCGTCACAGCCGACACCTTCGCTGGGCAACTGCCGGGCTTTTACACAAATGCGGCCAACCTCACCGGCACCATTGCAGATGCCCGCCTCTCCGGCAACGTCCCGCGACTGGCGTCTGGGAACCTGTTCTCGGCCAATAACACCTTCAACGGCTTGGTTGGCATCGGTCTGGGTAACGCCGCACCGCAGTTCCCTCTTGACATTGCCGCTCCACAGGCCGTTGCCAAGCTCGCCTCTGTCAACAGCCAGACGGGCTCGGTGCTGTCATTGGCCAACGGCTCGCCGATTCTGGCCACCAGCGGCGGGACGCTTGGTGCGATCAACTTTGATTCTGGCCTAGGCACCGACGGCCAGATCGCGTATCAGTGGGATGCGAACAGTTCACTGGCCGACTCGCTGCAGTTCCGCGTCGGGGGCTTGCCTTGGGCGGCGCTGACCGGTTCGGGCTCGCTGGGTGTCGGTGTCCTGGACCCGGCGGCGAGATTGCATGTGCGCAACGGCTTGGCATCTGTCTCCCCTAACCCAGGTTCAAGCATGGTCATGGAAACCGCCGGTGGCGGATACTTCAATCTGCTCACCCGGGATGCCTTTGAGACAGGCTTGCTCTTTGGCACGCCAACCGGCGGCGCTGAAGATGCCGGTATCATCTACAATAACCCCAGCACACCCAGCGGACTCCAGTTCCGCACCGGTGGCAACATCACCCGAATGAGCATCACTAACACTGGTGCGGTGCTCATTCCCGGCGTGCTGATCTCCGGTACCACCGTCATTGATGATGTGCAGTACTCAACCCCCAAAGTCACTTTCGCCAACATCACACCCGCTGACTTCAGCATCGTGACCAACTTCAGTTCGGTCAAGAGCCTGGGCTTCGGCGAGTACGCCACGATCCCGAACGGCTTTGTCAGCGACCAGCTCACCGCCGGTGTTCACCTGCCTCACGGAGCGGTGGTCACGCAGGTCATCGTCTGGATGTACGACAACTCCAGCACCAAAAACCTCACCGCCCAGTTTGTACAGGTTGAACAGTTCACCCGCAGCCCCGCCCTCCGCGGCACCGGGACCAGTGGTACCTCCGCAATCTTCAGCCAGGCCATCGACTGCACGCCCGTGCCCAATCTCACGATCGACAACCAAAATAGCTTCTACCGCATCGCCATTTCGACCGCCAACAACCAGCCGTGGGACGGCAACCTTGGCGTCGCCGGCGTCAGGATCGAGTACCAAATGAGCTCCCCCATCCCGTAGCTGAGCCGGCCGGCCCGACCGACACGGCGCAGCACTGGCAACCCCGGCGGCCAGCGGTCTTGCATTGAGGCCGGATGGTGTCACATGCTCGAAACGGTGTGGAAGCATGACCGACGTGCGTGCAGCCAGGGCGGAGGGAGCGGGTGAGTCGGAAGTAGAGAAGGGGGGGCTGGTTATCTGCCGAATAGCCGCTCTAGATCGCGGATTGAGAGCCGGATAGAAGTTGGCCGTCCGTGCGGGCAGTTGCTGGAGCGTTCTACGGTGTCGCGGAGGGCGAGCAGTTCGGCCAGTTCGAGTTCGCTGAGGTGGTTGCCGGCCTTGATGGCGGCTTTGCAGGCCATCATGTCCAGCACATCACGCAGGGCTTCTTCGAGGTTTGGCCCGGCTGCGGCTGCCCCGGCGGCGGTGCCGCCGGCGGTTTCGATGCCCGCTTTGTCGAGCAGTTCCAAGCAGAAGTCACCCGCATCGACGCCGCGCTCAAAGAGCAGGGTTGTAAACGAGTGGCAGGCGAGGCTGTCTGGGCCGGCTGGCTCTAGCACAATGCCGATGCGCTCCAGCAGCCCGGCCGGGGTGCTTAGTGACTCCAGAGTTTCCATCTGGCGGCGGGTTGCGCGGAAGATGATGGGCACCAGCAGTCGCTGCGACTCCAGATGTCCGTTCTGGACGCGGCTGAGGAGTTTCTCAAACATGACCCGCTCGTGCAGGGCGTGCTGGTCGACGATGACTACGCCTTGTTCATCTTGCGTGAGCAGGAAGGAGTTGTGCACCTGCAGCGCGGGGGGCACGGGACTGGCATTGAGTAGTTGATCATCCGGCCCAATCGGCTCGCCGGTCTGCGGTGACTGGAATGCGGCACCTTCAGTGTGCCCCAGGCCTTTGGGGGGCAGCAGGCCGGAAGAACTCTCGCCAGCAACTGCGGCGGCATTGGCCGCTTGCCCGGCTTGTGCTTTCAAAGAATCTTCAGCATTTACTGCTGCGGCGATGGCGTCGTAGTTCAGTCTGTTCTGGGCCGATGCGGGCGCGAAGCGTTTGAAGTACTCGGTGAAGGTGCTTGACGTGACGACCCGGGGCGTGGCTGGCCGCACTTCGCCGGCGCCGAAAGTTCCGGCGATGGCTTGCTGTGCGGTTCCGAAGCCCGCTGGCGGCATGGATTGTGCGGCGGGCAGGATGCCGCGGCCGCCAAAGCCTGAGAGTCTGGCCAGAGGATCTGCAGCGCCAAAGCCGGAGCCACCGGCGCCGCCGACATTGGCGGTAAGGTCAGCGCGTTCCAAGGCACGCTTGACGGCGCGAAATACGGCCTGATGGACGGCGGATTGATCGCGGAAGCGGACCTCTGCCTTGGTTGGGTGTACATTCACATCAACGCGGCTGGGGTCAAGATCCAGCATCATCACGGCGGTGGGCCAGCGGCCGGGCTCGATCAGCCCGCGGTAAGCCTCGCGCACGGCGTGCTGCAGCGTGCGGTCACGCACGACGCGGCCATTGACGAACAAGTGCAAGCTGGTGCTGGCTTGGCGAGCCAGTGCGGGCTTGCCCACTAGGCCCCAGAGCACAAGCACGCCCCCGGTGTCGACAGCATCAGCGGAGGCTTCGAGCAGTTCGGGATCAAGCTCATCACCCAGCAGCAGCACGGCGCGCTGGCGGGGTGATTGTGCGGCAGGGCACTCGATGACGGTTCTTCCATCGCAGCGTGCGATGAAGCCGATGGCGGGGTGTGCCATGGCCAGATCGGTGAAGATGTCTAGGCAGCGACCTTGCTCTGTGGCGGGTGTGCGCAGGAACTTGCGGCGGGCCGGTGTGTTAAAGAACAAGTTGCGAACGGTGACGCTGGTGCCCACTGGTCCGCTGGCGGGCGCGACGGGGGACAGAACATCGGCCTCGCCACGGATCTCTGCCGCACCCAGTTGTGAAGCGGTGCGCGAGCGGATGCTGACGCGGGCAATTGAAACGATGGAGGCAAGTGCCTCACCACGAAAGCCCATGGTTGCGATTTTGTCGAGGTCCTCGACCCGGAGCAGCTTGCTGGTGGCGTGGGCTGCTAGGGCCAGCGGCAGTTCAGCCTCGGGCATGCCAGAGCCATCATCGGTGACGCGGATGAGCTCGATGCCACCTTGTTCGAGTTCGAGCGTGATGCTCGATGCGCCCGCATCGATGCAGTTTTCCACCAACTCTTTGACGACGGAGGCTGGGCGCTCGACGACTTCCCCGGCGGCAATTTGTGCGGCCAAAAGGGCGGGCATTACTCGGATGGACCGGTCGGGTGGCATCAGTTCTGTGAAACTAGGAGGTATGGGCACAGAATGGCTGGGGGCAGAACTCACGATTTTGGCAGTTTCTGAAGGAGTAAATCCCCGATTCCAGGCCGCTGGGGCGGGAGAATCGGCCGGATCGGGTTTCGTTTGCTATCTATGGCAACCGCGTCGCCATTTCTGTGGTATATTAAGGCCAGACACATTAGGTGTCGCACTGGCAACGGTAGAGACGACCCCCACAGTCGCTCGCCCAGAGGTACTACAAAGATGAACACACAAGCTCGATCAGTTGCACCTGTTCTGCGCGCCACAGGAATTGCCTTTGGCAATTCAACCCGCACGATGAGCGTTTCTGGGTTCTCCGGGCAACGGCTTGCCATCGCGGCGGTTTTGGGCCTGGCCGGATTGTGCTTTGCCCAAACTGCCACCGACGGCAAGGCCGTGGCGACGCCACCGCCCGCTGCTGCCACAGGTGCGGCTGCTGCTGCTCCCGCAGCGGAAGGGCAGAAGCTCGTGATCTTTGTGCGCTCGATTCAGGGCAAGGCGATTTTTCGCAAGCTGCCTGGTTACGAGGCCATCAATGCGCGAGTGGGAGACACGATTGATGAAAACACCGAGGTGATGACGGGCCAGAACACCACGATTCAGATTCAGGTGGGTTCGGGCCAGGTGTTTACGATCGATCGCGGCTCGAAGGTGCTCATCAAAACCGCAATCATCAGTAACGGCAAAGAGACGACCAAGCTTGAAGTGCCCGTAGGCCGCATCGGCTTTGATGTGGCTCGGGTTGCTGGCGACAACGATGTTGAGATCAAAGCGCCGGATGCGACGCTTGCCGTCAAGGGTACTACTGGCTTAATGGATGTGACCCCTGGCCAGCCCACGTTCGCCAGTGGTGGTGATTTTAACACCGGTCAGTTTAACATGCTGTACAACAGCAGTAATGCACTGGCAAAGGTAACGGGCAGCAAGAAATCGACCTCAGTACTTATTACGGTGGCCAAGACGGAGTCGGGGAACTTGTTTGTTGATGCGGGTGATAAGGCCGCTCGCAGCGGCGATGAACGCAAGTTCGTGGAAGACCACACCAGCCACGGCGCAACGTCTGATACGACAGCCAAAGCAATTGACAACACCCCGGTGTATGCCAAGGGCCCCGCGTACTACGAGGGCACTGTCAGCGGTAACATCTTGGCCAAGCTTGATCTCTCTGGTATTGCGTTCTCGCAGCAGAGTGGTTACGGCGGTTTCTCGGTTGATCCCGCTGGCGGCGTCGCCGTCACCAACGGCAAGAACATTGAGATTTATACCGTTGAGAACGTCCCCGGCCGGCCGGAAGGCGAAGGCGGTGGCGGAGGAACGGGTGCGTTCACACCGGTGATCCGCGTGCTGACGGTCACGCCCGGCTCGTTTAGCTACAGGGCTGTGGCGAGCTTCCCGGAAACCGGAACCTTCGGCCGAACCAGTTGGTACTTCAATGGTCTGGCGAAGATGGGCCGTGATTTCTATACCTCGGGCACTACGTACACGGACTACGGCATCAAGGGTCAGCAGCAGTCTGAAAGTGGGCAGATTTACTTGATGGCCTTGGGCGCTGAGGGCAGCAACCCGCAGCCACGGATGAACCTTGGTATGGATCTGCAGCGCGGTTTGGCCGGTGATACCAGCCGCGGCTCCTTGTTTGTGGCTGGCTCGGTGCCGGGGACCACATTCGGCTTCGGCGGGTCATCAACCGCGGTCATCATGCAGGTTGATCCGCGGAACAACCTGATTCAGAATGCGTGGTCAAACCAGGCATTGTCAGCGGGTGGGGCTGGTCGGTTTAGTGCGGCCAGCGGTTCCGCGTTTGGTGGAATGAACGCAATCACGGGGCTTTCGCTGGTCAATGGCTCGCTGGTGATTACCGGCACGAACAATACAGGTTCTGCGGTTCGCGGCATCTTCAGCCCATACTCCGGCAACGGGCGCGGGGCGATCGGGCCTTCAACATCCAGCGGAAACATTGGTGTTGCGTTCAGCCTCGGTGGCAACGCAAACGCTAGGAACCCGGCAAACTTGATCCCGGTTGGTTCCGCCCAGACTCCCGCCCGCGATGACATCAACCTTTTGTTCAGCAGCATGGCGTACACCACGGCGGCCCGCCGCTCTGGTGTGATTGAGATGGTCGTTAAGCAGCAGATCCTCAGCACTGCATCGGACCGTGAGGGCTGTGCGCGTTCTGGTGATCTGTCACTGCTTTCGGGTATCTTGGGCCTGTATGACAACCAGCGTTCGGGCATCGGGCTGTCAGTGGCCGAGTTCCGGCGGGTTGTGGCGGCATCCGGACACCAGCACTGCTTGCCGCCGTCGCTGTTGGGCGGGCTTCGCTAAGTTGTATTGCAGGTCTGTCGAGAAGGCTCGATCGGACTGCTTTCGGGCTTCTTAGAGAGCAAATTGACACTACAAGCACCCGCCACTGGCGGGTGTTTTTACGTCCGCATAATCAAAATGAAATTGTTTCATTGGGTTGTGACCATCTGAAGCTTCCCCAACTTCACCACCGGCAGGGGGCGGTCTATGCTGCCACCGATACTGCTAAGACAGGCGTGCCAAACTTGTTATCAGGACGTTCTTGCTGCGTCTGTTTGATTGGCCGTTGTTGAACTGGAGGCAGCCATGTTCGTGATTCGCCGCGGCAAAATTGATGATGTTCCTACCCTGCTGAAGCTGGCCAAGATGGTCCACTTCATCAATTTGCCGCCGGACAAAGAGATTATTGATGCCAAGGTGACTTGGGCGCGGAACTGCTTTTTGATGGCGGCCGATGCGGACACCCACGCCCACAACGTGCATGCCCAGACGAACGGGCGGAAGGCGGCTGCCGCGGCGAACGTTTCGCTGGCGACGGGGCTGAAGGAGCTGACCGGGCGGACGCCGCTGTTTTTGTTTGTGCTGGAGGAGTTGGAAACCTCGGGTGTGATTGGGACGTGCCAGATCATTAGTGCGATGGGTGGGCCGGGGGCGCCGAACGTGTCGCTGCAGCTTTCGCGGCGGGATTTGTTTAGCGAGTCGCTGCAGATGGGCGTGACGCACACCGTGGCAAAGATTCACTTGGATGAAACATCGCCCACTGAAATTGGCGGGTTGATTTTGCAGCCGAGTTTTCGCGGGCACCGACGCAAGCTTGGGCGGCTTTTGTCGCTGGTGCGCTTTCACTTCATGGGGCTGCACCGCGAGCTGTTTAGCCAGCGGGTGCTGGCCGAGATGATGGGGCCGATTACCATTGATGGGCACAACCCGTTCTGGGATTACTGCACGCGGTGTTTTATCAATCTCTCGTATGAGCAGGCCGACCGGTTCTGCCAGCAGACCAAGGAGTTCTTGCTCACGCTGTTTCCGCGTGAGGAGATTTATCTGACGCTGATTAACCCCGAGGCGCGATCGGTGGTGGGCACGGTTGGTCCGGAGACGATGCCGGCCAAGCGGATGCTGGAGAACCTGGGGTTTAAGTACCACAATCGCATAGACCCGTTTGATGGCGGGCCGCACCTTGAAGCACAGATTGAAAATATTACCGTGGTGCGCGATACGGATCGCAGCGATTTGGCCGCACCGGTGAAGCCCGATGAGACTGCGCACCTCAGTGAGCACGGCATTGTCTCGGTCATGAGTGAGGATGGAGACTTTCGCGCGGTGGAGTGTGACTTTACGCGGGACCGGACCGGGCGAATCATTATTGATACTGACCACATGGCCGCACTGCAGGCAGAGCCGGGCACCGAAGTGGGCTTTACGCCCCTGTCACGCCCGGACACTTGGCCCTTGCGCACGGGAGTCAGCAAGCCAGCGGCGAAGTTAGCGGCGAAGTTAGCGGCCAAGCCCGCGGCGAAGCCAGCGGTAAAGCCCGCAGCGAAGCCAACAGCAAAGCCAGCGGTGAAGCCCGCAGTAAAGCCCGCAGCGAAGCCCGCAGTAGAGGCGAGCGGTGCGGCGGGGCAGGGCAGGGTGAAGGGGAAGATGGGCGCTGGCAAGCCGGCGGAGAAGGTGGGGGGCAAGCGGGTGGTGAAGGGGTGAGGTCAGTTCTTGCAGTTTCGCATGTGGCCGATGAGCTTTGGCTTGCCGGTTGGCAGGTCGTAGTCATCGCCCGCCGCGGCGAGTGGGCCGACGAGAATTCGGGTGTCCCATGACTGACCGAGTGTCGGGGCGGCCATCGGTGGATCGCCCGTTACCGCATCCGCGGCGAACCGGATCACCGGTTCATCTCATCTGTCAAAGAAGACTCCCCGGTGTCCACA
>JBBRKQ010000088.1:0-16465 GCA_038231815.1 Phycisphaerales bacterium
GAAACCAAACCCATGACCAGCGCCCTTGGTTACACCGTCAAGGATATTGACGGGAAGGATGTCAATCTCGCCGAGGCCTATAAGGGCAAGGTTGTGCTCGTGGTGAATGTGGCCAGCAAGTGCGGCTACACCAAGCAGTATGACGGTTTGCAGAAGCTCTATGCCGAGAAGAAGGATAAAGGCCTAGTCATCCTCGGCTTCCCCGCCAACGACTTCGGCGGCCAGGAGCCCGGCACCGAGAAGGACATCAAGGAGTTCTGCTCCAGCAAGTTCTCCGTGACGTTTCCGATGTTCTCCAAGGTCAGCGTCAAGGGTGCAGATGCAGCGCCAATGTTCAAGGCCCTGACTGAGGCACCGACCGGCGGCGCACCAAAGTGGAACTTCACCAAGTACCTCGTCGACTCTGAAGGTAAGTTGGTAGCCAAGTACGACTCAGCCGTTGCGCCGGATGACAAGACGCTGAACGCGAAGATCGATGAATTGCTCGCAGCGAAGTCCGCCGACAGCAAGAAGCCCGAGCCCGCCAAGGCCGGCGCCTGAGCGGCCCGCCTCCCGCTCACCCACACCAAGCGCACAAAGAAGGCCGCAGCGTCACACGCTGCGGCCTTCTCGTTTGCTGTCCGACCGTTTGTTTCTCAGCAGCCCGCGGAGAACGCATTGATGAAGCTGATGAAGTCATCGCCATCGATGATCAGGTCGTGGTTCACATCCGCCACTGGGTCGACCGCCACATCGCCGGTTGCAAAGGAGTTGATGAACGCGATGAAGTCGCCACCATCAACCACACCGTCACTGTTCACGTCCGCCAGGCACGCCGGGGGGAGCGCCGGAAGCAGTGACATGTCATCAAAGTACATTTCACTGAGGCCGGGGCCGCTGCCGTCACCGGCGAACAGCGCCACACCGATGATCCGCGACAGGCCCACGGGTGCTGAGCCGGGGAAGCTCGTGCCGTTGCGCCAGCTCTGACCGGAGAACAGCGGTTGGTTGTTGTAATACGCCGCGACAGTGTCGGCATCCAGATCGATCTCGACACGCACCGGAATCCACTGGTCCCGCACCAGCGTCGCGCGCTGCAGGTTGTTGACCACGTTGCGAACCGTGTTGTTGCCGCCGTCAATCACCAGCCAGGCACCAAGGTGCAGTGCATCGGCAGAGTACTGGTCCATGAGAGCAATGAAACTGGCGCCCGTCGCGCCCGATGGCACCCGAATGCTGGTCGTAAAGGTTGATCGTCCACCGGTGATCGTCACCGCACGCACCACGTTGTCGGCGTTGCCATCGGGGTTCAGTGAGCCGGTAAGCTTCAGGCTGTTGCCGCCGCTGATGCCAGTGCCAACCGAGACATCCGCGCTGACATCCGTCAGGCCATCCCACTGGCTCCAGCATGGGTACGCATCAACCGGACCGGCGATCATGTTGTCAAAGTTCTCGACCATGCCCGCGGCAGGGCAGGCCGTCGGCTCGGGAGAGGTGCCGATGTCCAGGACCGTGATCGGCTGGGGCAAGTTGCGGCCGGTGATCGAAGCACTGGCCGTACCGCCGGTGTTTATCGTGGGATTGACCGGGCTAAAGACGACCCGATCGGTGTAGTTAATTGGCAGTCCGTTGCCGCCGCCCATTTGGATGCAGCCGGTCACACCCCAATACGTCTGATACGAGCCACCTGCGTACGGGTACGGCTGGTTGTATACCCACATCGTGACCCAGCCATAGATAACCTGCGAGTTCGGCCCACAGACGATCTGATCCGTAGTCAGAACAACTCCAGTACCGTTGGGCAAGGTTGTCTGCGTGACGACCTGCCCATTGAGATAACCGGTAACCATGAACTGCGTCGAGCCTTCCGATGAGAAGTCGGGATGCACCGTGGCCTGTCCGCTGCTGCTGCCGCCGCTGCCGGTGACGGTCAGGCTGCTGCTCGTCAGCCCGGACGGGGAACGCAGTCTCATCGTTGCCTCACCGGTGCTGTGCATGACATCACCCAGGAGGAAGCTGCCAGAGGTGGCTGGCTGAGACTTGCCGAACTTCACCTCGACGCCGTCTTGGCCGGAACTGCCGATGTTGCTCACGACAAGCTTGCGCTGTGCCGGATCATCGCAGTCCACACCGTTGTCGCACAGTTCAGCCAGGTGCGCCGCACCGAGACCGGTCATTCGCGCCTTGCTCACCACGATTTCGCTGATCACTGGTGGTCCTGCCTCACGATTCGCATAACTCGGTTCCGAAAGATCGATCGCTGGAACTCCCGCGGCTTCCACAATCATCGACTGCATCCGCATATCAGGGCTGCTGCCGGGCGGGAAATGTGGCGTCACCACGATCCGGCCGATCGGGTTGATCGGATCGTTGCAGAAATTGCCCAGATAGTGGGTGCCACCGTACCAGAGGTCATACCACTTTGGCCAGCCCCACTGCGAGCCAGCGGGGCAGGGCTGTGGCATAGGCATGACAGCAATTGCGCCGGAGAAGGTGATCTTGCTCAGCACGTGTCCGCCGCCATCAAGTGTCACCACATCGATTGATGTTGCACCGAGTCCGGAATAGTCAAACGTGTGGGTGATGCCTCCGCCCGGGTTGGTTGTGGTGGTACGAACACCCTTGATCGTGCCATCCCACCCCTTGTACTTGGTGCGAAGCACTGCACCGGGTACGACGGGCGCCCCATCGATGCTCTCCACCGTGACGCCACCACCAAATGCCGACCTCAGCTTGATCTCAACTCCGTCCTGACCGGAGCTACCGAGGTTGTGAATGTGCAGCCGCCGACCATCCAGCGATGGAGCAACCGTCGCGCCGCCGCGTGAAAGGTGCTCGACCCCGGAAAACACAATGCCATCACCGCCGAAGGCCGCCCCGGCGCAGGCCACCAGAACCGCGACAGCTGCGGCAATGCCGCGCTGCACGCTCGCGGTACGCGATGCGTTGTGAGAGGAAAGGATCGAAGACCGAACGTTCATATTTGCGACTGACATTTCAAAGCTCCTTGTTTGTGGACTTGACGTGTTGGCCGTTGAGTCGACAATGCGAATCGAGGCTTCCGCAACCGAACAACACTGTTCCGCGGCGGCGCTCTGCCCAGTCTTGCCAGCACTCCGAGAAACCTTGCTGCAAACTTTCAAAAATCCCAATCCACCCCTCTGGTGCTCGGCATTCGCCACTTTTGCTCAAAGGCACGCGGTGGTTAGCGGCCCGCTGCCATCTACCCTTGTTTGGTCTTTACCTGCCCACCGGAGCACGAGATGAGAACCCCAGTCACGCTTTTGACCCTCACTTGGCCCCTGCTCGCAGCCGCTGCGGCGCTTGCCGGACCCGGGCGCATCATTGCCATAGGTGATGAATGGCTGCTTTCTGATGAAGCCTTTATCCAACAGCCCGCTCAAACCCTTCAGCTCGCCACGAATATCAGCGCATATTTCCACACCTCCGGCGTCGGGCACTTTTTGGTATTGTCCACCTCGCCACCGGTCGGCGGTGTCACCGGCCAACGCGGTGTGCTCGGATCCCGCCTCGCCTCCGCTATGACGGCCGCTGGAAACACCTGGACGGTCAACCCGCCAATCCAGTTCACACTCGCTGCACTCTCCAACTTTGATGCCATTTTCTTTAGCGGCGGTTCGGGCAGTGGTGCGGCCAATGCGGCCATCCTCACCCAATATGTAAACGCCGGTGGCAGCGTGCTTGTTATGAGTGGCACCGGTGACTTGGGCGGCCCAACAGGTGAAGCCGCCGCTTGGAACCCGTTTTTACAGGCATTTGGGCTCAGCTTTGCGTCTTCGGTCTGGTTTGGTCTGGGCACGAACTCTCTGCTGAGCGTGCCCACCCAGCTCACCTCCAACCCGCTGGGCGCATCGCTCAGCAGTGTGCTGTGGGGCTATGGCCAATTCGCTATCGACATCGACGGCGCTAATCCAGCCAGTGCAGTTGCGCTGTATGGCAACTTCACCGGCTTTGCGGCGCCACCCCCGGGAGATGTCACCCGCGTGCCCATCATCGCGACGTACAACATTCCATCACCCGACTGCATCGCAGATATTGCCGGAGGTCCCATTCTGGGTGCTCCCGACGGCATCGTGGACGGCGCCGACTTCGTCGCCTTCATCAACGCCTTCGCTGCCGGGGACTCGCTCGCCGACATCGCTGACAGCACCGGCTCGCCCCCGGGCGACGGTGTTGTTGATGGCAGTGATTTCATCACGTTCATCAACGCCTTCGCGGCGGGCTGCTGAGGTTTGACGGACCCGCGGTAGAGTGGGAGCCTTCGACTAAAGAGTGTTCTTTGCTGGGCATTTTTTCGCCGCGGCGGGTAGCGGTCGGAGCCGGACGAGTGCCAGTGAGTAGCTGCGGATTGAGTCTCAGGTAAAGGACTCGGGATTTAGGGTTCACCCCAGAAAATCACCATGCAACATTTAATCCCTTATTCAGGGGATGGCACATTAGGGTTTATGGGTTATCCTTGTTTGAAATACCGGTGCGTAGTCCCGTAATCGTGTTGATGCGGGAGTTTCCCGGGTTTTCGATGAGTGTTTTCTTCACGCGTCCATCCGCAGCAGACTGCTGTTCGGTTGCATTGTTCAGTGCTTCAGAACTTTTTCCTGCGGCTCCCGCTCGCCGCAGAGCAGACAAGTGCAATCCGTCGCGTTTGAGTGACATAGTGCCGAGAAGCCTGCCAACTTTTGCTTCGCAACGTTCAATAGCCCGTCCTGTTCTTTCTCTTGTAGAAGGTAGCTGAGATGACACACGTTCTTTCGCCGTTCCAACTCTTCTTGCAATCACTCCAGCGACTGGCAAGGACCGCGACACTGAGCATTGCCGTTGCGCTCATGCTGGCCTTTACCGCCCCCAGCGCGCAGGCCCAATGCATCGGCACCATCACCACCGGTGATGTGGAGCGGTGTAACGCTGGCAACGTCACGTTCAACGCCATCTTCGGAATCGGCGGCGGCACAATTACGTGGCGTCGCAATGGAACGGCGCTAGCCAACGGCGTCAACGGCAACGGCACCATCGTCTCCGGTCAGGGTACAACTGCGCTGACGTTGACCAGCGTGGCGGTTGGTGATGCGGGCAACTACACCGTCTCGTATTCGCTCGGGGTCCCGTTTTTCTGCAACGGCACCAGCCCCGCCGTCACGCTGACCGTGGCCACTTCGCTTGCCTTTACGGTCCAGCCCGTCGGCACTACGGTCTGCGGCGGAGTGAACATCGGTCTTACCGTTGCCAACACCGGCTCGCCCACAGGCTATCAGTGGCGTCGCAACGCGGTGAACCTTGTCAACGGCGTCAATGCCAACGGCACCACCATCACCGGTGCAACCACCGCTTCGCTCTCGCTTAGCAGCATCGACCCGGCCGATGCCGGCAGCTACACCTGCGTGATCGACAACGCCTGCTCCACACTGACATCGAGCACCGCATCGGTGGTTGTGCGCTTGCCGGCGACGATTACGCTGAACCCGGTTTCGAGCGCCAATTGTGAAGGCGACACCGTGGACTTCACAATGAACGGCTTTGCGACAGCACCGTCCACACTCCAGTGGCGTCGCAACGGCGTCAACCTCGTCAACGGTTTGAACGGCGCGGGCACACTAATTTCCGGTGCCAACAGCGTAACCCTTACACTGATCGGCATCTCCCCTTCTGATGGCGGCACCTACACCTGCGCGTTTGCCAATGTGTGCAACAGCGTCATTACCAGCGGCGCGGTGCTCACCGTCGCCGGCGTTCCCACAATTACCAACCCGCCCGACCCCGTCACCATCTGCTCCGGCCTGAACACTGCGTTCACCGTCGCGGCCAGTTCTCCAGGCGGCGGCGCGCTCACCTTCCGCTGGCGCCGCAATGGTGTGAACCTGGTCAACGGAGTCAACGGGTTCGGCACCAACGTGGCCGGCGTCACAACCACAACACTAACCCTCAGCAGCGTGGCCATCGGCGATGCCGGCACATACACCTGCGCTGTGACCAACAGTTGCCCGCTCAATAACACGACGATCAGCGTTGGGGCACTTCTAACAATTGAGACGGCGTCGAGCATCGCAAGCAGCCCGACGTCGCGTGCGGCATGCGAACTTGGCTCAACATCCTTCTTTGTTGGCGTCTTGGCCGGGTCACCGGCGCCCACAGTGCAATGGCAATTCAACGGTGTCAATCTGGCGGACGGTTTTGGCGTCTCCGGTGCCACAACCACCACCCTGACGCTGACCAGTCTTTCCCCGCCGATGCGGGCAACTACCGCGCAATCGTCACTAGCCCCTGCAGCACCTCTTTTAGCGCGAACGCGGCCCTCACCATCAATCCGCAGGTAGTCATTACCCTCCAGCCCATCTCGCAGACGGTTTGCCAGTTTGTCAACGTGACATTCTCAACCGCCGCCACGGGCTTTGCGCCCATCACGTTCCAGTGGTTCAAAGACAGCGTGGCACTGGCAAACGGTTCAGGGGTTTCCGGTGTCACGACGTCGATTCTTAGTCTTACGAGTGTTTCACGTTTGAATTCGGGCGTGTATTTCTGCCGGATTACCAATCCCTGTGATGTCGATGTCACGTTTTCAAGGACGCTGACCGTCCAGGACGTGCTGATCACGACCCAGCCGGTCAACGAGGTTGCCTGCGAAACTACCACCGCCAGCTTCAGCATCATTGCCGATGGCACGCCCGCACCTACGTTTCAGTGGCAGCGCAACGGAGTCAATCTCGTCAACGGCGTCAACGCCAACGGCACCACCATCGCCGGAGCCACCGCCTCAACCCTCACACTCTCCAGCGTTGCCCCGGCCGATGCGGGCAACTTCCAGTGCATCGTTACCAACGCCTGCGATGTTGATTTTTCGGTAACCCGCACCCTGATCGTTGACACGCGACCAACAGTCTCAACCCCATTGGCGGTCACCACCTGTGAAGGTAATAACCCAAGCTTCACCGCGGTAATCACCGGCTCTCCGGCACCCACCCTCCGCTGGCAGCGCAACGGACTCACCTTGGTTGACGGTGCAAATGTCAACGGAACGATCATCTCAGGCGCAAACACACCAACCCTGACGCTCGGCAGTGTCGATCCCGCGGACGCCGGCAGCTACCGCTGTATTGCATCCAACACGTGTGCAGTAATCACCGGAGGCGCTGCGGCATTGGTTGTCAATCTCGATACCCGTATCGGAACCTCCCCAGCGGACCGCACCATCTGCCCCGGTGCCAACACCAACTTTGTTGTCGGTAACGTCACTGGTAACCTGCCCGTCACTCTCCAGTGGCGTCGCAACGGCGT
Organism: Phycisphaerales bacterium; assembly: GCA_038231815.1. Lineage (GTDB taxonomy): Bacteria > Planctomycetota > Phycisphaerae > Phycisphaerales > UBA1924 > CAILKP01. The sequence continues at coordinate 7,267 of JBBRKQ010000088.1, forward strand.
AAACCTCATCAACGGTGTGAACGCCAACGGCACCACCATTGCCGGCGTAACTACCGCGGTTCTTAGCCTCACCAGTGTCGCCGCGGGCGATGCGGGCACTTACACCTGCTTGGCATCTGGCGGTTGCGGCTCTGTGCTCTCCACAAACGCTGCTTTGATCATCGGCACCCCCGTGATCATCGCGACGCAACCCATCGGCGGCACCCAGTGCGCTGGCACCACCAAGCTGTTTACCGTCGCCGCCTCGGCGACTCCGGCACCAAGTTTCCAGTGGCAAAAAGCCGGTGTCAACATCAGTGATGGCATCTCTCCCAGCGGCACCGCAATCACCGGCGCTACCACGGCGACGCTCTCGCTTGCGGGTATCGACATCTCTGATGCATCGGCCTACCGCTGCGTCATCAGCACACCCTGTGATACCACTTTTAGTAACAGTGCCGCGCTCAACGTTTCTCCCGGAACCTTTATCACCTCTAGCCCGGTACCGGTCGCGATTCTTGTTGGCAGCAACGCATCCTTCTCCGTTGTCGCCAGCGGCACCGGGCCAATCACCTTCCAGTGGCAGCGCAACAACGTCAATGTGGTGAACGGCGTGCAGGCCTCCGGCTCTACATTCGGCGGCGTGACCGCGGCGACCCTCTCTATTACGGCCGCAGCCCCGGGCGATACGGGCAACTATCGCTGCGTTATAACCAGCCCCTGCGGCAGCCAGAACACCGCTACCGCCGCACTGGTGCCGGCTACAAACCTAGGCACTTCCAGCAACAACACCCTCACCGGCTCGTTGCCGATGCCAGCAAACAGTATCCGCTGGTTCCGCTTTACCACCACCGCCGATGCGGTTGATCCGGACCGCTATCTAGACATCCACTCCGTCGGTTCAACCGTTACCGATACTGAGATCGGCCTCTACCGCACCGACGGCACCCGAGTGGCTGACAACGACGATGTTGTACTCCTCGGGTTCAGCTTGCTGAGCTTCGGTCAGACTGCCCCGACTCGCACATATCCGCCGCTCGTCGGAGACGCTGCTGGCGGCGCTGGCACACTCCCAGCCGGCACGTACTATGTCGCTGTCGGCGGCTTCAACATGACGTTCGGAACCACCGGATTCAATATCACCGCGAGCAATCCGGCGGGCACGTATTCAGTCACCGTGGTGGCCGGTACCGCAGTCAACCCCTGTTTGGCTGATGTCAACAACGACGGCACGGTTGACGGTAACGACTTCACCGCCTTCATCAACTCCTACGGTGTTGGCGACCCGGCGATTGACCCAATCGCTGATGTCAACCTCGACGGCGTGATCGATGGCAACGACTTCGTCGCGTTCATCAACGCGTTCGGGGCCGGTTGCTGAGTCCAGATAGCTTGCAGACCCGCGGCGGTCAGTTGATGACCACGCAGACCGCACGTTGACAAAATCCAGGGCGACCCGGCACATCCGGGTCGCCCTTTTCATGCGCCAGGCATGTTAAACCTTGAGAGCTGCCAGCGTTTCCCTTAACCTCCCTAAGAGAAGCCGCAACCGCCCTCCCGTGCGGCCTGCGCAGGGGCACACTTTTCGCGGTGTCGCACACCAACGGTACTTTGCTGCGTGCCACGGAGGCGGTGAGCCAGAGCAGTATTCATCGTCGGTCAATGGACCGCGCTCGAGCTTGAAAGCGGGTTCCAGAACGCCCGAGTATTAAACGAAATCCAGGGATTGAATCAGATCACTTTCGGCTCATCCAGTACCGCACCACACTTGCTCCACAGCGAGTCGATCCGAGGTGCAAAGCTGCCGCGGCTGCCGGTTGGCTGCACCGGATGCTGCGTGCCCAGCGACACCAGCAGGTCCACAAGCCCGAGATAGTCCTCTGTAGAGACAAACTCCGGCGCCGCCCGCGGTGGGCCAAGTTTGGCGACGTCGTACGTGCCCGCCTGCAGTTCCGCTAGGTTTGCCATGTTGTGATAATTGCCCAGTGGCAGGCACAGGCATGTGGCGTCGTAGCCCTCGGTGCAAAACACCGTCGCCTCGCACGCGCCGCCCGCCATCAGTTTGCGCTGCCAAGGCCGTTTTGCACTTTCACCCGTTTTTTGCTGTGCCCGCGGCACGGCAGCCCCGCCAAAGATCTTCTCCGCCCGGTCCGCGCACGCCGCCGTCAGCCACGGCGTGAAGATGCTGATGCGGTCCCCCACACGAACGATCGGCCCGCCGCCGATAGGCGAGTCCGCAAAGCTGCGGCTGTTCTCCAGCGCCAGGACAATACTGTCGCGACTCATCGTCCCGTGCCTGCATGCGGCAATCGCGCCGATAAAGCCAATCTCCTCGGCCCGGGTAAATAGCAGGCGAGTATCGGGGATCGGTTTTCCGGCTTTGCACTCGGCCATCAGCGCATCCATCATCGCCAGTGCCGCGGCCACGGCGGAAAGATCATCGCACGCTGGCGTGTGAAGGGTGCGGGTTGATTCGTCGATCATCGGTCCCGGCATTGCGAAGCGGCCGACATCGCCAATCGCCAAAGAGTTTGTCGCGGTTTCCAGCTTGGCGGTGTAATGGTCTCCGAATGGACCAACGTGCGCACATTTACCGGTGAGTGCTGCTGCGATGGGTTCATCTGCCGTGGTAAAAAGCGTGATCGGGGCGTTCTCGAAGAACTCTGCCATGACGCCACCACGAAACGAGACCTCCAGCGTGCCATCGGGCAGCAGCTTTTCAATCACAAATCCTGGATGATCAAGGTGGGCGGTAATGTACAGCGGCTTGGCAGCATCGATCGTGAACTTCGCAAACCGCACTACCATGTTGCCCGAAGCATCGGCGGTCAGCGCAAGTTCCGGGTGGCCTTCACACCACGCGGTGATGTGACGCACGACGCGATACTCCCGCCCCGAGGCGGTAGGGATTCCGGTAACACGAAGCAGATGCGCGAGAGCAGGGTGCGATGCCATGGGACAGGGTACCCGCATCAAGAGCCAAACAGCCCGAAGGTCTTCTGCCTCGAGCAACACAGCGATAACGCTATCCGCGGATGCGGCCTCATCTCCCTATCCCAAGCCGCAACCCGCCAACCAGCAAGCCAGTGCTCTCCCCGTCGTTTCTTTCGTCTTTTTTCTAGGTCTTGTTTCAGTTCGCCCAATCGCCGCGCACGTGCTTCAGGCAGTCCAGTCGGCCCGCGTGGTCGGCCTCGGCATAGCGTGACAGGCCCTTGCACAGTCGCTGCACCATGCCGTAGGTGCTGTCCATTGTCACATACTTGTACATACCCAGGCGGCCGATGGGGATGAAGCCCTTGATCTTGGCGGCTTCGGAGAGGTACTTCTCAAACTTTTCGCCCTCCCACCACACGGGGTACATTTTTACGGAATTGTCGGGCAGTTCTTTCAGCAGCACCGAGGGCTGGTCGTAGTTGTTGCCGTGGTGAATCACACCAAAATCAGTGGTGCGGCACACCTGCGTGTCCTCGTACGGCGTGTAGAGCCACGAAAAAGGCACCCCATCCGGCGCGTAGCCGAGCTTGGGTTTGTTGATGACTTCGATCTCGGTGCGGTAGCCCTTCCATTCCAGCTCGCCAAAGCGCAGCCCGAGGGTTTTATCGATTGGTGCGGTTGACAGCACCAGATCAGCGTGCATTTCTTCACGATCTGTGCGCACGGTAACGCCACCGCCCGGAGTCTGGCTGATGTCCTGCACGCTCACGCCATAACGAATTTCATTCGCAGAGGCGAGCAGCTTATCAAACAGCGGGTTAAAGCCACCCTTGGGGTAGTAGTGGGGGGCGATTGATGGCAGCCGATACTCACCCTTCTCGCTGATGCGTTCCAGCCGGCGCAGCTTGCCCCAGTCCGCGGGAATATCTTCAAGCCGCCGCCCCCAGAACTTCGCATTAAACGGTGCAAACGCAAGTGCCGTCAGCGTCGGGCCAACGGTGGATTCTAAGTAGGTCTTTAGGTTCGTCTCAATCGCTGGCTTGCCCTTGAGGGCCTCCCATTCGCGGGCAATCTGGTCGCCACACGGCAGTTTTAGCAGTGAAGGCCGATCAACCGGAAATGGCACAGCCGGGTATTCGGGCCGCAGGCAGGTGCCTTGATAAATATCGCGCGGTTGAAGGTCCAGAAACTTCTCGAAGAATTGCAGGCAGTCTTCACTGCCTCGAAACACCGACACAATCCGCGGGCCGTACTCGTACGAAATTCCCTCTTTGGTCGAAAATGTGCGCAGCATTCCGCCAGCGTGCCGGGCCTGCTCGATTACCGTCACATCCGCCGAGTAGCGATGCTTGAACTCATACGCCGCGGCGGCCCCGGCAAATCCAGCTCCAATAATCAATACGCGCATGCCGGTGGTATCGACTGCCAACGCAGCAATCCTGCATCTCAGGCTTTCCATAAACACCCTAAGCACGCCCGGCCGGGGCAAACGCCCCGGGGGCATCTCCCTCCCAGCGTAACAAGGCCTCGTCATGAATCACAGCTTCTTCAGCGCATCAACCAGTGCATCAATGTGCGCCGTGCTGTGGGCTGCAGAAATCTGCACGCGCAGCCTTGCGTGCCCCTCAGGCACCACCGGGTAGCCAAAGCCAATTACAAACACGCCCAGTTCCAGCAGCCGCTTGCTCATCGCAATGGCCTTGGCCGTGTCGTGAACGATAATGGGGCAAATGGCAGTGGGGGACTCCAGCACAGCGAACCCCGCACCCGTGATCTGCTTGCGGGCGTACCTCAAGTTATCCCGCAACTTCTGCACACGCTCCGGCTCGCGGAGGAGGACCTCAATGGCCTTATTGGCCGAGCACGCGACCGTGACCGGCAGGGCGTTGCTAAACAGCGTGGGCCGGCCGCGCTGAATGAGCAGATCAATCACCTGCTGGCTTGCCGCAACAAAGCCGCCCGCCCCACCGCCCAAAGCCTTGCCCAGCGTGCCCGTGAAAATATCAACACGATTGGCGGTCGTCGGTGCCGCACCAACGGCATCAACCATGCCAAAGTGCTCGTGCGTGCCGCGGCCGAGCTTACCCATGACGCCGTGACCGTGGGAATCGTCAACCACCAGCAGGGCGTTGGCAGTGTCGCACAGTTTGCGGATGGCTGGCAAGTCGCCAATCGAGCCTTCCATGGAGAATACACCATCGGTGACGACCCAGATTTGGCCGGTGACTTCGGGGTTTGCCTTTGCTTTGTTGATGGCTTCTTCAAGCGAGCCGGGGCCTTGTGCTGCGGTGATGATCTTGTTCTTGTACACCGCCTTGTGCAACCCCTTCTTGATCACCGTCGCCAGACGGATCGCATCAATAATGCACGCATGGTTCAGTTCATCGGAGATGATGATGTCGCCCGGCTCGCACAGTGTCGGAAACACCGCCTCGTTGGCAGTCCATGCCGAGACAAACGTGTATGATGCCGCCGTGCCCATGTACGAGGCGATCATTTTCTCCAGCACCTCGTGCGGCGAGAACGTACCGCAGATAAACCGCACACTCGCCGTCCCCGCGCCGTAATCAGTCAGGGCCTTCTTGCCAGCTTCAACCACTTCCGGGTGGTTGGCCAGACCCAAATAGTTGTTTGAGCAGAAGCAGAGGCACTCGCCGTAGCCGCGGATCTTCACCACGGCATCCATCGGCCCTTCCAGCGTCTGCAGGTGTTTATACTGCCCGGCAGCCCGGAGGCCATCAAGGATTGTGGTCGTGCGGCTGGCGAAGGGGGTCATACTGGCGGCGAGGGTCGCGGTCATACCGGAGGGTAGAAGGCAGTGAATCAAGGAGAAAAGCTTCAAGCGAAAAGCAATGCCGCGGCGGGAGGGCCATTTGCGGCGGCCATTCCAGCAATCTCCCCGGTTTGCTCACAAGAACTGACAGTGCCGGATTCAACGAAGCCGCGGCGTGGTTCGTCTCCCCTTGGAGTGCTGTTTGCCCTAACCTATCCCCTTCCCTTCCGGCCTCTCAAGCAGCCACTTGGGCCTCCAACGCGATCAACGAGCCAGCGCGAATGTCAACCATTATTAAGACAACCGACGCCGCACCTTCTTCCATAGCCCAGGCCAATCTGGCGGGCTTGGTCACGCAAGCGGCCGACCGCGAGACCGTGCTGATTCTGGACTTTGGCAGCCAAACCGCCCAGCTCATCGCCCGGCGCGTGCGCGATGCGGGAGTGTTCTCGCTGCTGGTAGCGCCCGGCACTCCACTGGCCACCATCAAGCCGCTACGGCCTGCGGGCATCATCCTCTCCGGCGGCCCATCTAGCGTGTACGAGGCCGGGGCCCCCACGTGCGACCCCGGTATCTTTGATCTGGGCGTGCCGGTTCTAGGCATCTGCTACGGCATGCAGTTGGCTTGCCGCATGATGGGCCTTGAGGTCAAGCGTGCCGACCATCGCGAGTTCGGTCGCGCCGCAGTCACAATCAGCGATCGCAAAGACCTGATGCACGGCCTGCCGGAATCCACTACCGTGTGGATGAGCCACGGTGACCAAGTGACCATGCCCGATGCCGCCGCGGCGGGCCGTGCCAATTTGCCAACCGTTGATGTACTGGCCAGCACACCAACGTGCCCTCTGGCTGCGGTCCGGGCGATTGCGGGGAGCAAGCGGTTCTACGGCGTTCAATTTCACCCCGAACTCACGCACACCCCTCAGGGCAGTGCGATGCTTCAGAACTTCCTGTACGAGATTTGCAAGTGCAAGGGTGATTGGCGAATGAGTGACTACGTCAACAAGGCCGTGGAGAGTGCCCGTGCGCTGATCGGTAACAAGCGTGTCATCTGCGGCCTGTCGGGCGGGGTAGATTCTGCAGTCGTGGCGGCACTGCTACACCGGGCCGTGGGTAAGCAGCTTACCTGCATCTTTGTAGACACAGGTCTGCTGCGTAACGCCGAGCGTGCGCTGGTTGAAAGCACTTTCCGCGACCACTTCCACGTTGATCTTCGCACGATCGATGCAGAGAAAGACTTTCTGGCCGACCTTGCCGGCATCACCGATCCGCAGGAAAAACGCCGTCGCATCGGCCACCGATTCATCAGCGTGTTTAAGGCTGCCACGGTTGACAACCCCGAACTGGCCGATGCCGCATTCCTTGCTCAAGGAACGCTCTATCCAGACGTGATCGAGTCCGGCCACGGGCTCTCCGGCACCAGCGCAGGCATCAAGCTGCACCACAACGTGGGCGGCCTGCCGGAGGACATCGGCTTTCAATTGATTGAACCGCTGCGAGACTTGTTTAAAGATGAGGTCCGCAAGTTGGGTGAGGTGCTAGGCCTGCCTGAGAAACTCATCTGGCGGCACCCCTTCCCGGGGCCTGGCCTTGCGGTGCGAATTATCGGTGAAGTGACCAAGCCCAAGCTCGATCTGCTCCGCGCGTGCGACCAGATCGTGCTGGAAGAAATCGAAGCCGCCAACTTGTATCGGGCCACCAGTCAGGTCTTTGCCGTGCTGCTGCCAGTCAAGTCCGTCGGTGTGATGGGCGATGGCCGAACCTACGACTCGTGCGTCGCCGTCCGGGCTGTGAGTACTGAGGACTTCATGTCCGCAGATTGGGCTCGCCTGCCGCACGAGGTTTTGGCCACCATTTCTAGCCGCATCATTAATGAGGTACGCGGCGTGAACCGGGTGGTGTACGACATATCGAGCAAGCCACCGGCAACGATTGAGTGGGAGTGAGGAAAAATGGTCAAATGGTCAAATAGAGGCAGGCGCTCAGGGCAATGGATGGGGCGTTCGGCGGTACTTTGATGGAATTTTCACCCGCACAACTTGAGCAGCTCGCGGCTCGGTGGGAGTTTGGGCTGTTGCTGCTTGCCCAGACGCGGCGGGTGGTTATGGGGGCTTTCTCATATCGGGGCATGGCCGCCGAGGTCAAAGGTGACGATTCGCCCGTGACCAAGGCCGACCGTGAGTGCGAGGTGTTGCTGCGGGAAAAGATCGCCGCGGTATTTGGTGCGGACACCATCGTGGGTGAGGAGTACGGCGTCAGCGAAGGCAGCAGCGAATTCCGCTGGGTGCTGGACCCAATCGATGGCACCCGAGCTTTTTGCAGAGGTGTGCCGCTCTTTGGAACGCTTATCGGCATCGAGTTCCGCGATCACACTGGATTGTGGGTGCCCGCCGCGGGCATCTGTGATTTGCCCGCGATGGACGAGACCGTCAGTGCGATCTCCGGTGGCGGCTGCTGGCTGCGCCGCGGAAACAACGCGGCGGAGCGGTGCGGGGTCTCAACCGTCACCGAGAAGGCGCGGTCGGTCGCAGGGCTGACGGCGCTGCAACTGTTTGACGAGGCCGGCCGCCCAGACATTCCCGCTGCGATGGTGCGCACATTTGGTGATGTCCGCGGCTGGAGCGACTGCTATGGCTACGTGCTGGTGGCCACCGGCCGACTTGAAGCCATGATTGATCCGGTGATGAAGCCGTGGGACGTGTCGGCCCTCATTCCGATCGTAACTGAGGCGGGCGGCGTGATCACTGGCTGGCGGGGAGAGCGGGGCAGTGATGCGGGCAACGCCATCGCCGGAAGCCCATGGGGGTGGGAGCGGTTGGTTGAAATAGTGGGCAGGCGAGCTCAAGAATGAGGCCTGCGTACCGGTGAGAGAGCGGTCCGCCGTAGCATCGGCATCTTGCCGATGTGCCGTTTGCCTCCGAACCAATCGGTCAAACACCCGCAGCATGCTAACACCATCGGGAGCTGTTATCATGGCGGCCACGCGGGTTCTGCTGCGATTTCTCTAGGAGTTCAAATTATGGCTTGGCTGCGCATCGTTGAAGCACAAAAATCGCCCGTCGGCACCCCGGTCACCATCAAAGGCTGGGTGCGAACCCGGCGCGACAGCAAGGCCGAGGGCGGGCTTTCGTTCGTCGCTCTACACGATGGCTCGTGCTTTGACACGATCCAGCTCGTCGTCAAAGGTGACATCGCCAACTACGCCAGCGAAGTAACGCACCTCAGCGCCGGCTGTGCTATCGAGGCCGATGGCGTGATTGTGCAGAACCCCAAGGGTGGCAGCGAGATCGCTGTTGATGCCGCCAGCAATGGTGCGATCCGCGTGATCGGCAAGGTCGAGGATCCGGACAGCTACCCGATTCAGCCCAAGCCGCACAGCTTTGAGTACCTGCGCGAGCAGGCCCACCTGCGCATCCGCACCAACACCTTCGGCGCCGTCACACGCGTGCGGCACTGCTTGGCCATGGCCGTGCACCGCTTCTTCCACGAGCGCGGCTTCTTTTACGTGCACAC